>PLGA01000427.1 GCA_003139735.1 Bryobacterales bacterium | reverse complement strand
AAATCCATCCCCAGGAAGAAGATGTCGCTCCATCCGCTGTGCGTCAGGTCCATGCGAACGGGCGTGGCCTCGCGGAGGATGGGGAATAGCGGGTCGGATGCCCGGCGCGCCAGCATCTCCGGGCGGATGCGCAGCGGGTAATCGGCGGGGTGCCCCGTGCGGAACATCCACTGGTTGCCCTTCACGGAGCGGACGCTGCGGCGTACCTGGTCGGCCAGCGTTTGAAAACCCAGTGCGCGGTAGCCGGCGGCCAAGGCGCTCGAAATGGCGGCGCCCGGCCCCGTGGAGGATTGGGCGGCCAGGAACACGTCGAGAGCTTCGCGGAAGCGGCGGTTCAGGAGACTGGCGTAGCCGGAGTAGGGAATCGGCGAGCGGGCGCCGGAGGACAAACGCGGAGGGATATGGAAGCGATGGATGGCATACAGGAAGAACAGCGCCCGCACGCGTTCGTAGAGATTGTCACTCGAGCGGCGGAAGCGGTCGAGCGCCTGGCACTCGGCCAGGAGTTGTTCGAGAGTGGCCGCGCGGCAGAAGGAATCGAGCGACCGGTCGCGGACGGAGGGATCGCGGGAAACGATGACATCGACCAGCTCGCTCACCGCGGGCCCCCGCCGGCCTCTCCCGTTTCCCGCGCGGCCAGAAGCTCCACCAACTGGGCGAGCACCTCGGCGCGGTCGCGTCCGTCGAGCGCCAGGGCGAGCTGCGCGTTCAGCAGGCCATAACGGGCGCCGATGTCGTAGCGCCGCCATTGCTGCTCGAAGGCGAGGTATTGCTCCCGGCGGGCCAGTTCGGCCAGCGCCGGCGAGAGCGACACGCGCGCATCCGGCGCGGCGGCAAGCTGGCCCTCGAGAAGCTCCATGAGGGCGGGCGTGAAGACGTGCATGCCGAAGAAGCAGAGATAGTAGCCGGCGCGCAATCCGGGCGTGGTGAGACGCTGCTCGGCCTCCGTGGGAGTCGGCTTTTCGACTACGGTATCGATGCGATAGAGTCCCTGCCGGCCGGGAATGCGCCGCCCGCCCACGGCGCCGTAGCGCGGCAGGAGGTTTTCACGCGTGACCTGGACGGCGGAGATGGCGCAGTTCTCGGCGGCGGCCAGATCCACCAAGCCGCGGGCGCAAGAAGCCTCCGCGCCGCTGGTCCATAAGTGGTCCCCCACAAGGTGAAGGAATGGTTCGCCGCCGACGAACTCGCGGGCGCAATAGACGGCGTCTCCGTAGCCCAAAGCCCGCGGCTGCGGGACGAAGCGAACATGGCCGAGATGGCGGGCGACGGCCTGCGCGCAACGCGCTTCATCGCCCGGCCAGACCACCACGCAGACCTCTTCGATATTCGCCAGCAGGGCCTGTTCGATCAGGATGCCGAGAACGGATTTCTCTTCGCCGTCCCGGTCTATCAGGGTTTGCAGCGGAAGCAACCGCTGCTTTTCTCCCGCGGCCGTGATGACCGCCTTCTTGATTCTCACTGCGACGCTCCTCTGACAGTGTAGCGGAGCGCGGGGCGAAAGGCGGAGCATGACGGGCGACCAACCGCAAGTCACCGCCCGCTGCCCACGCGAGCTGGGTGCTTAAGGGACGTTGATCGTCTTGATTTTCATGCTGCCATCCCGTTGCTCTTCGAACCAGACCTCACCATGGCCGATCATGACCCCTTGGTAGTTCGCAAACAGGCATTCGGGTACCTGCTCCAGAACGGCCTTCTGGACCCCGAGCGTGAAAAGTTGGCCGTATGCCGCGACGAATTCCGAACCGTTCCGGATCAGCCTATGGCCCCTGCCAGTATAGACGCTGAGCGGGTACTGAACCATGCCAGCGATCCTTGCCTTGTCGCCTGCCTTCACCGACTTCACGAGGGTTGCAAGGAACGCCTCAGCCCTCGGCGCCAAGCCGGGCGCGAACTCCGCGACGGTGCTGTTGTGGCACCGTGGCGTGCTCCCCTGCTGAGCGGGGCACGGGCCCAGCAGCAGCAATGAGGCGCACAGAACGCAGCTACTCGGCTTCATCGGGTTCGACGATTATGTTGGTGTCCAGCAAGTACCTACCAGTCGCCGGCATCCACCCGCTCGCACTCTTCCTCGATCGCCCGAATCATTTCCCGGGCTGAAACCGAGTCCAGAGAGCCTGAGAAGGCGCGCAGGCCAGCCCCGCGCTCGTCTTTGATCGCAGGAGCGGCCAAGGACGTCACGAAGCGAAGCACCTGGTCCTGCATTTCGGGAGGCAGCTTGTCGACTTGTGCGGCAATCTCATGTCGGACGTCCATCGGAGGACCTCTAAATCCAAGAATACTCCGGATTAGCCGTGCTTGCGCCGGTGCCCGTTACTGGAACAACTGTGTCGCGAACTCGTTCAGGTAGTTGCGCCAGTTGATCCAGGTGTGCGCGCCCGGGCTTTCCTTAAACACGGGGGCGAAGCCGTGTTTCTTGAGCAGGTCGACGGTGGCCAGGGTGCTGGACATCAATCCGTCATCGTGGCCGGTGCTCAGCCAGATCAGCTTCGTGCCTTTCTTCAGGGCGGCGTTGTCAAGATCGGCCATGTGGGAGGTTTCGAAGGGCGACGGTCCGGCCGGCGCCGCAGGAGCAGCAACCGGGGCCGCAGCGCCCGCGGGAGCGCCCGGCGCCGCGCCGCGTCCGCGTCCTCCTCCAAGCGAGGCCCCGGAGCTGAACACGCCGATGTAGGCAAACTTATCCAGATGGAGGAAGGCGATGTTCAAAGTCTGGCTGCCTCCCATGGAGAGGCCGGCGATGGCGCGGTCGGCGCGGTCGGCCAGGACCCGGTAGTGCGTCTCCGCGTAGGGCATGATGTCGGTCAGGAAATCCTGCGCGAACTCGTCGAGGACAGGCGGCTGCACGGGCGCCCCGCCGGCCGCCGGAGCCGCCCCTCTGCCGCCGCCCATGGAAGCGGTAGTGTGCCCGGCGGGCAGCACGACCACCATCGGCTTAACCTTCTTGGCGGCGATCAGGTTATCCAGAATGAAGCCGGCGCGGCCCACGGAGGTCCACGCCTCGTCACAGTCGCCGGCCCCGTGCAGCAGGTAGAAGATAGGGTACTTGCCTTTCCCCAGGTCGTAACCCGGAGGCGTGTAGACGTGCATGCGGCGGAATTTCTT
>PLGA01000355.1:11051-11184 GCA_003139735.1 Bryobacterales bacterium | reverse complement strand
CCGAGAAACAACATGCGCGTCATATCGCTGGCGTAACCCTCGACGAACGCGCCCATGTCCACCACCACCAGATCGCCCGCGCGGAGCGGCGCGGCGGTGGGTTGCGCGTGCGGCAGCGCGGAACGGACGCCGC
>PLGA01000355.1:0-11043 GCA_003139735.1 Bryobacterales bacterium | reverse complement strand
GGCAAAATCCTGCTCCTTGACGCCGGGGCGCAGGCGCGCCACAGCCTGCTCGAAAGCCCGCGAATTGGTCTCGACCGAGCGGCGAATGCGCTCGACCTCGGCCGGCGATTTCACCATGCGCAGCCCTTCGATCCAGCCCGNNGAGCGACGCCCGCATCGGCAAGCTCGATTTCAACGATTCGTAGCGATCGCAGGTCATCCGTGCGGGTTCGTATCCGATGCGCTTCAATCCGCGCTTGGCGATGGCCGCGGCAATCGCGGCTATGAGCCGGCCTTTGACGATGGCGACCCGGCAATCTCCGCTTTCCAACTGGGCCTGGATGGCATAGCGCGGGTCGGTGAACAGGATGGATTCCGCGGGCGTCACCAGCAGGCTCCCGTTGCTGCCGGTGAAGCCGGTCAGATATCTCAGGTTGGGGCTGAAGGCTGCCAGAAAGGCGTCCAGNNCTCCGCCAGGCCCTCGGCGACGGCCGCGCGACGCGTGGCGCAGACTGACGGTCCGCGCCGCCTATTTGCCACTCTGCCACCCCCGCGCCAGGTCCTGGGCCCTTTGGGCGAAGACATCGGCCTGGCTCATGTCGCCGTGCCGCTCCGCCTGGTCGGATTGCGCCAGGAAGAATTGAATGCGCTTGACCAGGTCCTGATCGTCTGCACTTAAGCGGCGGCCGGTCATCTTGGGCAGCGTCGCCCGGACCTCCTTCTCTCGCGCCTCCGCCGAGTCCTTTAACTTCTTCTGTTCCTGAGCGGGCAGGATCGCCTGCATGGCGGGCCGCTCGACGGGGGCTTCCACGGGCGGCGCCGGCGGCTGGGCGGCTGGCGCAACGGGTTGAGCGGCCACGGCCGGCGCGGGCCGGCGCACGCGCGGCGTCGCGGCTGGCCCGGCGNNCCTTCGCAACGGGCACAGAGTCCGCGGAGCTTGTCTCCGTCGCCAGCGCGGCCGGGTCCAACGGCTGGGCCGGCGGCAATACCACCTGGGTTTGCGGAGTGGATAGCGGGGCCGGCTGAGCGGTCGCCAGCGGCTTGGCGTGGGATGCGCAACCGGCCAGCGCCAGCGACAACACCGCGGCCAAAACCGCCGCTTGGGATCTCATGTCACGCCGCCATTGGNNGGTTCGCTGGTGAAATCGATTGTACCATCGTGGAGCTGCACGATCCGGAATGTCATGGCCAAGCCGATTCCGGACCCCTGTTTCTTGGTCGTAAAGTAAAGACGGAAGATCTTCTCCCGCAATTCCGGCGATATGCCGCCGCCGGTGTCGGAGATGCGCAACTCGGCGGCATCCTCGCCGGCCAATGCCTCCAGGCGCAGCTCGCCGCCCGCGGGCATGGCTTCCATGGCGTTCACCACCACGTTGAGAAGGGCCTGCTTGAGCATATCGCGATCGGCCCGCACTTCCACGCCGTCCTCTTCCAGGCGCACCTCGACCTGGATATGGGAGGCCTCCGCCTGCGGGAGCGCGAGCTGCGCAATTTCGTCCAGCAGCGGGCGCAGGGGAACGCTCGAAAACTCCATATCCACGGGCTTGGTGAAATCGAGAAAGGTCTTCACCACCCGGTCCAGGCGCACGATTTCGCGAGAGATCACATCCATTTGGGGCGCGATATCGGTATCGCCGCGGGCCATCTTCTGGCGAGCCACCTCCACGTGCAGGAGGATGGCGTTGAGCGGATTCTTGACCTCATGCGCCACGCCGCCGGTGATGCGTCCGATGGCGGCCAGGCGGTCGGCGATTCGCAGCTCGCGGCCGATCTTGCGCTGCGCCTCGGGGTCGCGCAGCCGCACCAGCACGCCGGATCCCGTTCCCACGGCCCCCGGCAGCCTCTCGAGGACGTCGACGGAAAGCAAAGCCACCGCCCCGCGAACCGTGCCATCCGCGTCCTGAGACGGCAGCGTCACGCGGCGGTTATGCACGGAGCGGCCGGTCCGCGCCGTTTGTTCGATGGGCAAGCCCAGGGCGGAGGCCGGTGGAAAGACGTCCGCCAGGGCCTGCCCCGAAAACCAGGCGCGCTCCTTGCCGAGAAACTTCTCGACCGAGCCAGAGGCGAAAATGAGGCGCCGCTCGCGGTTGAATACGAAGACGGCGTCCTCCAAGTCCTGCAGGAGGCGGTCGATGTTGCCGCGCAGATCGGAGACTTCGACTTCGGCCCCGCGCAGGCGCTGGCCGAGCAGGCTGACCTTGGAGGCCACGGCGGACAGTTCGTCGGCGCCGGAGAGGCCGGGCGGCCCGTCGCCGAAATCGCCGCTGGCGGCCAAGTCGAGCATGCGGCCGATCTGACCCAGCTTGCGGAACGCCACGGCGGATGCGAGAAACGCGATGGAGACCGCGCCGAGAAGGGCAAGCAGGGCGACGGTGGCATTGCTGGCGAGGCTTTTTTGAATGTCCCCATAGATCAGCGCCGGGGCTACGATCACGCGCACGGAAAGCAACGGCTGGCCCTCGGGGGTGCCCAAGACCTGCTCGAGCTGGTAATAGCGGGGGGCGCCGGAGGTCAGCAGACCGGCTTTGCCATGCCAGTTCGTCCGTTCGACGACCGCCTGGAAGTCCGGGTAACTGGGCGCGGCGGAGCCTACGCGCGTCTGGTCGCTATCGGCCAGAATCCGGCCGCCGGGGTCCACCACCTCGATCTCGAGAATGCGCGACGCGCTCAGAATGTTCACCAGCGCGGTGGTGAGATCGGGATCGCGCAGGGCGTCGGGCAAGGGTACGGTGAGCTGCCGGTTGAGGGCCCCGCGGACCAGCTCGGCGGCCACCTTATTCATCAACTGGGCGCGTTCCAGCATGGCATCGAACTGGAGCCGCAAAACGTTGGCGAGATCCACCGCCGAGATAGCGCCCGCGATGAGAGTCGCCAGCAGCACGGAGCCGAGCGTCAGCTTGGTCCTGAGAGTCATGCGTCAGGGTATCAGCAGCAGCTTGCCGGCGGTCCGGCGCGCTTCGAGATCGCGGTGCGCGGCGGCGGCGTCGGCGAGGGGATAGGCGCGGTCGATGCGCGGTTTGAGCTTGCCGGAAGCGGTCCAGCCGAGCACGTCGCCGGCGCGCCACAGCAGTTCCTCGCGCGTCAGCAGGTGATGCACCAGGCCGGGACGCGTGAGGAAGAGCGACCCCTTGGCGTTGAGAATGGCGGGGTCGAAGGGCGGCACGGGGCCGCTCGATTGGCCGAATAGCGCCAACATGCCGCGCGGCCGTAAGCAATTGAGGCTCTTGTCGAAGGTCGTGGCGCCCACCGAATCGTACACCACGTCCACGCCGCGCCCCCCGGTAAGGCGCTTCACCTCAGCCTCGAAATCGGTCTCGGTGTAGAGGATGGCCTGGTCCACGCCATGCTGTCGCGCCACGGCCGCTTTCTCTTCGGTGGAAACGGTACCGAATACGCGCGCGCCGAGCATCTTGGCCATCTGCGCGATCAATCCGCCGGCGCCGCCCGCCGCGGCGTGCACCAGGCACGTATCGCCGGCCTTCAGCGGATAGGTGGAGTGCGTGAGATAGTGCGCGGTCATCCCTTGAAGCATGACTGCGGCGGCCGTCCGGAAATCCAAGCCTTCGGGGATCTTCACGAGTTGCGCGGCGGGGACCAGCGCGTATTCGGCGTAGGAGCCGCGCGTCATGGCCCAGGCCACGCGGTCGCCGGGCGCCACCTCGCTCACCCCGGGACCAGCCGCCCGGACGGTTCCGGCGCCCTCGTTGCCGAGCATGACCGGAAGCGGGGCCTTATACTGGCCCGTCCTGAAATACACGTCGATATAGTTCACGCCGCTGGCGGCGACGCGTACCAGCGCCTGGCCCGGCCCCGGTTGGGGCGTTTCGGTTTCCACCAACTGAAGCTTTTCGGGACCGCCAAGTTCTTTTACTTGAATGGATTTCATGGTTATTGCTCCTGTATTCCAGTCCGGCGCCAGCCCAGGCGAAGCAACCTTCGCGCATGGACGGCGGCCGCGTAAAGTAACAGCCAGGCCAACGTGAACGGAAACGCAATCAGGCGCGCGGGCGTGCGGACCGCCCCGGTTCCGGCCATCCCCGCGCGGGTAATCGCGAACTGGCGGATCGCGGAGAGATGCTTGCGGTCGAGCCAAAAGTAGTCGCAGTTCTCATTAATCGCAAACACCTTGGCCGGCAAGCCCAGGGCCAACACCCATTTCCACGTCGTCAGGATGGGTTCCCCGGAGCAGACTATCCCCAGGTGGCTGTAGCGGTTGCGGGCCAGCTCACGGAAAAGGCGGAGGCGCGGTCCGAGCTTGCGTACCTCGCCGATGCGGTAGACCCGCGTGCCGGCGGGGCTGAAGCCGCGCGGCAGATCCGGGTGGCAGGTGGCCACGTCAATGCGGATGTCCGGGCCCCAGGCGTCGCGCAATCCTCCGATAACCCCTTCCAGAAGCTCGCGCGAACCGCTTTCCACCAGCAGTATGTTGGAGGCTTGTGGCTGGCGGCCTGTCAGAAAGTAGCGCACTATTCCGACTATAGCGGAGTGTTAGGCTGGTGAGTGTTGGGGGTTCCAAGAGTAATGGCCACAGATGAACGCAGATGAACACGGATAAGACAAGACACCCCTGCTTATTATGCTCTTCTTATCTGCGTTCATCTGTGTTCATCTGTGGCCAAGCAATTCTTTTCCATGCTTGAGAATCTGCTGACCGAACAACCGAATCCCGCTTCCGCTTCGATCGGCGCGCTGACTACGGAGGACATGCTGCGCGTCATCAACGCCGAGGACCGCAAAGTGGCGGACGCGGTGGCGAGCGAGATTCCGGCGATCGGCCGCGCGGTGGATGCCATCGTAACCTGCTTCCGGCAGGGCGGGCGCTTATTTTATATCGGCGCGGGGACCAGCGGGCGCCTTGGCGTGCTGGACGCCTCCGAGTGTGCGCCCACCTTCGGGGTCCCGGCCGGCATGGTGCAGGGCATCGTTGCCGGAGGCGAACCGGCGCTGACCCGCGCGACCGAGGCCAGCGAGGACGATCCCGCCAGCGGGGCCCGCGATCTTTCCGCCCGCGGCTTCGCGGCGTCCGACGCGCTGGTGGGGGTCGCCGCCAGCGGCCGCACGCCCTACGTGCTGGGGGCCATCGCGGAGGCCAGGCGCCTGGGGGCCATTACGGTGGGGATTAGCTGCACGCCGGATTCGGAACTGGCGCGCGCCGTGGCGATCCCCATCACGCCCCTGGTGGGGCCGGAAGTCATCGCCGGGTCCACGCGTCTGAAGGCCGGCACCGCGCAAAAGCTGGTACTGAACATGCTTTCCACGGGGGCGTTCATTCGCATGGGCTATGTGTACGGCAACTTGATGGTGAACGTCCAACCCACTAACGTCAAACTGGCGAACCGTGCGCGCCGCATTGTGGCCAAGGCAGCCGGCGTTTCCGGGGCGCGCGCGGGCGAATTGCTGGAGGCGGCCGGCGGCAATGTGCGCGCCGCCATTCTGATGGCCCGGGCCAAGAACAGAGACGTGCATGGATAAGTTCGCGATTACGGGTGGGACCGCGCTGCGGGGAGAGATCCCCGCCGGCGGATCGAAGAACGCGGCGCTGCCGGCGCTGGCCGCGGCGCTGCTGACGGGGGAGCCGGTGACGCTCCGGCGCATCCCGCGCGTCCGGGATATTCGAACCATGCAGCGCCTGCTGGTGGATATCGGCTGCAAGGTCGATTCGGAGGGCGAAACGGTCCGTCTGCAGGCGCAGGCGATTACGTACCCGGAGGCGCCCTACGAGCTGGTGAAAACCATGCGCGCTTCGAGCCTGGTGCTGGGGCCCCTGCTGGCGCGCTGCGGGCGTGCGCGGGTATCCTTGCCGGGCGGCTGCGCCATCGGCGCGCGGCCGATCAACTTGCATATTTTCGGCCTGGAGCAACTCGGCGCGCGCATCAACCAGACGCATGGGTATATCGAAGCCGTTGCGCCCGAGGGGCTGCGCGGCGCGGCGATCCACTTCGATCGCATTACCGTGACCGGAACGGAAGATCTGATGATGGCGGCCACCCTGGCGCAAGGCGAAACGGTGCTGCGCAACGCCGCCCGCGAGCCGGAAGTGGCGGACCTGGCGGCGCTGCTGACCGCCATGGGCGCGAAGATCGAGGGCGCCGGCACTTCCACCATCCGCATCCAGGGCGTCGAGCGGCTCGGCGGCGCGGAACACGAGATCATTGCGGACCGCATCGAGACCGGCACGTTTCTGATCGCCGGCGCGATCACCGGCGGAGACGTCACCGTGACGGGGTGCATCCCCGAGCACGTTGGCGCGCTCGTCGCCAAGCTGCAACAGGCCGGGGTGGAAGTAACCCAGCCGGATGCCGCCAGCTTGCGAGCCCGCGGGATAGGCCGCCTGCGCTCGGTGGACATCACCACCGAAGAATACCCNNGGATTCGCCACCGATCTGCAGGCGCAGTACATGGCGCTCATGACGCAGGCCGAAGGCATCGCTTTGATTGTCGAGACCATCTTCGAGAACCGATTCATGCACGCGCAGGAACTGGCGCGCATGGGGGCCAATATCCGGCTGGACGGCAAGCAGGCCATCGTGGCCGGCCCGCGCGAACTGACGGGGGCGGGCGTGATCGCTTCGGATCTGCGGGCCAGCGCTTCGCTGGTTTTGGGGGCTCTGGCGGCCCGCGGTGAGACCGTGATCGACCGCGTTTACCATATCGACCGCGGCTATGAGAGAATCGAGGCTAAACTGGCGCTGGCAGGCGCCAGGATCCGAAGAGTGGAGTGAGATGGCAATGACGCACAGTCCGGGGTTCCTGAAGCTGGTGAAGGACGCGAAATCGCGCGTGCAACAGATCGATATCGACGAATACCGGAACATGCGCGAGTCGGGCGAATACCACATCCTGGTGGACACCCGCGAGGATAGCGAATGGGCCGCGGGCCACGTGGCGGGCGCGGTGCACATGAGCAAGGGCGTCATCGAGCGTGACATCGAAACCAATTTCCCGGACAAAGCGACGTCGCTGGTGCTGTACTGCGGCGGCGGTTTCCGCTCCGCCCTGGCGGCCGACAATCTGCAGAAGATGGGCTACGGCAACGTCATCTCGCTCGACGGCGGCTGGAAGGCGTTGAAGGAATCGGGCCTGCTGCTCGAAAAGTAGGCGGACCCACAGGCCCTACCGGCCGGCCGATCGGGCGATGCGGGAGGCTGCCGGTCTGCTGGGGATTGACGGTTGATGCATACCAGAGCCATTTCGGAAAGCGCGCTCAATTCGCGACTGCGATGTACAGCGTCTGGGTGCTGAGCGAGTTGCCGAGGTTGAATGACAGCGGCGTCACGTTGCTGGCCGGAACTTCCGGCACGATCAGGTCGATTTCATAGACGCCCACCGAGTTCAAAGCCAAGCCGGCGTAAGTCAGGTCGGACAGCGCGCCTTCGGCGCCCCCGAAGACGACATCCAGGGTGGTTTGCACGGTGTTGGTCTGCTGCACAACCTGGCCGTCCGGTATGGTGGTGCAGGCCGATGTAGTAGTAGTGACGCAGACCGGACCGAATCCAACGCCGTAGAGGACAATCACGTCTCCCGGCAGGGCCGGACGCGAAGGGATGCCCGCGAAATCGCCGGTCAGCACGGCGCCCTGGGGAAGAACCAGGCCTGAGCCGTCCTTAAACAGGGCGCCCACATATTGTTTCGCGCCGAGCCTCAGCTCCGGCGGCGCCCAGAGACCAGGCGACGTCTGGTTTACGTTCATCAAAAATCCATTGCTGGAGGTGGTGAATCCGTTGCTGGCGCCGGTGGAGCTTCTGACGTACACCGTCTGCGCGCCCACCGGAATGTTCGATGGCACAAGCGCGTTAACCTGGGTAGGGCTGACGTAGGAAAGATTCGCCGAAAAACCTCCAATGGTTACCGAGACGCCATCGAGAGAAGTGGGGGCTGTGGGGCTCTGGAAATTCCAGGCGGCGACGCCGGGCGTGAGGTCGCACCCGTAGATCTCCATCCACGATCCCGGCGCGATGCTAGTCAAGGCGCCGAACTCTCCCGCGCTAATGGCTCCCAGAACGAGCGCGGACGAGCAACTGGTCGGCGTGATCATCCGAATCACGTTGTTCTGGGTGTCCGCGACAAAGATTTTGCCGTACGCGTCAATGGCTATGCCTGTGGGGAAACCCATGGTCGCGCTCAGGGCGGGGCCGCCGTCGCCCGAAAAGCCCGATACGCCGGTGCCGGCCACCGTGGTAATGATGCCATTGGCATCGATTTTTCGAACCCGCTGGTTATAACTGTCGGTGAAGAACACGTTGCCGGCGGAATCCAGAGCCACGCCGAACGGCCGGTTGAGCAGAGCGTTGACGGCCGGCCCGCCATCGCCGAAGTATCCCCCCATCGTCCCGTTCGCGGGACCGCTGCCGGCTATCGTCGTGATGATGCCCGGGCAGGCCCCGGTGATGGGGGAGCAAGGGCTCCCGAACGTCACCTTGCGGATGCGGTTGTTCATGGTGTCCGCAATATAGAGATTGCCCGCGGCATCCACCGCAATGCTGTCGGGGCCGTCGAGCTCGGCGTAGGTAGCCAGGCCGCCATCGCCCGAAAAGCCTGGGACGACGTTTCCGCCCACGACGGAGCCGGCCACGGTGGAGATAAAGCCCGTGGGGTTGATCATGCGGATGACGCTGTTGCCGGTATCCGCGATATAGAGATTGCCGTTCTGGTCAAGCGTCACCCCGCAAGGATGGGCAAGCTCCACCGCCGGGGGGCCGGGATTGATTCCGATGCCGCCGTCCCCCGCAAAACCGTAAACTCCGGTGCCGGCCACGGTCTGGATATAGTTGTCGTTGGCGGGAACCACTTTACGAACCACGTTTTGGTAGTCGGCGATATAGAAAGGGCCGGAGGGGTCCACGGTTAAGCCGCAAGGCGCATAGATCTCCGCGTCGATGGCGGGGGCGCCGTCCCCCTTATAGCCCGCCGTGCCATCCCCCACCACCGTGTTGATGATGCCATTGGAGGGAATCTGGCGCACCCGGTTATTGGCCTGGTCCGCGATGTAAATGGTATCCGCGGCGTCCAAGGCCACGCCGATCGGGTTGTTGAGTTGGGCCGAGGTGGCGGGGCCGCCGTCCCCCGTAAAGCCGCTATTTTTAGGGTTGTTCACCGGGCCAAGGCCGGCTACTGTGGTAATGATATACCCGGACGTGGTCTGCGCCCGGCACACGGCCGGCAGGAATGCCAATGCGGCGCCACCCAGGCAAACCAGAATCGCAAACCGCCGCCTGCCGTCTGGAACTCGACCCGGCTTCTCCCCATATCGACTCACTCGCGTAGACCCTGCCTTCCCATGTGCGGCCATGACACCCCAAAGAGAAACGATACCATCCGGTACGCCCTTGCGTGAAGTCCGGCGCTACGGCTACGGGGCTCGCATGGCGCCGGTGATGGTAAGCACGCCATCGGCCCTTTAAAACCTGCTAATATTATGTTGGTGTTAGGCCGATTCCTCCCGCCGGAGACTGGGCGTTGAGGGACACTCTGTATATGTTTAGCTCGCCTGTGGCGCTCTTCGTGGTTCGCTCGGCAACCGACCGGTTCGTGCGCGGTTTGTTCGACGACACCTTCGCGGGTCTCCATCAGATGGCATGGTTCGATTGGGCCATGCTGATTCCGTACTTCGCGGTCCTCATCGTTCTCTCCGTGTACGGCATTCATCGGTACGACATCATCCGCACCTATTTCAAGCATCGGCAAAAAGCCACTGGCGAGCCGCCCAGGCGCTTCGAGAACCTTCCGCCAGTGACCATCCAGCTTCCGCTGTATAACGAGCGGTACGTGGTGGAGCGGCTGGTGGAAGAGGTGGTCAAGATCGAGTACCCCAAGGAACTCCTACAGATTCAGGTGCTGGACGATTCCAACGACGATACGGCGGCGTTCGCCGAAGCCCTGGTGGCGCGCTACCACGCTCTCGGCTATCCCATCGAATACCACCACCGGCCGAACCGGGCCGGGTTTAAAGCCGGGGCCCTCCAGGAAGGGCTGGAGACGGCCAGGGGAGAGTTCGTCGCCGTTTTCGATGCGGACTTCTGCCCGCCGCCCGATTTTCTCCAACGGACCATCCACTATTTCGCCGACCCGAACATCGGGGTGGTGCAGACCCGTTGGAGCTATCTGAACCGCGACTACAGCTTCCTGACCGAAGTGGAAGCCATGCTGCTGGACGGCCATTTCATTCTGGAGCACGGAGCGCGGTCGCGCGCGGGCTATTTCTTCAATTTCAACGGAACGGCCGGCGTACTCCGCAAGAAGATGATTGCCGACGCCGGCGGCTGGCAGCACGACACCCTCACCGAAGATTCGGACTTGAGCTACCGCGCGCAGCTCAAGGGCTGGCGCTTCGTCTACCTGCCGGGTCTGGATTGTCCCTCGGAACTGCCGGTGGAGATGCACGGCTTCCAGGTGCAGCAGTCGCGCTGGGCCAAGGGCCTGACGCAGGTGGCCCAGAAGCTGCTGCCATCCATCTTGAAGTCGGACATTCCGACGCGCGTGAAGGCCGAGGCTTTCATGCACTTGACGCCCAACATCACCTATCCGCTGATGATCGTGCTTTCGGCGCTGATGCTGCCCGTGATGATCGTGCGGTTTTACATGGGCCTCTGGCAGATGTGCCTGATCGATCTGCCGCTCATCATCGCCTCGTTCTGGTCGATTTCGCTGTTCTACGTGGTGGCGCAGCGCGAGCTGTACCCCAAGAACTGGAAGCGCTCCATCCTGATGCTGCCCATGCTGATGGCGATTGGCGTGGGGCTGACCATCGTCAACACGCGCGCCGTNNCTGGAAGCCAGGAAATACCGCCGCCGGAGCGGCTGGCTGCCGTACGTCGAGATCCTGGTGGGCTGTTACTTCGCCTTTATGATCGTGTTCGCCGTCCAGACGATGAACTACTTTGCCACGCCGTTCCTGGCGCTGTTCGTATTCGGCTATTGGTGGGCCGGCTTCGGCACGCTCTACCAGGAATACCAGGTCAGGCTGCGCTGGCTGAAGCAGCAGAGGCTGGAGCTGGCGGGGCAGGGAATGCGGCGGGCCTAACGGCCCTACAGCCAATCGCCTCAAGGTGGGGCAGACGCTTTCGT
>PLGA01000253.1 GCA_003139735.1 Bryobacterales bacterium | reverse complement strand
TTGATAATGTCCTCTTGCTGGACTTTCCTCTTGAAGCGGCGAAGGGCGTTCTCTAACGTCTCGCCCTCCTGAAGCTTTACTTCAGCCAAACGAAATACACCTCCAAACTAGACCGAGATTCCTGTACGGCGCGGTTCACTTCCTCGCGCTGCGCACAGAGGTACTGATATCATAGGTTGTTGACAGATAAAGTCAAGCCCAATTTTATAGCAGCCACTGAAGCCAAACGATCAATTTATCCGGATTATCTTTATTTTCAGTGGTTTACACCGAAATGGAGAATGTCCTAGCAATCGTCCTGGCAGGAGGGGCCGGCGAGCGCCTCTTTCCTCTTACGAAAGATACGGCCAAACCGGGCGTCCCTTTCGGAGGCGCTTATCGGATCGTCGATTTCACCCTCTCCAACTGCGTCAACTCCGACGTCCGTCGAATTCTAATCCTAACACAGTACAAATCCCTGGACCTGACCCGGCACATTCGCGACGGCTGGAATATCTTTTCCGCGGAAATGGGCGAGTACATTGAAGTTCTTCCGCCCATGAAGCGGGTCGGCGAGGACTGGTATCAGGGCACCGCGGATGCCGTGTTTCAGAACCTCCAAAGCGTCGAAGTGGAGGCGCCGGAGGAAACGCTGGTCCTCGGCGGCGACCACATCTACAAGATGAACTACCGCGAAATGCTGGACTGGCACCGGGAGTACAAAGCGGAAATCACCATCGGAACCATCCAGGCGCCCCCGGAGGAAGCTGGCCGTTACGGGGTGGTCGAGATCGGCCCGGACTGCCGGGTGGTAGGGTTCGAGGAGAAACCCCAGCAAGGCAATGCCAAGCGCTCGCGGTTCGACCCTTCCATGATCAGCGCCTCCATGGGCGTCTACGTTTTCAATACGGAGGCGCTGCTGCGGGCGGTGCGCGAAGACGCGCAGGATTCCAGTTCGAGTCACGATTTCGGCAAGGACATCATCCCGCGCCAACTGGAGAAGGCGCGCACGGTCGCCTACGATTTTCGCGACATCAACGGCAAGACCGCGCGCTATTGGCGCGACGTGGGCACGCTGGACGCCTACTACGAGGCGAACATGGACCTGGTGAACGTGGTGCCGGAGTTCAACCTCTATGACCACCGTTGGCCCATACGCACCAAGGCGACGCAGCAACCGCCGGCCAAGTTCGTCTTCGCGCAGGAAGGGCGGCGCATGGGCGTGGCTGTGGATTCCATCGTGAGTTCCGGCTGCATCGTTTCGGGCGGCCGCGTCCTGCACAGCGTGCTTTCGCCGGGCGTGCGCGTGAACAGTTATTGCGAAGTGGAATACTCCATTCTGATGCCCGGCGTGGAGATCGGCCGTTACAGCCGGATTCGCCGCGCCATTATCAACACGGGCGTGAAACTGCCGGATTCGAGCGTGGTCGGTTTCGACCTGGAAGCCGACCGCGCCAAGGGTTACTATGTCACTGAAGCGGGCATTGTGGTAGTGGCATGACCCGGCCTGTTTCGCAAACCGCACTCCTATGATCAAACTTGTACTTGTACGCCACGGCGAAAGCACGTGGAATAAAGAGAACCGATTCACGGGCTGGACCGACGTGGACCTCTCCGAAAGGGGCCGCCAGGAAGCCCGCGAAGGCGGCCAGGTATTGAAGGCCGAAGGCTACCAGTTCGACGTGGCCTACACCTCGGTGCTGAAGCGCGCCATTCGCACGCTCTGGTCGGTGCTCGATGAACTGGACCAGATGTGGATTCCGGTGTACCGCTCCTGGCGCCTGAATGAGCGCCATTACGGCGCGCTGCAAGGCCTGAACAAAGCCGAGACGGCCGCCAAATTCGGCGAGGCCCAGGTCAAGATCTGGCGCCGCAGTTACGACGTCCCCCCGCCGGCATTGACCCCCGAGGACGAGCGCTTCCCCGGCAGCGACCCGCGTTACAAGAGCCTGAGCAAGGAAGAACTTCCGTTGACCGAGTGCCTGAAGGACACCGTGGCGCGTTTCCTGCCGCTCTGGCACGACACCATCGCCCCGGCCATCCGGCAGGGCCAAAAGGTCCTGATCGCAGCGCACGGCAACAGCCTGCGCGCGTTGGTCAAGTACCTCGACAACATCCCGGAAGCGGACATCGTGGAGTTGAACATCCCCACCGGCATGCCGTTGGTGTATGAGCTGGACGACGATTTGAAGCCGTTGAACCGCTACTATCTGGGCGATCCCGAAAAGGTGAAGGCCGCCATGGAGGCGGTAGCCGCGCAGGGCAAGAAGAAATAGGCGGTAATAATCTACTTGCCTAGTATCGCGTGCTACCCTGAAAATGCGAAGGGGGCCGCAGAAGCGGCCCCGAGTGTTTTGGCTGGCTCGCGCCGTCAGCGATCCGGTGTGCGACCACCGGGCCGCGCGAACGTGACCCTAAAACGGGGGTATCATGTTCGCCGCTACACTGCCAAACCGCGAGGCTGGCCACGACGCGGTACCGGCCTGCCTCGGTCGTGGGAATCCCAACGGGCTGGTGGGCTTGTGGGATATGTACCAGATCTGCGTTGAGAAACTTGTCCAGACGGGCATGGCCCTCCAGGGGATGCAAATGGATTTTGCGGCCCTCGCGGTTCCCCACGCCCCGCTGGACGGAGCGCGTAGGGATCGTCTTATAAACCAACTGACAAGGCTCAAGGAAAACTGCGGCGATTATGGACTCGTTTCCACTCATGACCTGGTGGCTTGGGTGGTGAACGACTACACAGTAAGACCTCATACACTGGGGGAGCTTAAGTCCACTGTTGAGAGTATAACCGTCGTGTTCCGGCAGGAGTTGGCGCGCCACTTTTTTGCCCACATCGATTTGGAAAAGGCGAAGTACATGAAATCCTGGGAGGTGTTTGTCAGCGACCCCCCATACGGCCACGGGGCCGCTGGTGCCTTCCCAAGTTCCCGCAGGGATATGCTTCACGCCGGGTGCTGTTTTGCGTGTGGTTTCGATGATGCCTGCGTCTACCACCTAATGAGAGTTCTTGAAAAGGGACTCGGAGCGCTCGCCGCGGTGTTTTCGGAGCCCTTCAAGTACGAAAACTGGCACAATGTAATCGAGCGCCTGGAATCAAGAATCCGAAAAATTGATTCCTCTCTCGGCCCAGATTGGAAAACACAACAGCAGTTCTATTCAGAAGTGGCCTGCGCGTTCATGTTTTTGAAGGACGCCTGGCGCAACCACGTAATGCATGGCCGCGAGGACTTTGATTCCGTGCGCGCAAAGAACATCTACGATCATGTTTGTGTGTTCATGAGGCAGTTGGCCGAGGGTGGTCTAGCGGAGCCTTCCTGAGAGGGCGCTATGATAGAGCCGATGAAGTCCCCTACGGAAATGGTGGAAGGCCGGCAGGCCTTCCAGAACTTCGACGCCACCATGAGGACGCTGCTTTCAGTTCCGCATTCCGAGATTCAGCGGCGCGAGCGCGAATACCAGAAACGGGCGAAGCAGAATCCGCACCGGCGCGGGCCGAAGCGGAAAGCGCGGAGATAGGGCTAGGCTCCTGTTTTTGAATTGGCCTTGGCAACCGCCTCTGCCGCATCCTCAAACGCGCCCGCGATGAAGTCGCGCCAGCCGTCCCAGTTTTGTTGCTCCACCAGCGACTTGGCGGTGTTCTGCACGCCCTTCGACAGCCGGCCGCCAAACTGCTTATCCTCCATGGCCCCCGGGATGTCCTTATCGGGCATGTCGAGGGCAGTTTCGGCTAGTCTATGCAGCTCCCCTTCTTCCACTGCGCGGTTAGGGGCTGGCCTCTGAGGCTCGGCGAACTGCGGGAATGGTGCGCCGGTTCTCTTTTTCCAAAACGGTCTTATCCTCACGGGCGCGAAGTACAATCCAGCGCTGAAGGCGCCGATCATAATCCACTCGATTAGAAGGCGCGTGAAATCCACCCTGACCGTTCCATAGGCCCTGGCAAACAGCCAGTTGTAGGAACTGCGGCCATGGAACCATGGCGGGTAGATTCCGGCAAGAAGGACCAGCGCGACGCCGACCCAGACGATGGTCTTGTGCTTGGTATCCATGTTGGCCAAACGCCCCGAGCGAGAGCATAGCACGCCGCATCGCATTCGGGCTGCCTGGGCGGTATACTTGGTCGGATGCAACTGGACCCCGAAGCGCAACGGGTGAAGAACCACCTATTGAAGTTCCGCCCAAAAATGGCGAAGGAACTCCAACGAAAGGGCGAGTTGGACCAAATAGCGTTATCGCTCACAGACCAAATGGCGACGTCTCAAGCGGAGTTGGTTGGTGCGGGGATGGACTACAATCGGGCCCTGGAAATATCCCGGCCTATCGCGTATTTGCCTGAAGAGGACGACACTGCGTAGCTTGCAAAACAATCGCTTTAGGTTCTCTTCCGGGCGGTTACCGTTACAAGTGGCTGGTGCGGACCACCAAAAAACAGGTCCTGAAGCGCCCTCCGGCGCAACTGCCAAGATTCCATCTCGATGTCGTCTACCACAAACAGGCAATGACCATCGTTGTTGAGGCGAATGGCGGCGGAAAAGGACGGCCCACCAGGGTAGTCAGCCTTAACTGAGATCATCGCGGGCTCCAGGGTAAATTCGACGCTCTTCAGCGCGGTGCTTCCCCTGTCTGAACGTGTCACGGAAAATCGGCGCCCCGCTCCGGCCGGCTCGATAGTCTTGGTGGGCGCTCCACCCGTTTCCTGGGCTACCTTTCCGTCCAGATCCTTGATGGTGTCTATATCGGCCTTTACCCCCAACTCCAATTCCTTGAACATACGTTCCGAAGAACAATTGAAGCGGGCTGTTACCCAATCGAAGTCCGACATCTCACGCCCAGTTTAACAGCAAGCGTTATGGCGGCGAGGCGGTAGTGTCCTACCCGGATAAGTGTCCTAATGTTGCTTCGATCGCAATTTGGTTCGATGAGGTTTAGCTTCACGGAGCGGCCGTGAGCTCATCGGGTTCAGGAATAGGCGACCGTCCGAAGTCAGCACACGGAGAAAGGCTTTGAGGGGCTCCAGGGGCGGCCCATACTGAAGGTTGTGAAAGTTAGTTTCTGGGCTCCTCTCCACCAGGAGGTTCGCCAATTTGTTGGGCGGAAAGTACTGGGCCGACTCCAGCACTTCCCCGAGATCCTGGCAATACGGCGGCTGGGCGACCTTGACCAGTTCCGAGGCCGCCGCCTCGAACTCCTCCTCCACTCGGACTAGGCAACCCTCCAGTTGGAGTTTCAGGAGTTCCGGGCTGAGATTGCCCAGCGTGGCTCGCGTCCGTGGTCTCAATGGCTCATCGTTTGGAGGCATACCGGGGAACTGGCCGCCGACAGGTCAAGGTTCCCGCTTTCGTTCCAGTTCATGAGGCCGGAACTAGGCGGCCAATTCCAGATTACGCCTTTACGGAATTCGGAACAAGGTTGGGTTTCTTGAGGGTCTGTTTCGGCCCGCGCTTTCCGCGGCTAGAAGGCTTCCTCAGTTTGCGTCCCTTCCTCAGCCTTGCCGATCAGCTGGGCATAGGTAGGACGCTTGCCGACGATCTTCCGAATGACGTAGCTGAAGCGGTTAGGTCCCGCCGTCTCGGCCCCGCCTGCGGCGCTCCGCGGCGCGGACGCGGGCTTCATCCAACCCGAAGTAGTGCGCCACTTCGTGCCAGACGGTATCCTCTACCAGCCGCACCAGATGTTCGGGGTCGCGGGCCAGACGCTCGTGCGGGCCTTGGAAGATGGTGATGCGGTCGGGCAGGGTGAACGAATCGAAGACGCTGCGGGCGGTCAGGGGGCGGCCCTCGTAGAGACCGAGCAGCGTGCTGCCGCGCGGCACGTGGCCGCGGGCAAGCTGATGGGCCGAAGGCTCGGGTTCCACCAACAGGGCGATGTTCTTCATGCGCTTGCGGAAACGGGCCGGAATGCGGGCGTATGCCGCGCCCACCAGGCGGTCGAACTCGTCCGGGCTCATCGTACTTGTTATTCTACTTACTTGGCGGAAGACAATCGGAAACGGGTAGTGGTGGCCATCGACGGTCCGGCGGGCGCGGGCAAGAGCACCATCGCGCGCCGTCTGGCGGAACGGCTGGGGTTCACCTATATCGATACCGGCGCGATGTACCGCGCGGTGGCGTGGTGGGCGCTGCGCCAGAATCTGGATCCCGGGGATATGCACCGCATGGAGCAGCTTGCCATGGCGGCGGAAATCACGCTGGCGCCGGGACGCATCCAGTTGAATGGCGAAGACGTCACGGCGGAGATTCGCGAACCGGAGGTTTCAAGCGGCGCCTCCAAAGTCGCCGTGATTCCGGGGGTGCGCCGCGCCATGGTGGCCAAGCAGCGCGCCATGGGAGAGCGATCGAGCGTCGTGATGGAGGGGCGCGACATCGGCACGGTGGTCTTCCCGCACGCCGAGGTCAAGATTTTCCTCGACGCCCAGCCCAACGAGCGCGTGCGGCGGCGGTTCGAGGAGGGGCGCGCCAAGGGCGAGAGCATCTCCGAGGAAGAACTGGCGACGCAAATCGCGGAGCGCGACCGGCGGGACAGCACGCGGGCGGAGGCGCCGCTGACGCAGGCCCCCGACGCGGTGTACCTGGATTCCACCGGCCTGAGCATCGACGAAGTGGAAGAGGCCATTCTGCGGATTGTACGCGCCCGGGTCACCAATGGGAAGGAGTTCCATTGAAGGATCTGCTGGTGATGAAGTTCGGCGGCACGAGCGTAGGCTCGGCCGCGCGGATGCGTGCGGCCGCGCGCCTTGCGGCCGAGGAACGCGTCCGGCGGCCGGTGGCGGTGGTGGTCTCCGCCATGTCCA
>PLGA01000263.1 GCA_003139735.1 Bryobacterales bacterium | reverse complement strand
GTGAAGTGGTCGGCGATGGTGTAGACCTCGTAGACGAACTCGCCGGCTTCGGGAGCCTCCGCGAGGATCAGTTTTCGGGCGGCCAGCGCGAGGCTCTGAATCAGTTCGGGGTAAGGCAGGAGGAGTTTGAGGTATTCGGGATCGGGTGGGCGCGGGCGCACTCAGCCAGTGTATCCCACGGATGGTCCGGTTATCCGAAATCGCGCCGGGTTTCACGGCGGGGTGAGCCGCCGTCTGGNNGAAGAATGCCGGCAAGGACGCCGGCATAGCAGGCTGGAAGCCCACTCTACGAATTAGCGGCGGCCTTCTTTGTGCGCTTCGCGAGGGGCGGCGCGGCCTTGCCTCGGGGCGCTCCGCTCGGCCTCGGAACGTGGAATGAGCTGATGGCCCTCGGCGGAACGCGCGGCGCCGGGGGCGGGGCGGCGGATGGTGGCGTAGGGATGGACGTAGGAGGCCCGGTTGGACCAAGTCCTGCCCCAGCGCGCGTTATTCAGGAACACGGCATGGTCGCCCCAATCGAAATGGACGGCTCCCGGTCCCCAGCCCCACGGCGCAAAGAAGCCGCCGAGGGTCACGCCGAAGCCGAAACGGACTCCGAGGCCGACGGCGAATCCAGGGCGCGGCGCGAAGAACACGACGGCCGGATCGTAGTAGGGAACCACCATAAAGGCCGGGTTCACGGGCATGATGGTGATATACGGGCCGGCGCCGACGACGATCTGGCCATTGGTCCTCAGGTAGCCGTAGCGTTGCGCAAGGGCGCGCTGGCGCTGCACGGCGTCCATGACGTCCTGCTGCTGGGCCAGGAAGGCGTTGCCAAGCTGGGCGGTCCAGTTCATGTCGGAATTCATCATGTCCAGGACGGATGGGAATGGGAGCAGCGCTTGCACGCTGGGATCCCAAGGCAGTTGGTCCGCGGCGATGGCGTCAGCCAGGGCTTGGCCGGTCAGGTAATGGTGCTGATCGGCCCATTGGGCGGCGGCGGGAATATCGTTGGAATAAGTCGCCGCGGCCAGAATCTGCGCCAGCAGCGGGTCCGGGTAAAGGGCGATGCGCGCCACCAGTTGTTCCAACTGAGGGGGCGCGATCATTGGGGGGGGCGCCTGGGCGAACGCAGGGATGGCAACGATCCCCGCCAGAATCAGTAACTTCGTTACGAACGGTGTGGTCCTCCGCATTTTCATTTCCTCCAAGACCGAATGACGATGCTCGGGCCGGGAGCGTTTCACAAGCTTACACGGCTGGGGAGTACACTGGGTTTCAAATGAAACGCCGTGGCCAAAGCAAATTGCGAACATGGAATCGACTTATTAGTTTATCAATCCTGTTGCTGGCGGGAGCGGGGATTGCGGCGGGGCAGGGAACGGTGCGCGCCGGGTTCTCGCCCGTGCTGGCGGCCACTGGCGACGCCGCCGTTTACCAGGCGAACCGCGACCCACTGCTGCCGGGTCCGCTCATCAAGCTGCCGGTTGGCAGCGTACGTCCGGAAGGCTGGCTGCGGACGCAACTGGAGCTGATGGCCGGCGGATTCACCGGGCATCTCACGGAGCTGAGCAAGTTCTGCAAGTTCGAGGGAAATGCCTGGGTGGACCCGAAGGGGGAAGGCGCGAACGGATGGGAAGAGGTTCCGTATTGGTTGAAGGGCTTTGTGGATCTCGGTTATGTGCTGCAGGACCAGCGAATCATCGGCGAGTCGCAGCGTTGGATCGCGGGGGTGATCAAGAGTCAGCGGGAAGACGGGTACTTCGGACCGCGCGCCAACCTGACGACGGGGGGTCCGCGCAATACCAAGACGATCGACCTGTGGCCCAACATGGTCATGATGAACGCGCTGCGGACCTACTATGAGGCCAGCGGCGACCGGCGCGTGATCGACCTGATGACACGGTACTTCCATTGGCAGGCCACCATACCGCTCGATCAACTGCTGCCGGGGAGCTGGCAGAGAATACGGGGCGGCGACAATCTGGACAGCATCTACTGGCTCTACGACCGGACGGGAGACGCGTCGCTGCTGGAGTTGGCGCGGCGCAACCACGAGCGCACGGCGGGGTGGACGGATGCCGTCGCGAGCTGGCACGGCGTCAATTTCACGCAGTGCTTTCGCGAGCCGGCGCAGTATTACCAGGAAGCGCGCGATTCGAAGTTCCTACAGGCCACGGAGCGCAACTACGATACGGCGATGCGGCAGTACGGGCAGGTTCCGGGCGGGATGTTCGGGGCCGACGAGAATGCGCGTCCGGATTATGCCGGACCGCGGCAGGCCGCCGAGACCTGTTCCATGGTGGAGTTCATGAACAGCGACGAGATGCTGGCGCGCATCACGGGCGATCCGGTATGGCTGGACCGCGCCGAGGACGTGGCGTTCAATTCGTTGCCCGCTGCGATGACGCCGGACCTGAAAGGGCTGCATTACCTGACGGCGCCCAACCAGGTGCAACTGGACCGGGCGAGCAAGGCTCCGATGATCCAGAATAGCGGCGATATGTTCTCCTACAATCCCTATGAATACCGGTGCTGCCAGCACAACGTGGCTTTCGGCTGGCCGTATTACTCGGAGAGCCTGTGGATGGCGACGCCGGACGGCGGACTGGCGGCGGCGCTGTACGCTCCGTCCACGGTGACGGCGAAGGTAGCGGGCGGGAAGACGGTACGGATCGCGGAAGAGACCGCGTATCCGTTCCATGGCGATGTGCGGCTTTCGTTTTCGGCCGCGAGTCCGGTCAACTTCCCCCTGATCCTGCGCGTGCCGGGCTGGAGCGGAACGCCATCGCTCCTGGTGAATGGGAAGAGCGTGGCGGTTTCGGCGTCGGGACGCGGCTGGATCAGCATCGGCAGGGAGTGGGGCACGGGCGACCGCGTGAGCATCCACTTTCCTATGAAAATCGCGGTGAGGCGGTGGGAGGCCAACCGCGGTTCGGTTTCGGTAGAGCGCGGGCCGCTGACCTATTCGCTGAAGATCGGCGAGGACTGGAAGGCTTATCCGACCGATGGGTGGCCTGCATACGAAGTATATCCGACCAGCGCGTGGAATTACGGGCTGGTGGTGGATGAGAAGCGGCCGGAGGCTTCGATACGCGTGGTGAAGGAGAGCAAGGCAATCGCGGGACAGCCGTTTGCGCAAGCGGCGGCGCCGATCGAGTTGAAGGCGAAGGCGCGGAAGATTGCGGCGTGGAAACTGGAATCGAACGGCATGGTGGGGGAATTGCCGGTGAGCCCGGCGGCATCGAGCGGGCCAGTGGAAGAGATCACGCTGATCCCGATGGGGTGCGCGCGGCTAAGGATTTCGGCGTTTCCGGTGGTGGGGCGGTGATTTAGGGCAGGCGAATCGCCTGCCCCACCTAAGAGGGCCGCGCCACGAGCCGTTACAATTGAATTTAGTCCACACCCAAAAGGAATCTCAGTGACAGGCCACGAAATCCGACAGCGCTTTCTCGACTTCTTTGCCGAACGGGGGCACCGCGTGATCCCCAGCTCTTCCCTGGTTCCGGGGAACGATCCTACTTTGCTGTTCACGAACGCGGGGATGAATCAGTTTAAGGACACGTTTCTGGGCCTGGAGAAGCGCGATTATTCGCGCGCGGCCAGCTCGCAGAAGTGCGTGCGGGCGGGGGGGAAGCACAACGATCTGGAGAACGTCGGATACACGCGGCGGCATCTCACGTTCTTCGAGATGCTGGGCAATTTTTCGTTCGGCGACTATTTCAAGGCGGAAGCCATCGAGTTCGCCTGGGACCTGATCACGAAGGATTACGGGCTGCCCAAAGACAAGCTGTATGTCACGATCTTCCGCGAGGACGACGACGCGGAACGGCTTTGGCAGAAGGTGGCCGGCGTGCCGCTGAGCCGCATTTTCCGGCTCGACGAAAAAGACAATTTCTGGCAAATGGGCGAGACCGGTCCGTGCGGGCCGTGTTCGGAGATCCACTACGACCTGGGGCCGGCGGCGGCCGAGCCGGGGCGCGAAAACGAAGTGTTCCCGGAGGACGGCGGCGGCCGGTTCGTGGAGATCTGGAACCTGGTGTTCATGCAGTACAACCGCGATGCCAATGGCGTGCTGACGCCGCTGCCGCGGCCGTCGATCGATACGGGGATGGGCCTGGAGCGGATCACGGCGGTGCTGAACGGCCAGCTCTCGGTCTATGAGACGGATTTGATCGAGCCTATCATTCGGCACGCGGCGGGCATGTTCGGCGTTACTTATGGCGCGGACGCAAGGGTGGATACGGCGCTGCGGATCGCGGCCGACCACGCGCGCTCGGCCGCATTTCTGATCCACGATGGGGTGCTGCCGGCCAACGATGGGCGCGGCTACGTGCTGCGCAAAATTATGCGGCGCGCCATGCGGAACGCGCGGCTGGTGGGCGTGGAGGAGCCGTTTCTGTATAAGCTGACGGGTTTCGTGGCCGAGTTGATGCGGCAGCCGTATCCGGAGATGCTCGAAAGCGTGGAGCGCGTGGCGAGGGTGGTCAAGGAAGAGGAGCACCGCTACGCCACCACGTTCCTGGTGGCCGAAAAAGTGTTCCACGAGGAGATCAAGTCCGTTCAGGACGGCGTGCTTCCGGGCGCGGTGGCGTTCAAGCTGTACGATACCTACGGGCTGGCGATCGACGAACAGGAGGAGATGGCGCGAGAGCGCGGTTTGACCATCGAGCGGGAAGGATTCGACCGCGAAATGGACCGGCAGCGGGAGCGGGCGCGGGCCAGTTGGAAGGGCGCGGAGAAAGGCGCGGTGGCGCCGGCCTATCAGAGGCTGCTGGAACAAGGGCGCACGAAGTTTCTAGGCTACGCGGAGATGGAGACAGCTTCGCGCGCGATCGGGCTGCTGGTGGACCGCGAACCGGTGGAGGAGGTCCCGGCGGGCGCGCGGGCGGAGTTGGTGCTCGACCGGACGCCGTTCTACGCCGAGGCCGGAGGCCAGGTGGGCGACCGCGGCGCGCTGTATTCGCAGGCGGGAGAGAAGGTGGCGGATGTGGAGACGGCTTTCCCGGGCGTACCGGGTCTGACGGTACACCGCATCGTGACGCATGCGCCGGTGAAGGTGGGCGGCTTGCTGCGGGCCGAAGTTGCGGCTCCGCTGCGCGACGCCACGCGCCGCAACCATACGGCTACGCATCTGCTGCACGCCGCGCTGCGCCAGGTGTTGGGCACGCACGTCAAGCAGAAAGGCAGCGTGGTGGAACCGGGACGGCTGCGCTTCGACTTTTCGCACTACGCCGCTATGGACCGCCGGGAAATCGAGGAAGTCGAGCGGCTGATGAACGAGCAGATCCTGAAGAACACCGAGGTGGCGACCGATGTGATGCCGATCGACCAGGCCATCGCCACCGGGGCCATGGCGTTGTTCGGCGAGAAGTATGGCGAGGAGGTTCGGGTGGTTTCCGTGCCGGGCTTCAGCCGCGAGCTGTGCGGCGGCACGCACGTGCGGCGCACGGGAGACATCGGAGTCTGCAAGATTGTTTACGAGGAGAGCATTTCGGCGGGCGTAAGGCGCATCGAAGCGCTGACGGGCGAAGGGGCGCTGCTGCAGTACCAGGAATCGACCGATGCCCTGCGGCGGCTCGCGGAGATGCTGAAAGCTCCACAGCCGGAACTGGTGGAGCACGTGGAGAAGCTGGTGGCGGCGGAGCGCGCGCTCGGAAAACAGGTGGAGCATTGGAAGACGAGGGTGGCGCAAGCGTCGGTGGCGTCGCTTGAGGCGCAGGCGCACACGGTGAACGGGGTAAGGGTGCTTGCGGCGCGCCTGGACGGCATGGACCGGCAGCAACTGCGCGAGCTGGCTGATGTGTTGCGCAATAAGTGGAAGAGCGCCGTGGTAACGCTGGTCTCCGCCGAGGATGGCAACGTGGCGTTGGTTTCGGCGGTGACTAAGGACCTGACCGGCAAAGTCCATGCGGGCAAACTGGCGGGCGCGGTGGCGCAAGCGGTGGGCGGCAAGGGCGGCGGCAGGCCGGATATGGCCGAAGGCGGCGGCAAGGATGCGTCGGCCATCGCTGGAGCGCTCGAAAACGTGTATCGCGAAGTGGAAAGCAAGCTGTAGGGCCGTGATGGAAACTTTTGACGCAATCGTGGTGGGGGCCGGGCCGACGGGGTTGGCTTGCGGCATCGAGCTACAGCAGCGCGGAGTGAAGGCCGTGCTGGTGGAGAAGGGGTGCGTAGTCAATTCGATTTATCACTACCCCACGCACATGACGTTCTTCACCACACCGGAACTGCTCGAAATCGGCAATCTTCCGATGACGAGCCTGAACGATAAGCCAAATCGCACGGAAGCGCTGAAGTACTACCGGCGGGTGGCGGAGCATTATCGGCTGGATATACGGCAGTACGAACGGGTCGACCGGATTGCGGGCGAAGACAATGCGTTTCAGGCGGATACCACGGATCGGCTGGGATGCCGCCATGTTTACCGGGCTCGCAAGATCGTGCTGGCGACGGGTTACTACGATGTACCGAATCCGCTCGACGCGCCGGGCGAGGAGCTTGACAAGGTTCTGCATTATTACAAAGAGGCGCACCCTTATTACAACCACGACGTGGCGGTGATTGGCGGCAAGAACTCGGCCGCCATTGCGGCGCTCGAACTGTGCTGGACGGGCGCGCGGGTCACGTTGATTCACCGGGGGCCGGGAATATCCGATGGTGTGAAGTACTGGATCAAGCCGAATATTGAAAACCGTATCAAGAGCGGGGAGATTACGGGGTACTTTCTATCCCGCGTGGTCGAGATACAAAAGGATGCCATCCGAGTCTCTACGCCGGAAGGTGAAATTTCGTTAAGAAACGATTTTGTTTTTGCACTGATTGGCTACCGTCCCGACCTGACTTTTTTGAATTCCACAGGGATAACCTTAGAGCCGGACACACTTAGGCCGCGCAGTAACCCCGAGACACTCGAAAGCGAAAGGCCCGGCATCTACCTGGCGGGCGTGATTGTCGCGGGGATGCACACCAACGAGATATTCATTGAAAACGGGCGTTTTCATGGGTGTTTGATCGCGGAATCAATCGCTTCCAAGCTGCGGCATGCTTAAGAGAGTTGCGTAACTCCGCGGGCCGGGCATGCCCGGCCCCTACGAGGCGAGAGACGCAGTCCCGCCTTCAGGGCTGAAACTAAGCTTGCCGGACGCTCATCTAACAGCGTAAGGGGGCTCGACAATGTTTCAATCGGTTTTCAATGCGCTGTTCAGTTGTTCGCACCGGAGCACCACATTTCCGCAGACTCCTGGGCGAAGTGGGACGCGAACGTACGTAGTCTGCCTGGATTGCGGGAAGGAATTGGCGTACGACTGGGCCGCGATGCGGATAAGCGAACCGGTCAAGCCGCATCTGCCGGCGACGGAAGCCCAGCCGATGTACCTCCGGTTTTGGAGTCGGAAGAATGCCGGCACGGACGCCGGCATAGCAGGCTCAAAGCCCACTCCACGTTTCAGCGCGTGATGTCGCCCAGTAACACGGGGCGGCGCGCGCCGGTGGCGGAGGGCAGGTTGGAGGGGCGGCCGCGCCAGGTTTCGTGGGCGAGCAGGGCGAAGGCGATCGCTTCTTTGGCGTCGATATCGACGCCATGATCGGCGGACGTGGAGATTGCGACCGCCGGAAGAAATGCGGCCAGATGCGCCATGATCTGGGGGTTGTGCGCGCCTCCGCCGGAAACGATCAGGTCGGTTTTGGAATCCGCCACGGGGCTGACGGCCAGCGCGACGGTGGCGGCGGTGAGAACCGTGGCGGTGGCGATCAGATCGCGCAGCGGCAGGCCGGATTGCTTCAGGCGCGCTACGAAATCTGCGCCGTATTGTTCGCGGCCGGCGCTTTTGGGGGGCTTGCGGCGGTAGTATCGGTCCGCCAGCAAGGCGTCCAGCAGCGGACGATTTACCTGGCCCGATTCCGCGATCTTGCCGCCGCGGTCGCACTTCAGTTTACCTTTTGAAAACTCGCGGGCCAGGGCGTCGATCGCCATGTTGCCGGGGCCGGTATCGAATGCCGTGACGTCTTCGGGCCGCGCGTTGGGAGGGATCACGGTGATGTTGGCGATGCCGCCGATGTTGAGCGCGATGCGTGTGCGTTTCGGATGGCGGAAGAGGCGGTAGTCGGCGTAGGGGACAAGGGGCGCGCCCTGGCCTCCGGCGGCGATGTCGCGCGCACGAAAATTCGAAATTACCGGGACGCCAGTGCGCTCGGCGAGGATGGCAGCTTCGCCGATTTGCAGGGTGTTGGCGCCGCCTTCGTGGTAGATGGTCTGGCCGTGACAGCCGATCAGATCGACGG
>PLGA01000249.1 GCA_003139735.1 Bryobacterales bacterium | reverse complement strand
TCGCCCAGCGAGATGACGATGCCATTATCGGTGGCGGCAGCCTGCAACTCGAAGTTGAACGTGCGGCAGAAGCGCTTGCGCAGAGCCAGGCCCCAGGCGCGATTGATGCGCGCGCCGAAAGGAGCGTGAACGATGAGCTGCATGCCGCCGGCTTCGTCGAAGAAGCGCTCCGCAACCACGCGCTCGGTGGTGGGCATGGCGCCGAGGGCGGCGCGGCCAGCCAGGATATACTCGGCTGCCTGTTCGGCGCCGCGGAGGTCGAGGCCGCATTCGCGCTGAAGGAACACCACCGGGGCCCCGGCGTCGGCAGACCACAAAAGGCGATGGTCTGCCCCACTGGTCTTGTACACGTCTTCGCGCAAGCGGGCGATTTCGCGGGAAAGCTCTTCGGTGCGGCCGGGGGCTTCGCCGCGCCAGAAGGGGATGTCCGGCGCCGCGCCGTGCGCGTCTTCCACACGCACGCGCCCGGCCTCGACGCGGCGGATGCGCCACGACGTGGTGCCCAGCAGGAAGACGTCGCCGACCATGCTTTCCGAGGCGAAATCCTCATCCACCATGCCCACGGTGGTTCCTTCCGGCTCAGCCACCACCTGGAACTGCGAGGTATCGGGAATGGCGCCGCCCGAGGTGATGGCGGTCAACCGCGCGCCACGGCGGCCGCGGACCATACGGTTCACGGCGTCGCGGTGGAGATACGCGCCGGTCCGCCCGCGCGCGGTGGATATTCCTTCGGCAAGCGTGCCGAGCACGGCATCGAATTCCCGGCGGTCGAGGGCGCGGTACGGCCAGGCGCGGCGCATCAAGGCGAACAACTCGTCTTCGGCGAAATCCTCGCAGGCGCAGGCGGCCACCATCTGCTGGGCGAGGATATCGAGGGCGTTGCGGGGGATGGTCAAACGGTCGAGTTCGCCGCGCGCGATGGCGCGCACCAGAGCGGCGCATTCCACCAGCTCGTCGCGCGTGGTGGCGAACAGGCGGCCTTTGGGGCGCGCGCCGACCCAGTGGCCCGACCGCCCGATGCGCTGCAACGCGACCGCGATGGAACGCGACGAACCGATCTGGCAGACCAGGTCGACCGTGCCGATATCGATCCCCAGCTCTAGCGAAGCGGTGGCCACCACGGCGCGCAGCTCGCCGTTCTTCAGGCGGCTCTCGGCTTGCAAACGAAGGGCGCGGGAGAGGCTGCCATGATGCGGGAGAACCATGTTTTCGCCCAGCCGCTGGCCCAAATGATGCGCCACGCGTTCGGCCAGCCGGCGCGTATTCACGAACACCAGAGTGGTGCGGTTTTCGCGGACCAGCTCGGCCAGGCGGTCGTAGATGCCGTCCCACATCTCGGTGCTGGCGACCGGCCCCAGCTCTTCGCGCGGCGATTCCACCGCAATCTCCATTTCGCGGCGATGGCCCACATTGACGATGGCCGCGCCTTCGCTTAGAAACGCGGCCACATCCTCGATGGGGCTCACGGTGGCGGAAAGGCCGATGCGCCGCGGAGGCGGGCCGCCGTTTTGCTCCACGAGGCGGTCGAGGCGGGCCAGCGTGAGCGCCAGGTGCGAGCCGCGTTTGTCGTCAGCCACGGCATGGATCTCATCGACGATCAAGGTGCTGGCGGAGGCCAACATGCGACGAGGCCCAGCGGCGGTGAGCATAATGTAGAGCGATTCCGGGGTGGTGACCAGGATGTGGGGCCGCTGGCGGGCCATGCGCTGGCGGTCGGCCTGCGGCGTATCGCCGGTGCGCAGGGCGGCGCGGATGGGGGCAAGGGTCACGCCGCGTTTTGCGGCAAGAGCCAGGATCTCGGCCAGCGGCTGTTCTAGGTTCTTGTGAACGTCGTTGCTGAGGGCCTTGAGGGGCGAGACGTAGACCACTTCGGTCTGGTCCGGCAGCGGCCCGAGGCGCGCGCGCCGTACCAGGGAATCGATGGCGATGAGGAACGCCGCCAGGGTTTTGCCGGACCCCGTGGGCGCCGAGATGAGGACGTCGCGGCCGGCGCGGATTTCGGGCCATCCGAGCGATTGGGGCTCGGTAGGATTGCCAAAGCGAGCGGCGAACCACTCGGCGACCAGGGGGTCGAAGGCGGACAGCACAGGTTCTATTATCTGACGGAGGCTCCGCGGTGCGGACGAACAACCTTGAGGCAAAGGCCGCCTTGCAGGCGGCTGGACCCGCTGAAAGCGAGTCCGCAGGCAGGATTGCCTGCCCCACTGGAGCAACGCCGGCACGGACGCCGGCGTTGCAGGCCCTGGAGGCCCACTCCACTTAACGGGCTGTGGTCAGTGCGGCGGTTCCGGACGCCAGGCCGTCGGAAGCGGCGGTCACCTGGATGCGGCCGGGCTGGCCGGCTTTTGAGCGGACGATCAGCAGCGCCAAGCCGTTGAAGGCGGTGTGCTTTTCGGCTTGGAACGACTCGATGCTGGCGGCGTTGCCGTTGTCGGTGGCTTCGACCTTGCCTGCGCCTTCCACCTTGAACTGGATCATGTTGGCGGCCAGCGGGCAAAGGTTGCCGTCCTTATCCTCGATACGGGCGGTGATGTAGGAGAGATCCTGGCCGTCGGCGGAGATCTTCGAGCGGTCCGGGATCAGGCGAACGCGCGCGGGCGCCCCGGCGGTTTTGACTTCATCCACGGCCACCTGCTTGCCTCCCTTGTAGGCCACCGCACGCAACGAACCCGGAGCGTACGGCGCCTCCCATTCCAGGCGGTACTTCGAGGTGAACTGGCGGGACGGGCTCACGTTGGGGCCGGTGGGAATGACCACGGTATCGACGCCCAGCTTCTTCCTTCCGAGCGACTTGCCGTTGACGAACATCTCGACTTCTTCCGCGTTGGTATAGGCCATGATGGGAATCGCCTGGCCCTCATGCCCGGTCCAGTTCCAGTGAGGCAGGACATGCACCACGGGATCGCTGGTCCACTTGGCCTTGTACATGTAGTAGCGGTCCTTGGGGAAGCCGGCCAGATCGACGATGCCGAAATAGGAGCTTCGCGAGGGCCATTGAGTCGGACGGCCGTAGGGCGTGGGCTCGCCCAGGTAGTCGAAGCCGGTCCAGACGAACTCGCCCAGGATATTCGGCAGGCGGTCCTGCGCGTCGAATTCCACATCCGGACAATAGGCCCATCCGGGCGCAACGGTGTCGAAGCTCGAGACCTGGAGCGTGGAGAGGACGGCGTTGGCCGCAATCGGCAGATCGTAGACGCCGCGGGAACTCACGCAGGATTCCGTCTCCGTTCCGAAGACGATCCACGTCGGATGGTCTTTCTGGATATTCGCGTACTGCATGGGCTGGTAGTTGAA
>PLGA01000307.1:707-5689 GCA_003139735.1 Bryobacterales bacterium | reverse complement strand
CGCGAACGCTATCTCCTTGCCCATCGGGCGTTGCGGGCCATCCTTGGGCGCGCCACCGGCGTCCCTCTCGATTTCGCCGCCACCGAAAAAGGCAAACCCTATCTGCCTGGCGCGCCGCAGTTGATGTTCAGCCTTTCCCGCTCGCATGGGATGGCGTTAATCGCGCTCGCCCTGGAGGTGGATGTCGGGGTGGATGTGGAGCGCTTGCGCCATATCGCGGAATACGGCGCCATCGCGGAGCGCTTCTTTCCGCCGAGCGAAGCGGCCGCGTTTGCCGAAACGCCCCCCGCCGGGAGGGAGCGGGATTTCTTCCGCCGGTGGACGCGCGTCGAGGCCATGCTCAAGGCGCGCGGCGTGGGATTGTACGGCGCCGGCGCGGAATTGGAAGGCGAGTGGACCGTGCGCGAGATCGAGGCGTGCGAGGGATACGCCGGGGCGGTGGCGGCGTCGGCCGCTGGGATGCGCGTGGTGGTGGAGGACTTATGAAGATTGTCGTTCTCGATGGGTACTGCCTGAATCCGGGCGACCTTTCCTGGGATGCCCTGCGGCGGTTCGGCGATGTGCAGGTCTTCGACCGATCGGCGCCGGAGGAAGTGCCGGCCCGCATCGCCGGAGCGGGCATCGTCCTGATTAACAAGATCCCCCTGCCCGCCGCCATATTGCGCCAGGCCGCCGATCTGCGTTACATCGGCGTGCTGGCGACGGGGTACGACGTGGTGGACGTTTCAGCCGCCCGCGCTCAAGGCATCCTGGTAACCAACGTTCCCACTTACGGGACCGCTTCGGTGGCGCAGTTCGTTTTCGCTTTGCTCCTGGAGTTATGCCATAACGTGAAGCTCCACGCCGAGGCTGTGCGCGCCGGAGACTGGGCGCGCAGCCTGGATTGGAGCTTCTGGAAATCGCCGCTGGTGGAGCTGGCGGGCAAGACCATGGGAATCGTAGGATTCGGGCGCATCGGCTGCCAGACGGGCCGCATCGCCGACGCCATGGGGATGCGGGTGATTGCCGCCGATGCGGTTCGCAAGGACGCGCCGGAGTACTCTGGCTTCCGCTGGGCGGACACGGAGGAATTGCTGCGCGAATCCGACGTGGTCAGCCTGCATGCGCCGCTGCTCGCAGAGACGCGCGGCATGATCCAGACGCGCACGCTGGCCTTGATGAAGCCTTCGGCGTTCCTCATCAACACCTCGCGCGGCCCGCTGGTGGTCGCCCAGGACTTAGCCGATGCGCTCAACGCGGGGCGGCTGGCGGGCGCGGGCCTGGATGTGCTGGACACGGAGCCGCCGCCCGCCGATAGCCCGTTGCTCACGGCGCGCAATTGCCTGGTCACGCCGCACATCGCGTGGGCCACCCGGGAGGCTCGGTCGCGGCTGATGGACGCCGCCGTCGAGAACGTGGCCGCCTTCGTCGCCGGGCAGCCGCGCAATGTGGTAAGTTAGCGGCCAGTGGAGGAGTCACCATGGATCGACGCCATTTTCTGATGGGATCGGCGCTCGCAGCGGGAGCCGCATCTCCCCTCTTCGGAAGCCCCAGCGACACGGTGCGCATGGGTTGCATCGGCATCGGGGGCCGCGGCGCCTCCCACATCGCCGGCTTCGGCAGACTGCCCAACGTAGAACTGGCGGCGATCGCCGATATTGACGACTCACACGTCGCGAACGGCCTCAGTCAGATCGCCAAAGCCGGGTGGAAGAAGCCCCAGACCTACACCGATTTCCGCAAGATGCTGGACGACAAGTCCATCGACGCCATCTCCATCGCCACGCCCAACCACTGGCATACCCTGATGACCATTTGGGCCTGTCAGGCGGGCAAGGACGTATACGTCGAGAAGCCTTGCTCGCATAATATCTTCGAGGCGAAGCAGATTGTCGCCGCGGCCCGCAAGTACGAGCGCATGGTGCAGATGGGAAGCCAGATCCGGTCGTCCGCGGCGGTGCAGGAAGCCATCGCCAAGCTGCGCGCGGGCGACGAGTTCGGCGAGATCTACATGGCCCGCGGCCTGTGCTTCAAATGGCGCGATACCATAGGCAAGAAGCCGGTGTCGCCGGTTCCTGCCGGCGTCGACTACGATCTGTGGACCGGGCCGGCGCCCTTGCGCCCGTTCACGCAGAACCGCTTNNCTGGCACTGGTTCTGGGACACCGGCAACGGCGATCTGGGCAACCAGGGCATTCATGAAATGGATATCGCCCGCTGGGGCCTGGGCGTGAAGTATCCGATGAAAGCCAGCGCCATCGGCGGCCACTTCATGTTCGACGACGACCAGGAGACACCCAACACGCTCAATTGCGCCTTCGAGTTCGACCAGGACGGCAAGAAGCGTCTGCTGGAGTTCGAAGTCCGCCACTGGATGTCCAACGGCGAGGCCAAGATCGAAGACCGCGGCTTCAACACCATAGGCAACATATTCTACGGGTCGAAGGGCTATCTGGCCGTGGATACGTATTCCTCGTACAAGTCCTGGCTCGGCAAGACGCAACAGCCTGGCCCGGGCCGCAACGCGGGCGGCGACCACTTCCTCAACTTCGTCGAGGCCGTGCGCAGCCGCAAGCGCGAAACCCTGCGCGCGGAAATCGAGGAAGGCGCGGCTTCCACCGTGCTGGTTCACCTCGGGAACATTTCCTACCGCCTGGGCCGCACCGTTTACTTCGATGAGACGACCATGACCTGCAAAGGCGACGCGGAAGCCAACAAGATGTTGACACGCGACTACCGCAAGCCCTACGTGGTGCCGGAAAAGGTGTAGGGGCTAGCTGCGCCCAGCCCCGGAGCTTCTTCATTCCGCCGATGCCTGTCGCTGGCGCCAGCCCCGGAGGGGTGCCAGAATCTAGCCCAGCGCGCGAGCGCTGGGAACGCGAAGCCCCTACCGTAAGCCCGCATGGGCTGAAGGCATTTGCGCCGCGCCCCGTCAGATCGAGAGCAGCGCTGCGCGCCCCGCTCCTGAGCGCTTATGCGCTCCACTTTCCGTCGGACTCCATTTGAACAAGTGTGGCGACCACCGCCAAGGCAAGAGTGGGGATGTAGAACAGCCCGATGCTCCACATGCCAAGAACCACGAGACAGACCAACACGATAACGCCGGCGACGCGAGCCCCAAGGCGGGGAACGGCGACGCCGACGGCGACACCCTCCAATAACAGCCAATACCGCCATGGCAAGTGATAGCCCTGAAGGACGATATGCCATGCGTACCAATCGGCCACGACCGCCGAGAACGCCGGCAGCAAGGAAACCACCCAAAAAAACCAAAACAGCTTGCGCTTTCTCACGCGGGCCTCCCGTCTTGCGTCTGTGCCCATCTCACGGCCCAGACGGCCGGAGAGGCAGGGCGGCGTGGCTGCCGCAGGAATCCATTCGGCGAACTGCTACCCCCCCCAAGACAATATCACGGCGCGCGGAGATCGAGGCAGGGGACGCCAGCCCGGAATTCCGCGAGCCTCGTAGTACATTCCCACTATGGCCGCTCACGGCCGGGCGATGGTACTTATATCCCAAGAGTCTCTTGAGGGGGTGCTTAGGATGCTGGGTACATACCGGACCGCCGTTGTTTTCGCGCTAGCCGCAGGGCTGGCTTCGTTTTCTTCCGCGCCCGCCCGCGCGCAGGGCTGCATCGTGGCGCGCTCCAGTTCCGCGGACATGTCGCCGGAAACCGAGGGCGGTTACCTGGAACCCGGGGATTGGACCATGGTCGTCGGCTATCGGCACCAATTCTCATACGACCATTTCGTGGGCGATGTGGAGCAGGCTTACCGCCTTCAGCAGGGCACCCAGGTGATGAACAAGATCAACCTGGAGAATCTCGACGTCACCTACCAGGCCACATCGCGCTTCAGCCTCACGCTCTCGGTTCCGGTTCTGCTCGCCAGCCGCCGCGCCAACAATTCCTACTACACCAGCGCCACTTCGGGAATCGGCGACACTTCCCTGATTGCGCAGGGCTGGCTGTGGAACCCGCGAACCACCAAGCGCGGCAACATCAGCATCGGCTTGGGCGTGCAGGGGCCGACAGGCAAGGACAACGAGGCGAACAATGTCTACACCAGCGCGGCGGCGACCGCTCCAAGCGTCGTCACCGCGGATTACTCCATCCAGCCCGGCAGCGGCGGATGGGCCGGGATTTTCCAGTGGCAGGCCTTCCGCGCCGTCAGTGCATTCACGTTCTACACCGATGGCGATTACGTGGCTACGCAGGGCGGCTACAATGACGTGCTGCGTAGCGCGACCGCGCTCAACCAGCCGCTGACGGCCTACAACGCGATTCAGGACCAATACCTGATGGAGGCCGGCGTGGCGCATCCCATTTCCAAAATCAAAGGCCTGACCCTCACGTTCGGCCCGCGCATGGAGGGCGTGCCGGCCAGGGACATCTGGGGCAACAACCTGGGCTTCCGCCGCCCAGGCTTCGCCATCTCCGCCGAACCCGGGTTTATCTACTCGAACGGCCGGAACATGTTCCAGTTCAGCGTCGGGAAGGCCATCTACCGCGACCGCACCAGGAGCGTTCCCGACGATATTCTAGGAACCCATGGCGATGCTGCCTTCGCCGATTACGTGTGGCTGGCCAGCTATACCTACCGCCTGCCCGCGCACAGCGGCTCGGAACACTAAATGCGGCGGCTGGCTGGCGTGATTCTGCTGGCTTCGGCGCTCGGACTGTCCGCCGACGCGCCCACCACCGACCTCGCGCTAAAGGACGCCGCCGGGCACAAGGTCAGGCTCCGCGATCTGCGCGGCAAGGTGGTTCTCCTGAATTTCTGGGCGACGTGGTGCGGGCCGTGCAACGACGAAATGCCCGCGCTGGTGGATATTGAGAAGCAGTACGCCGGTCGCGTCGCCTTCATTGGCGCCTCGCTGGACGACGGGAAATCCGCTGCCAGGATCCCGGCGTTCGTGAGCCGGTACAGCATCGATTTCCCGATTTGGTATGGCGCGACGCTGGACGACCTTGACCGGCTCAAGATGGGCAATGCGGTTCCAGCG
>PLGA01000307.1:0-650 GCA_003139735.1 Bryobacterales bacterium | reverse complement strand
AACAATAACGACGCGATGTTTAGGCTTGACCGCTTGGCTTTCCGGGCCCGGCAAAAAACCGGCGGTCCGCTTCCGCGGGCCGCCGGTCCAGACTACATTCGGATCGGAGGAGACTACGGCAGCAATGTCACGGGAGCGCGCCAGAACGCGAACCTCTGAACATCGGGTTCCAGCACGCTGACCTGGCAGGTGTACTTGCCAGGCTCCAACTTGGAAAGGGGGATCACGAACCGGATGGGCACCGCCTTCGTGTTGGGGTTCAACCCGTCGGTGACCTCCAGTGGCTCGGCTTCAAACGCTTTGACCTTGCGGTCGTTTCCGCGATAGAAAGCCAGGCTGGCTACCAGCGGCTGCGTCTTGGTGGCTGTCGGCTCGTACACTTGCAGGAAGACGTACATATCCTGGTCCTTGCGGAACACGCGGGTCACGCTGGGAATCAGCTTCTGGCCATTCTCCACCAACGGGTTGAAGCTGAATAGCCGCATGTTCATGCGCGGGCCTCCAACCGTGGCGGTGGTTTTTTCGCGCTGGTTGCTGAGGATTACCGAGCTGATGGGGAGATACTTCGTGTCGACGCTGAGGTTCGGCACCACGAACTTGGCTTCGAAGGTTCCCATCTTGCCGGTTTCGTTCTCCCTGGCCAGGAATTT
>PLGA01000047.1 GCA_003139735.1 Bryobacterales bacterium | reverse complement strand
GGGTCACAAGGAGGTCCCCTGTGACCCATTACGAAACAGTGACGCGCGAGGAGATCGCGCGCCGCAACTACACCGAAAGTACCACGCGCGCTTATCTGGGCGTGCTGCACGACTTAGCCTGCTATTTCCAGCAGCCGCCCGAACGACTCACGACGGACCAGATCCGGGAATATACGGCGCACCTGTTCCGCNNGTACCCGAAGAAGAGCATCCGCCTGCCCGTCATCTGGAGTCCGGACGAGGTCGCCCTCCTGATCAACGCCGCGCCCACCCCGTTCTACCGCACCATCATCATGACCCTGTACGCCACCGGCATGCGCCGGGCCGAGGTGGCCGCCCTCAAGATCACCGACGTCGACTCGGCGCGCATGGTGCTCCACGTTCAGGAGGGCAAGGGCCGCAAGGACCGCGACATCGTGCTCAGTCCGCATCTGCTGGAGGAGTTGCGGCAGCACTACCGCCGTCTGCGCCGTAAACCGGCGGTGTGGCTGTTTCCCGGCGGCACGCATCACACCGCCGACACGCCGATCACCGACAAGGTCGTCTGGCACGCCNNGGCGCCGACCTGCGCACCATCCAACTGCTGCTCGGCCACTCCGACCTGCGCGAAACCATGATTTACATTCACCTGTCGAAGCGCCATCTGGGGGCCACCGCCAGCCCCCTGGATGCGCTCTCGCTCGCCGTGAAATAGATGGCACGGCCACCGCTGGAGGTGGCCGACCTGATCCGCGCAGCAGGAACCACCTTTTACCAGAGCAGCCGGAAATGGTTCACCTGGCTGCACCTGAAGATCCTGACCGCCATCGTCTGCTGCCGCACCTCGGCGCTCGGCGGTCACATCGACGAGTGCTCCCGCTGCGGACATCAAGCCATCTCCTTCAACTCGTGCCGGAACCGGCATTGTCCGAAGTGCCAGTCCAACGCGCGCGACCGCTGGCTGGAGGCGCGCCGCCGGGAACTGCTGCCGGTCCGCTATGCGCATGTGGTGTTCACCCTGCCCGGATCCCTGGCGCCGCTGGCCTTGCAGAACAAGGGCGAGATCTACGGCCTGTTGTTTCGCGCCAGCGCCGAGACGCTGCTGACGGTGGCTCGCGACGAGAGACACCTTGGGGCGGAGATTGGCTTCTTCAGCGTGCTGCACACCTGGAACCAGAAGCTGCTGCACCACCCGCATGTCCATTGCGTGGTTCCGGCCGGCGGGCTGTCGCCCGACCATAAGCGGTGGATCGCTGCCCGGCCCGGGTTCTTCCTGCCGGTGCGTGTGCTCAGCCGCGTGTTTCGGGGGAAGTTCGTGGCTGGCTTGCGCGAACTGCACGCGGCCGGCAAACTGGGGTTCCACGGCAAACTGGAGGGTTTGGCTGCGCCGGCCGCATTTGCCGCCATGCTGCGTTCCCTGTTCCGCTCCGACTGGGTGGTCTATTCCAAACGTCCCTTCGGCGGGGCGGAACACGCGCTCCGGTATCTGGGCTGCTACACGCATCGCGTGGCCATCTCGAATCATCGTCTGGTAGCGCTCCAGGATGGCGAGGTCGCCTTCCGGTGGCGCGACTCGGCTCACAAGAACAAGAAACGCTTGATGCGCCTGCCGCTGGATGAGTTTCTGCGCCGCTTCTTTCTGCACGTGCTCCCGAGGGGCTTCGTGCGTATCCGGCACTTCGGGCTCCTCGCCCACCGGCGCCGGGCGGCGTTGTTGCCGCTCTGCTTCGCGCTCCTGGGGCAGACAGGTGACCCGCAGCCCGCCGCCGGCCACGCACCGCCGGACGCGCCGCGGCCGTTATGGCTCTGCCCACAGTGCGGCGCTCCCATGGCCATTGTGGAGCGATTTACGGCATCCGGAGCGCTGCTGCGCGCTCCTCCCGCGCCAAAGAAACCACTATGACCTGCTCTTTGACATCTCGAAACCCTCACGCGCGGGGACGCCAGCCCCAAAACCGCGCTCGCCCTCGCCCGAATGGCCTCCCACGACTTACCCTACGGGCGCAATGCCGCAACGTTCGCACACTAGTCCCGGCCGATCTCCCTCTCGCAACCATCCAAGCAACAATTCAAAACACATAACGCCAAGCTTCCAAACCGGCTCACTTCAAGTCGCTCTATCGAAAACGGTCCGGCGTCCGGCATCCCGCCTTGCCTCGTGGCGCATCCCGCCGGACCGTTTCCGATACAGCCCTAGGACTTATAGGCGAATCGTGTGTTTGTCAACTAGGTCTGGCCCACCTTTGATATTGTCATTTGGCCCACTTCGATACTGGGATTTGGCCCCCCTTTGATAGCCTGATCTGGCCCACCCCGGTGTTCTTCCTTGTCTGCTGGTGCAGACCCTCTTGCCCCTTGAAGGACTATTCCTCTCCGAAATAGATCTCTTTCGTTTCCGGGCGGTCGCGGCCGTAGCGAAGCCCTGCGAGTCCGTAGGCCGAGCGCTTAGGGCGTAGCGAAGGCCGGGGCCGCCCGGAAACGAGCGCCCCCCGGCCCAGTCAGAACGAGGGCGGTGGCATCGTGTTGGCCGGCTTAAACTTGTGCTCGAAAGGAATCTTCTCTTTGGCCGGCCTTCGTATCCAGTGCACCTCCAGTTCTTCGTCCAGCTCGTTTCCCAGGCAGTCCAACGTCACCACCTCCGCCAACCGGGTTTCCACCCATCGCGGACGCCGCATGCCTTCTTCCCCACCGCTCTGGCCTCCTTCTCCGATCGCCAACGCTCGCTGGAACGCCGAGATGAAATCGTCGGCGCGAAACAGATAGACGGCTTCTTCCCAGTCTCGAATCCCGCGGCCCTCCACCATCACCGCCCACCGCACGGTGGCCTGGAACCAGGATCTTGCTTGCACTATTGGGTGTTTCATTTCTCGGCTCTGCGCAGGAATCCGAC
>PLGA01000042.1 GCA_003139735.1 Bryobacterales bacterium | reverse complement strand
GCTCGGGGGAAACGGTGTTTTGAGTGTTTTGCATGCAATGCTCCTCGCCTTCAGATTCGCATGGGGGTTGGATGGGGTCCGAAATGGGGATAGCGGCAAACGATAGGAGGGAAAGGGGGTTATTTTTTTGAAATTGGCTGTGACCGGATCCAGGTTTCCGATAAGCTTGACCCGTTTTCCGACCTGCGGCGCGTCAATACCGAAATAGTGCGTCGGAGGGCGAGAGAATATCAAGAAAAGCCGAGACGACTCACTCTCGGCTCAGCAAGCCTGACGGCTTGCGCCACGCCGGTCTGCCCCACAGAGCAGCACAGCGGGAACCACGAAGAATGCCGGCACGGACGCCGGCGTTGCAGGCCTGGAGGCCCACCCCACGGAGCGTTATCTGAGGAGACAGTCAGCGTTGTAGTGTTTTTGCACTATTTTCAAAACTACTGACGGGTGTCAAACTCCTAAGCTTGATGCACGGCGTTTCGAGCCGTGAATCGCCAGCAAAACATCCTCACGGTGCATGAAAGGCTTGCTATGTCCAAACTTTTCGTACTGATTCTTGCGGCCTCCTGGCCGATGGCCGCGCAGAGTAATTTCGCGACGCTGAGTGGAAGAGTTCAAGATCCCACGCAAGCGCCCATTCCCGGCGCGCGGGCCAAGCTCATCGCCAAGGCCACCGGGAGTCTCCGGGAGACGGCGACGAATGCCGAGGGGTTGTTTGAAGCGCCCAACCTGGCGCCCGGCGAATATTCGCTGGAAGTGAGCGCCGCCGGGTTCGCGGACCAGGAGCGCGATATCGTTCTCGAAGTCGGCCAGCACATGGGGATCGATCTCTCGCTGCAGCTCGGCGCCAGGTCCGAAACCGTGGAAGTCGTCGCGTCCACCGAAAACCTAAAAACGCAAGATGCCAGCATTGGCGAAGTGGTGGAGCCGAAATCTATCGAGGACTTGCCGCTGAACGGCCGAATGTTGATCGACCTGGCGCTCACGGTGCCGGACGCACACGCCGGCCATGGCGCCCAGACCGGCGACATGAGTCCGCTCTACTGGCGCCCCGGCCAGAGGTCCGCGATCACCATTGGCGGCAACCGGCCCGACGCCAACTATTACCTGCTCGACGGCGTCACGAATACGGACCCGACGTTCAACACCATGAACCTGAGTCTCTCGCCGGATGCGGTGCAGGAGTTTCAAGTGCAGACCGGCAGTTACTCGGCGGAACTAGGCGGCGCGGGCGGCGGCCAGGTGAATGTCGTGACCCGTCAAGGCGGCAGCCAGTTTCACGGGACCGGGTATGAGTTTCTGCGGAACAATAAGTTCGACGCGCGCACGTGGAACGAGATGCCTGGGACGAGCTATCTGAGGCAGAACAACTATGGCGGCTCGCTTGGCGGCCCGGTCTACGGGAAACGGACGTTCTTCTTCGCGAACTACGAGGGCTTCCATCAGACGCAGGCGCAGACCGCGATGGACACCGTGCCGACAGCCGCGGAAGCGGGGGGCGACTTCAGCGGAAGCGGAGAGGTCATCTTCGACCCCACCAGTTCGCACTCGAATCCGAACTACAAGCCGGCGCTGCCAGTGACTACCGCGAATCCGCAGACCCTGCGCAACCCGTTCCCGAACGATGTCATTCCGTCCGTACGCCTCAATTCGGCGGCTGCCCTGATGCTTCAGAATTACGTGCCACGCCCGAACACCATGGGCGACATGGGCTATGGCATGACGATGAATGGAACGCCGGCGGTGTTCGGCGCCGGAGAGGATTCCAATAACCTGCTCGACGTGCGCGACTCGCTCGAGCGCAACAATCAGGGGACCGTTCGCGTGGATCGCGATTTCGGCGATAACGGCACGCTCAATGTCCGGTATTCGTCGAGCCACGAGGATGGCTTCACGCCGCAGAACCTGCCCGGGTACGGCTATGACTTCGATAATGCCTCCCAGAACGGCGCCATGATCTGGACGCGCATCTTCTCGCCGTCCGTGGTGAACACGGCGTCCGTAGGCGTCTCCCGTCTCGCCATGTCGCACTGGGCGCAGGACAACGGCGTGGACGACATCGTGGACGCGCTTGGAATCACGGGGACGAACTTCGGCGGACAGAAGGGGTGGGGCGCGCCCTATTTCAACGTGCAAGGCTACACGCCGTTCGGCGACTCGTGGCAAGCGACGCCCATGGAACAGTGGAACACCACTTTCGAAGGGCGTGAAGCGCTGTCCCGGCAAACCGGCAGCCACAGCCTCAAGTTCGGAGGAGCCTTCCGGAGGGTGATCTGGCCGATGTGGGCGCTGGTCCAGAGCCGAGGCTACTACCAGTTCACGCCGGGGTTCACCACCGCGACGCTGACGAACGACGGCACGGGATCGGCGCTGGCGAGTTTTCTGCTGGGCGATCCGGCATCGAGGCAGTTGCAAGCCGGGGTGCCCAGCATGAACCTGCGGAACTGGTCGGTGGACGCCTTCGCGCAAGACACCTGGCGCATCACCTCGTCCACGACTATCGATGTTGGCGTACGTTACGAATTCGAATCGCCGCTGGTGGACCCAAATCGCGGATGGAGCAACATCGAACAGGAGAACGGTCGGTTGGCAGCCTTCATCGGCGGCCAGACTGGGATGCCGAACGGCTTGCAGTACCCGCCGAAACTGCGGTTCGCGCCGCGGCTGGGCATTGCGCACCACATTCAGAACAGCGGCATCGTGTTGCGCGCCTCTTACGGCATCTTCTATATGCCCATCGACATGAACACGTGGTGCAACGAATTGCACAACGTACCCGTTCTTTTCCCAATCACCCAGCAGAGCGACAACTTCACTCCGCAGATCAGCGGTTTTAACTTCCCGCAACCCGTGCTTGGCCAGACGGTGGTGAGCTTCACGGGCTTCGACCCTCACGCGCCCGCGCAGTACGTGCAGCAGTGGAGCGCATCGCTGGAGAAGAGCCTGGGACACGATACCACGCTGGAGGCGGGTTATCACGGCGAGCGCGGGGAACACTTGCAGGAAGCCGTTCTGATCAACAACGCGCAACCCGGACCGGGCGCGATTCAGCCCCGGCGGCCCTATGCCACCGCGACTTTCATGCCCGGCACGGTCTTTCCGAGCACCGTTGACGTGGCCAGCAGCACGTTCCCGGTGAGTTCCGTGAACGACCTTGAGAACCGGGCTCGCAGTTGGTACGACGCCGGCTATGTGAACGTGCGGCGGCGCTATTCACACGGGCTGAGCCTGCTGGGCAACTACACGTTCGCGAAGAATCTGAGCGACGCGCCGGAGTTCCGGTCGCCCATGGCGGAGTCCGCAATTCCGCAGAACGACAGCGACTTGAACGCGGAGAAAGGGCCGGCGTGCGACGTGCGCCATCGCTTTTCACTGAGCGTCGTCTATGAACTGCCTGCCCTGGAGGCTGCCGGGTGGACGCTCTCGCTCACGCGCAACTGGCGCCTGTCGACGATCTTCCAGGTTCAGAGCGGATTCCCGTTCACCATCTCGGTGTTCGGCGACACCGCCAACGCGGGAACGATCGTGGGTGAGAATCCGATCCGCGCGAACTACACCGGGCAGCCGGTATTCGGCGCGGGCGCGCGAACCACGGCGGAGTGGTTCAATCCGGCCGCGTTCAGCACGCCTGCCGCATACACGTTCGGCAACGTGGGACGGAATACGGTCTACGGGCCGGGGATGGAGACGATGGATTTGGCGCTGGTCCGTTCCTTCGCGCTAGCCGAACGCCTGCGCATGGAACTTCGCGGCGAAGCCTTCAACGGGCTGAACCATTCGAACTGGGACACGCCGAACCGCTTCGTCAACACGCCGCAATTCGGCACCATCACGGAAGCCTCCACGCCGGGGCGCGAGTTCCAGTTGAGCGCAAGGCTTTCGTTCTAGTGGGGTGCGCGACTTCAAAGCAGGCTTCCCACGGCTCAC
>PLGA01000256.1 GCA_003139735.1 Bryobacterales bacterium | reverse complement strand
AAGTACTCGTGAACCAGAATGTTCCGCAGCCCCACAATGTCGGCCCAGGGCGCCGAGTTGTGCCGCGCCGTAATTTCCGGGCTCAACCTCGCGACCGCTTCGCCGATGATCGTTAGTTTTTGGGCAATAGCGTAGCAAAGCGTCTCGTCGGCCAGGAANNATAGATCAGCCGGGCCTCGGCCAACACACCAGCCCGGATAAGAGGTTTCAGCGCAGGTTTGACGGCTACATCGACGCGGCGTCCGAGCAGGACCGTGAGTTCACGCATCATGGCCGAGACGCCCAATAATCCAGGGCGGGCGCCGGGCAGGAAATCGACGAGAAAGTCCACGTCGCTGTCTGGACGCATTTCACCGCGCGCGGCGGAGCCAAACAGGAACAACTCTCTTACCTGATGGCGGCGGCAAACGTCAGCGATCTCGGCCTCGGGCAATTCGATGCCAATGGCGATGTCCATTAGGTCAGCTCTCACAGGTGGCCTGGTTCCTGGTCATCCACCTCCATTGTGTAACGAAACCCGACGAGTTGGGGGCCGCGTCGGCCGGGACGATGGGCGAGCGGGATTTGGCTCCTGGATTCAGGAACAGATCGACCCCGCGTGAGCATCCCGAGTCCTCCGTGCGATTGGTTGTATACTCGCTGTTTACCGCGAAGGCCAATGGAGATTCACAACGAGAGGGACTTATGTCTGACTTCTTCTTCCGTTTCTGCTGCTGCGCGTGCCTGGCCACAAGCGCAGCTTTGAGCGCGACGCCGCAGCGCGCCAAGGAACCCGTGGATTATGTGGACCCGTATATCGGCAGCATCGGACACCTGCTGACGTCCACAACACCGAGCGTGCAGTACCCCTATGGCATGGTGCGGCTCGCGCCGGTCACCCCGGCGAGAAGCGGGGACCGGTATTTCGCGCACGATATCTCCGGCTTTCCGGCGGGCGCGGCCACGCTGATGGCCACCACGGGCGAACTGGAGACCGACCTGTCGAAGTGCGCCTCCTCGTTTGACCACGACCAGGAAACGGCCACGCCTTATTACTGGTCCGCCATCCTGGAACGCTATGGAATCGAAGCGGAAGCCACCGTGACCAAACACGCGGCATATTACCGCTTCACGTTTCCCGCGAACGCTCATTCGCACCTCCTGATGCGCGCCGGCGGCGCATTCGAAGTGACCGGACCCGCCGCGGTGGCCGGGCAGTCGGGCGGCGGCGCCGGCGGCCGTGGAGGCGGCGGCAGGGGCGGCGTGACCACGTATTTCTACGCCGAGTTCTCCAAACCGCTGGGCGAATACAGCACCTGGCAAGGCGCCACGATGGGGCACGAGTCCAAGCTGTCCGGCGGCAATATCGGATTGATCACGGATGGAGCCACCACCAAGGGCGAAAAGATCAGCGTGCGGATCGGGATCTCCGATATCTCCATCGAGCAGGCCCACAAGAGCCTTCAGGAAGAGATCCCCGAGTGGGGATTCGACCAGGTGAAGGCCCGAGGGCGTGCGGTATGGAGCCGTGAGTTGGGCAAGATCGCCGTCACGGGCGGAACCGAAAAGCAACGCACCGTCTTCTATACGGCGCTCTATCGCTCCCTGGGCCGCATGACCGACTACACCGAGGACGGCAAATACTACAGCGGCTACGACCAACAGGTGCATGACGCCGGCGGTCACGATTTCTACGCGGGAGATGGCCTGTGGGACACCTACCGCTCGATGCATCCTCTGCAACTGATTCTGGACCCGAAGCGGCAGCAGGACATGGTTCGCTCCTACATACGCATGTACGAGCAAAGCGGCTGGCTGCCTTCGTTCCCGACCATCGCAGCGGACTCGGCAGTCATGATCGGCCACCATTCTTCGGCGCTGATTGCCGACACTTACGCCAAGGGCTACCGGGATTTTGACGTCGAGAAGGCCTACGAGGGGATGAAGAAGAACGCGATGGAGGCCACCATGCTGCCCTGGCGCCGCGGCCCGCTCACGGAACTCGACCGTGTCTATCTGGAAAAGGGCTTCTTCCCTGCCCTGGCCAAAGGGGAAAAGGAGACCGTTGCGGCGGTGAACCCGTCCGAACGGCGTCAGGCTACGGGAGTGACGCTCGAAAACTGCTATGACGATTGGTGCGTCGCCCAGATGGCCAAGGCGCTCAAGAAAGACGACGACTACGCCTATTTCATGAAGCGGGCGCACAATTACCAGAACGTGTTCGACCCCAGCATCGGCTTCATGTCGGCCAAGAGCGCGGATGGGAAATGGGTCGAAGGGTTAGATCCGAAAATGGGCGGCGGCCAGGGCGGACGCGACTATTTCACCGAATGCAACTCCTGGATCTACACCTTTCAGGTGCCGCATGACGTGGCGGGCCTTGCCAACCTGCTGGGCGGCCGCGAGAAGCTCGCCGCCAAGCTGGATGCGCTGTTCACCGAGCCCGCGGGTTCCAAATACTCATTCCTGGGCCAGTTTCCGGACATGACCGGCTTGATTGGAATGTACGCGCAAGGGAACGAGCCAAGCTTTCACATTCCGTACCTCTACAACTATTGCGGCCAGCCCTGGAAGACGCAACGGCGCCTGAGAGAGATTATGGACATCTGGTACACCGACACCCCATTGGGAATCTGCGGTGACGATGACGGCGGGGCCATGTCGTCGTGGTACGTGCTGACGGCCATGGGCTTTTATCCCGTCACCCCCGGACTCCCCGTTTACGTGATGGGCAGCCCCATCTTCGCGGAGACCAGAATCTCCCTGGAAAAAGGCAAAGTCTTCACCATTACAGCCCGCAACGTCTCGGCCAGGAACAAGTACATCCAATCCGCCGTGCTGAACGGCAAGCCGCTGAACAAGCCGTGGTTCGAGCACTCCGACCTGGCGGGCGGCGGAACGCTGGTCCTGGTGATGGGGCCGCAGCCGAATACCGCATGGGGCAGTGCGCCGGAAGCCGCGCCGCCTTCGATGTCGCGCTGATCGGTGGAACGACCTGGAAATAGGGCGGCTAGGAGTCTGTCGGAGATA
>PLGA01000258.1 GCA_003139735.1 Bryobacterales bacterium | reverse complement strand
CCATTTGACTGGGTACACGACTTTCTTGGGGATTTGGACGCAGTTCGGCTGCGGGAATTTGTCGAGGTGGGGATTTCGTCCGGGCGGTTTGAGTATTGAGTAAATCGTTCTGAGTCTGCCGAAGCNNGGAACCGATTCCAAGGTCTCCCGAACATCCGGGAGTCCGGTACCACCGTGAAACTGCGCTTCGTGGCCACGAAGAGGATTCAAGACTCGCGCGGTTGAGCGTAAGCCTCTACTCCGATTTCAGGGTAGCAGGCGGGGCGGCGGCCGCCGATGACGAACCGGGAGAGCACCGCCCGAAAGCGTTGAGAAAACAGGCGTGAAATATTTTTCAAGTCTTGGTGACCGGGCTTGCCGGGACGGCGCGCCGGCGTCCGGCAGCCCACGGCGATTTGCACTTGATTCCGCGACCCAAACATATATAACTATATATACATGAGGTTGGAAAGGGACCGGATCGATGAGGAAACGGGTGAACAGCGGTGGCACGCGATCGGGAGGGTTGGCGGAATCGCAATATATGTCGTCGTCCACGTCTATAGAGGAGAAAAAGATGGAGAAGAAACTATCCGGATCCCGGAACGGGCCGCGGCCGGCGTCTCGGCGAGGGACGCTAACCAGCGTGAAAGCCGAAGATATTTTCAACAAGCCGCTCACTAAGCGCGAACGGGAGACGGTGAGCCGCACCGCCGGGCGGCAGGCGGCGGGCGACGATACGCATATCGATTATTCGGATATCCCACCGCTCTCTGACGAGCAACTTGCATCGATGACGCGATTTCGGGATGCCAGGGACCGTCTGGAAAAGAAGAAGATGATCTCGCTCTATGTCCGGGGCGACGTGTTGGAATGGCTGAGGTCCAAAGGGCCGGGCCATCTGACGCGAATCAACGACATCCTTACGAGCGTCATGGAGGCTGAGCGGCGCGTGAATAGGAGCGCATAGCCGCTGGGAGTGGACGGGGGTAGTTTCTCCAAATCCCACTTCAAGACCACAACTCTTTTTCCATCCAGCAACACACAGAGCGAATTCCTCGCGTAATCTCAGGCGGCGCCGCTCTCTGACGCTTGCGGCTCTGTTGGCGCACCCCGAGAACAAGCGCCGTGCAGTTGCGATTGGGTGTCTAATTGGACCATGGGATCGATTCGTTTCCTTTGGACAGCCATTTTGCTTTCCGTACCGCTATGGGGACAATCTCCGGCGGACGTCACGGTGACGCTGGCGGCCAAGGTCGGCCGGACGCAGTTTCGCCTGGGCGAGGCTGTGAAGATGGAGCTCCGGTTCCAGTCCAGCGCACCGGGGAAGTATCTGGTCTCAACCTGGCCCCCGATGCGTATGACGCGGTTCGCCAACTATGATCGCGTCTTTGTTGAGCCGGAATACGGCGCCGTGGACCCGCTATCCGACATGTACGAAACACGAACCGGGGAGGCACTCAGGGGCAACGATCCCGTCGCCTCCCTCGGCGCAACTCCAGTGGTTATGGGGCTTTTCCTGAACGAGTGGATTTCGTTCCGGCGGCCGGGTAGATACCAGATCACTGCGGATACTATGCGCGTATACGGCTGGGGCGCCAACGGACCGCCGGCGTGGTCCATCGAGCAGCTTCCACTCCGTTCCTGGCCCACCAAGCAGGTCCCACTCCGTTCCAATGCACTCACCATCGATTTGGTCGCGCCGGAGGCAGGCTGGGCGGAGGATCGGTTGAAAGAGGCCGTCGCTGTTCTGGAGGGTCCCGATTCTCCCGACGGAACGAGCGCCGAAAACGCGGCGCGCGTCTTGCGCTTCTTGGAAACCCCGGAAGCCGCGCACGCAATGGTGCGCCTGTCTGTGAAGCCTGATTCGCCTGAGCAGGCGCAATTGGATGCGGGCTTTTGGGGGTCGCCCTACCGTAACGAAATCATCACCGACATGGAACAGGCCATCGCGGCGGCGGACTTCCCGGTAAGGGACTACTTCATCGTGCAGTTGGAATATTTGAGAGCAGCCGTGAAGTTGGGCCCAGCTCCCCCCGAGGGGCGGCTGGCATACCTCCAGCAGGCGCGGTCGGTCTTCAGCGAAGGAGAAAGCATGCTACGGCAGGCGATTCCGAACAAGCGCGGCGAGGCCCTCACGGTCAGCCGGGAGACGTTGGGATGGCTGGAGCGTGGGCCGCATTTTTGACCAACATTATGCGAGCGGTGCGTCGTGGCTGGCAGACGGACTCCTTTCCTTTGACCCTTCCGGGCGCGAAAGTGGACCGTCGCAGTCCGGACTCGAGGGGTCAAAGGAATAGATGCCCTAACGGCCGCAACGTCACTCTCCAGAAAGTCATCTGCAAGTTATTGATTCCATTTGCGGGCGCTAAATGACTTTCCGGCTCAATGGACCCGGCAGCCGCCTGGTCTGGGCTCTTGTGATACAAGTGGACGACATGGGCAGCACAGCGTACCGTACCCTCATGCCAATGAAGATCAAACGGGTGTGGAGCATTGGTGTTTTTCTGCCCTCGGTGGCGTTGTTGCTGTCGGCAGTTTGTGCGGCGCAGAGGGTCCCACCAGTAGGAGCGGGCCCCGCCGTTTCGTATAGGCCGCTCGACCAATTGACAACTATCCTTGAGAGCAGATACGGAGTCGCGGTTACTTACGAAGATCCAATTTTGCTGTGGCGTGGAGACATGGAGGCGTGGGGCCAGGACGCGAGCCGCCCGGGGACGTTCTTCCCTGCGCGAGGAACCGTAGTTGTCCCGGATGAACTAACGCCCCAACGGACTCCGAAGCTAACCGCCGCTGCGCTCGAAAAGGCGCTCGATTCGCTCCACAGCCTCAATCCGGATGGGCCGCATTTTCGGCTCTTGGAGACTCGGTATGGCTTCCATATCGTCCCGGACACCGTGCGCGATGAGAGCGGCCGCCGCGTAAGCGCCTCCTCGATTTTGGACGTCAGTGTCACGGTCCCGGAGGCGGTGAGAATGCCTGGCGAACACGTCGTTGCCCTCTGCCGGGCAGTGGGCGCAGCATCGGGCATTAACTTAGACCTAAACGGCAGGTACACCGACCAGTACTATGCCTTTAACGGCTTTGTTCCGCGCAATAACATGGACATCCTTGGCACGGACGAAGAAAAGCGCCGGTCCTCGTTTGCATGGGGTGCGACGGCAGTACCTGCGCGCGACGCTCTCATTTCTTTGTTGGGGAAGTCCGCAACCACGCTTTCTTGGTCGCTATTGTGCTCGCCCAGCGTTAGGCCTGAGGGTCGCACCTGTGTGCTTAACCTTGCCCCGATGGTGGTTGATGTGAGTGGTCCTGGCGAGATGCCAGTATTTAAGCTACTTACTTACGACCATTGTGTGAAGTGCCCGCCGCTCCCGCCGCCCCCGCCACCGCGCCGGCAGCAGCAGTAGCAAGTGGCGCCGCCCAGGCCAACCTTGGCGTCAGCGAGTATCCTGCACAACGTCGAGCGCTTCGGCTAGATCGGCCGGGGTCCGGATCACCAGCGTTCTGCCCTACAGGGAGATCATGGCGGCGTGGAAAATGTCGGATAGTTCCAGAGAATCTGGAAGGATAGGACCGCCCGGTCTGCGCCAATCGCCGGACGGCCTTCCCCGTGCGGCCCACTTGGACCCTTCGGCACGTAAGGCGACTGGCGATGCACAGCCCGATCAGTTCCTCAAATATCTGCTCTGCACGAAGCCCAAGATGGCGCCATATTCGGCTGTTGCAGCCTCGGGGCGAAACACGGCATGCCAGTACGCATCGCCGGACAATCTCTCCACCGTGTCCCTCCAGGCGGGTGTTATTACCCAATTCAGGTACTGGGCGAGTTCCCAGCGTTCGCCGGATTGCCGGACCAACCTGCACAAACCGCCAACGCTCAATTCGCTATCCATGATCAGGCGGACGTCATCCGTAAAAATGTAAGTGATGGCTTTAGTTCCGGCATCCCAGGCTATTGTGAATCGAACCTTGGCGATTCTGACGGAGGCACAGGGATCGTGATGGTTCACATCCGTCAGGCACTCCTGGGAGGGGGTTCTCGCTCTCTGGACGAACACCGGGACGCGGGAGTTGAGTTTGGGGACGATGCCTTCGGCGGGTTGGGCTCGCAAACCCGACGTGATCGCTAAGGCAAGGCATAAAGGCCCGAACCACTTGATTAGAGACTTGCACCTGGCACAAGTGCCCCCGGAAAGGGATGTCCGCACAACCAGATTTTACACCCCTAAGCTCTAGTTCCAAGCGCGCTGACCTTGGGGAGTCCAACGTGAAATATTCTTCAAGTTTTGGTGACACACGAACATGCGGTACAGTTTTTGAGTATGAAGCTTCCGCGGCTCTACCCCATCCTGGACACGGAGTCGCTGGAGGCGCGTGGAATTGGCCTGCAAATGGCCGCGTCGGCGATGCTGGCGGGCGGAGCGGGCATTCTGCAATTCCGCCACAAGGGACACTGGAGCCGCGAAGCGTTCGAGGCGGCCCGAGGGGTCGCGCGCCTTTGCCGCGATGCCGGAGCGCGCTTCGTGGTCAACGACCGGGCGGATTTCGCCGTGCTGCTCGAAGCCGGCCTGCACGTGGGTCAAGACGACCTCTCGCCGCGCGACGCCCGCATGCTCATCGGCCCCGGCGCCCTCCTCGGGTTTTCCAGTCATAACGCGGAACAAATCCGCGCGTCGGCCGGCGAACCGGTGGACTACGTGGCGTTCGGCCCGGTGTTTCCCACTGTTTCCAAACGCCAGGCCGATCCTGTGGCCGGAATCGAAGCGTTGCGCGGCTGCCGCGCGCTGTGCTCCAAGCCGCTGGTGGCCATCGGCGGCATCGCGCGCGGCAACGCGCTCGAGGTTCTGGCGGCCGGCGCGGATTGCTTGGCCGTAATCGCCGATCTGCTCCCCGCGGCCGCCACGGCACGGTCTCTTCGTGAACGGATGGAAGAATGGCAACAACTAGTGAAACCGGTTTAGTCAAAGCACTCGGACTGGTGGACGCCACCACGCTGGTGATGGGGTCCATGATTGGCTCGGGCGTGTTCATTGTGGCGGCCGATATCTCGCGCCAGGTGCAATCGCCCGGCCTGCTGATGCTCACGTGGTTCGCCACGGCGGCGCTCACCCTGGTGGCCGCGCTCAGTTACGGCGAACTGGCGGCCGCCATGCCGCACGCCGGCGGGCAGTACGTCTACCTGCGCGAGGCTTTCGGGCCGCTGTGGGGATTCCTGTTCGGCTGGACCATGTTCCTGGTGATTCAAACCGGGACGATCGCCGCCGTGGCCGTGGCGTTCGCCAAGTTCTCGGGCGTTTTCGTCCCGTGGATCTCGGCCCAGAATTATCTGATCGGCAGCGGCCGTATGGGGCTGACGACGCAGCGGCTGCTGGCTATCGCGATGATCGTCTTCCTTACCTGGTTGAACACGCGCGGCATTCGCACGGGGGCCAGGGTGCAGAACGTTTTCACGTTCGCGAAGGTGGCGTCGCTCTTGGGGCTGGTCGGGTTCGGATTCCTGCTGGGCCGCAACCACGCCGCCGTGAGCGACAACTTCGACCATTTCTGGCGCGGCGCCACCTGGAGCTGGGACACATTTCGGCTGGTTGGGGTGGCCATGGTGGGCGCGCTATTCTCCTCGGACTCCTGGAACAACGTGACTTTCACGGCGGGCGAGATGCGCAATCCGCGGCGCAATCTGCCGCTTTCGCTGGCCCTGGGAGTGGGGGTCGTTTCGGCGCTCTATATTGCGGCCAACTTTACTTACCTGAACGTGCTGACGCTGCACCAGATCCAGAACGCCGCCGAGGACCGGGTGGCCACCGCCGCCGCCTTCAAAATGTTCGGCCCCGTGGCGGTTCAGTTGATGGCGGCCGCCATCATGATCTCCACCTTCGGATGCAACAACGGAATCATCCTATCCGGCGCGCGCGTGTATTACGCCATGGCGAAGGACAAGCTGTTCTTCCGCAAGGCCGGCGAGCTGGACGCGGTCCACCATGCGCCAAGATTTTCGCTCGGGGCGCAATGCGTCTGGGCGATCCTGTTGACCCTCACCGGAAGCTACAGCGAGTTGCTCGATTACGTGATTTTCGCGGTGCTGCTGTTCTACATGCTGACGATCTCAGGGATCTTCGTGCTGCGGCGGACGCGGCCGGATATGGAGCGGCCATACAAGGCTTTCGGATATCCCGTGCTGCCGGCGGCTTATATCCTTGTGGCTGGCTCGATCGACGTTCTGCTGTTGATCTACAAGCCGGGCTTTGCGTGGCCCGGGCTGATCATCGTGCTGCTGGGCGTGCCGGTGTACTTCGTGTGGAAGAAGCGGGGTTTGAGATCACGGACGATCACCCGAATGGTGGAATAGGGCCGGGCAGTCCGCCAGGCCTACGTCAGATGAGCGGCGGCGTGGGCTTTCCGAAGGCGCAGGTAGAGGACGCGCGCCAGCGCCAGCGCCGGCACCGAGAGAAACGTGCCCGCCACGCCTGCCACTTCGGCTCCCGCAAACACGCCGAACAGCACCAGCAGCGGATGCAGTTCCACGCCGCGCCCCATGAGGTGCGGTGACAAGATGTAATCCTGCAGCATCCGGAAGGCGATCACGAAGATGACCACGGTCAGCGGATGCGTGCCGGAGATCACGGCGACCAATGCGATCGTGATGCCGCCCACGGCCGGTCCTAGCATGGGAATCACCTCGAGCACGGCCGCGAACGCGGCCACCAAGAGGCCGTAAGGCATGCCCACTATGGCGAAGAAAATACTGAACATGGTAAACGCCATCAGCGAGAGCCCGACCAGGGCGCGAATGTAGTGGGCCAGCAGGGCGTCCATATCGGCCATGACGTCGTCCAGAAGAGCACGGCGGGGGCCTTCTTCCAGCACGTCGAGCAGATGCCGCCGGATGAGATGCCCGTCCTTCAGGAAGAAGAACGCCAAGACGGGGATGATCACCACGTAGATCAAGCTGCTGGCCACCGCCACGAATTGTGCGCCGGCTTGGGGCAAGGCGGAGACCAGGTCGGTGGCTCGCCTGGAAATCTCCAACTGGGCCTTGTCGACCAGTTGGACCTCGTATCCGCCCAGGGTCGTGGGCGCGTCCATCCTCGCCTGTCTCCATACTGCGACGTCGCCCGGTAGATGGTCGGCGAGCTGCCTGGTCTGATCGAAGACGCGCGTGCCAATCTGAATGCCGGCGAACACCACCGCGCCGACGAAAATCACGTATGCCAACGCCAGCGCCGGCGTGCGCGTGCCGGTGGGAAGGAAGCGGTTCAGCAGATCCACCAGCGGCGTCAGCAGGTAGGCGAACAGCACCGCCAGGACGAACACGAACAGCGTCGTGCGGACCAGGTAGGTCAAATACACTAGCAAGCCGACGAGCGCCACGGTCCAGGCGGCGCGCGCGGCGCTGCGGTCGAATCCGAGCATGCTGTGGACGACCCTCCGCTCCAATTCTAACTCGCGGCCCGGCAAGAGGGCTCAAGAAGCAGTTTTGGCCACAGATGAACGCGGATGAACACGGATAAGACAAAACGCTTAAGGTCTTTGGCCTTTCTTATCGGTGTTCATCCGCGTTCATCCGCGGCCATTGCGTCTTTTTCCGGGGTCTTTTCGATTTTCACGCGCGCAATGCGGTTGCGATCCATTTCCAGAACCGTGTAGCGGCGGCCCTCGAACTCGGCTGAATCGCCCGCGCTGGGGATCTTGCCGAGTTGGAAAAGCAGGAAGCCCGCCAGCGTCTCGAATCCGCCGCCGGCGGCGATTTCGATGCCGTACTCGCTCTCGAGGTCGCGAATCCGCGTGGTCCCGTCCAATTCCAGATCGCCGGCGATGGCGGGGCGGGGGAACTTTTCGTCGTGCTCATCTTCGATGCGGCCCACCAACTGTTCGAGCACATCCTCCACCGTCAGCATTCCCACGATGGTGCCGAACTCATCCACCACCATGGCCATGTGCGAGCGCCCCTGCCGGAACTCTTCGAGCATCTGCGAGAGCGGCTTGGTCTCTGGAACCACCAGATGGGGACGCAGCAGGCGGGAGACGCGAAAGGCGCGGCTGGGGCGTCCCGAGCGGATGGCCTGGCGGCGCTCTTCCCACACCGGGAGCAGGTCTTTATGGTGCAGGATGCCGGCGATCTTCTCCGGCGCGCCTTCGTAGACCGGAAGGCGGGAATGCTGCGTCGCGATCATGGTCTGCAGCACCTCGTCGAGCGTGGCGCCGGAACCGATGGAGACGATGTCGTTGCGCGGCGTCATGACTTCCCGCACCGAAATGGCGCCCAGGTCCAGCACGTGGTGGATGATGTCCTCCTGCATTTCGGGCAGGTATCCCAGTCCACGGCTGGAGGTGACGATGAGCTTCAGTTCCTCGGCGGAATGGCCGCCGCTCTGCGCCGCGCTCTTCAGCCGCAGCGCGCGCACCAAAGCTCCGGCCGAGCGTTCGATCACCACCACAAAGGGGATCGAGACGCGGTAGAACACCAGCAGCGCCGGAGCCACCAGCACCGCCAGGCGGTCCGCTTTCGCAATTGCCAGGTTCTTCGGCACCACTTCGCCCAGCACCACGTGAAAGTAGCTGATGGCGAGGAAGGACACCCCCAGGCAGGCTCCATGCAGCAACTTGGCCAGCACCGCAGTGGTGGGATGGTACGCCGAAACCAGCAGATCGTACAACGTGCCCTCGCCGGCCCAGCCCAATCCGAGGCTCGCCAGCGTCACCCCGACCTGGGTGACGGAGAGCAGGCGGCCGGGGTTGGCCAGAAGGTTCAGCGCCGCCTGCGCGCCCGCCTGGCCGTCTTCGGCCATCTGCCGCAGCCGCGATTGCCGCACCGAAAGCAGCGCCACTTCGGCGCCGGCAAACAGCCCATTCACGACGATCAGGAAAATCACCAGCAGAATGCGTAGCGGAAAATACGTCACAAAGCTTCCGCCCTCATTTTAGCTGAGTACGCCGTTTCGGAAGTTCGCTAACGATTTCCGTGAAGTGGGGCAGCGCCTCGCGCTACGGCGGACCCTCGGTCCGCCTCCNNGCCTGAGAGGCCGCCGCGGGCTGGGAGCCCGCCCCACATATTTCCGGCGCCAAATCCGCCGAGGCGGGCTAACGAATGCGCGGCCGGCTCGTCCACGTAGATAACCAACTCACACTGTTACGTAAACCGGGCCCGCTTTCCCCGAATCCTCGGAAAGCGGGCCGCCCGGGTGCGCATCGGCGCCGCTTCGGCTTTTCGAACCTCGTCCAGCCGCTATGATGAAACTGTAGCCTGACATGACGGGGTCCACGGGTTCGCGAATCGTACGATTCGTCAACATTGTCATCGCGCTCGCGCTGGTGGTGGTAGCGGCCGGGCTGTTCTGGTACGTTTGGCGCCCGTTGCCGCGCCGCTCCGGTACCATCGAGACGGAAGTAGGGGCGGGCGTGAGCGTCACCTTCGACCCGCGCGGAGTGCCTCACATTCGCGCTTCGAGCCTCGAAGACGCGCTCTTCGTCGAAGGCTATGTGACGGCGCAGGACCGCCTGTTTCAAATGGATTCGCTGCGGCGGCTTTCAGCCGGAGACCTGGCAGACATCGTCGGCCCGGCGGCGCTCGAATCCGACCGCGATGCGCGCCAGTTGCGCATGCGGCGCA
>PLGA01000320.1 GCA_003139735.1 Bryobacterales bacterium | reverse complement strand
TGGCCTGCCTTCTTCTGGCCTGTTGAGTGAATCCTTGGACACTACGCTATGCCTAATTCAGCAGCCGCCCCTGCCGAAGATAGGCGGGCGTGTCCAGGTCCTCCAGATCGATGGGCGGTTCCGTGTCGGCCACTAACAGCGGCTCGGGTTCCGGCTCCGGCTCCGCAATCGCGGGCGCGGGTTCCGGTGGAGGCGCCGTCACCGTTGGCGCCGCCCAGTGGTGCTCCGTATTCGACGCGCTCTCGGACGGAACGCCGGTGGCGATCACCGTGACCTTCACGGAATCTCCCATGGATTCGTCCAGAATCACGCCGAAATTGAGCTGGGCGTCTTCCGATTCGGCGGCCTCGCGGACAAGGGCGCAGGCTTCGTTGACTTCGTGGAAGCTCAGATGGCTCGATCCCGTCAGGTTGATGAGGATTCTGCCGGCGCCGGTGATGCGGGTATCCTCCAGCAACGGGCAGTTGATGGCCTGCCGGGCGGCTGCCACGGCCGCGTTCTCGCCCCGGGCCACGGCGGTTCCCATCATGGCGTAACCCGCGCCCACCATCACCGCCTTGATGTCGGAGAAGTCGCGGTTGATGATGCCGGTGGTATTGATAATGTCGCTGATGCCCACGACGGCCTGCCGCAGCATGTCGTCCGCCAGCTTGAAGGCATCGAAGAAGCTGGCCCCGCGCGGCGACAGCGCAAGCAGCCGTTCGTTGGGAATGGTGATGACCGCGTCGACGCAGGACGCCAGCCCGCGGCGGCCCTCCTCGGCCATGCGCATGCGCCGCGGTCCCTCGAAGACGAACGGCTTGGTGACCACGGCGATGGTCAGGGCTTCGAGTTCCTTGGCGAGCGAGGCCACCACTCCGGTGGCGCCGGTTCCCGTGCCGCCGCCCAACCCGGCGGAGACGAATACCATGTCGGCGCCTTGCAGCAGCTCGACGATATCGTCCGTGTTTTCGAGGGCGGCCTGGCGGCCGGTTTCGGCGTTCGACCCCGCGCCCAAGCCTTTAGTGATGCGCGCGCCCAGTTGCAGCTTGTGGGGAACCTCGCACGCCGTAAGCGCCTGCAGATCGGTGTCCATGGCGTGGAATTCGACCCCGCCCAGCCCCTCGCGAACCAAGCGCGACACCGCGTTACAGCCGCCGCCGCCGATCCCGATCACCTTGATCCTGGCGCCGCTGCGCGCCTCTTCCTCGATTTCATATTTCAGATTGTCCATGTGCGTCTCCATGATCGTCCCCTACTTCAGAATCTTGCCCAGCCAGCCGGCGGCCGTGCGCTGACGCTCGGTCTGGACCTTCAACTTCGCCGAATACATGGCCAGGCCGGCGGCCACGCACCACTCCGGATTGTTCAACCGGTCCGGCCAGCCTTCAACCCCCACCGCCAGGCCATAACGCGTCTGGCATTGCAAAACGCGCGCGGCGACATCGCAAAGGTCGGGGAGCCGGGCCGCGGCGCCGGTCAGGAACACGCCACCCAGAAGGGCGTGCTCCATTCCCACCCGCGCCAGTTCGGAACGCACGAAGTGGAAAAGGTCCTCGCCGCGGGCCTCCAGCACCTGGTTGACGGACCTGCAGGTAGTTTCGCGCGGCTCGCAATTCTCCGGCGTGGGCAATTCCACCAAGGTATTGGGTGAGCAGGCGCTCGCCAGCGCGCCGCCGATTTCGAGCTTGACCGTCTCGGCCTCATCGAAGCTCAGGCGCAGGGCCTGCGCCAGGTCCGCCGTGAAATGATCGCCGCAGATGGGCGCGGTGGTGGCCAGGTGCATGGCGTCGCCGTAGTAAGCCACCATCTCCGTGGAATGCGCCCCGATGTCCACCACCGCGATGCCCTGGCGCCGTTCCTCCGGCCGCACCGCCGCGTAACACGCCGCCAGCGCCTCGAAGACGGTTTCCTCCACCAGCAGATGCGCCTGATTGATGGCTCCGACGAGCGCCGTGTGCTCCTGCTCCGACGCGGTAATCAGGTGGACGTTGACCTCCAGCCGCTCAGCCATCATCTTGCGGGGATCGCGGTAGCCCGGATGACCGTCCACTACGAAATCCTGCGGGAACAGTTGCAGCAGCATGCGGTCTTCCTGCATCTGCACGCGGGAAGCGTGGTTCAAGACGCGATTCACGTGGCTTTGGTCCACCTCGCGCAAGTAGCCCAGATCCATCGCCCCGCGGGCATTGGCGCCGCGCACGGCAACGCCGCCGATCCCGGCCACCACCGAGCCCACCGAGACCCCGGATGAGGATTCGACCGCACGCAGCGCCGCGACGATCGAATCCGTCACCGCCTTCTGGTCCGCGATCCTGCCCCTGAACCAGCCTTGCGATTCGACGGCGGCGCTCCCCAGGAAGCGCATGCGCCCTCTTTCCAAAGCGCAAACCACCATCCGCGTGGTGCGGCTGCCAGCGTCAAGCCCTGCCGCTATGGTTACCTGTTTTTCCGCCATAACACTATTTCCTTGCCGTGATACGGTCGTCCAGGCGCAAGTCGAACGTGCCTGCGTCCGGCGACTCCTTCCGGATCTCCGCGTAATGACTCACGAAATTCTGGTAGCGCGCGGCGAAAGCGCCGTCGCCCAGCATCAACGCCACCGCACGGTTCTCCACGCGCGTCACAATCTGGATGTTGGCCGGATCCGTGACATCGACCTCCGAGACGTCGTTCGCAAGGTAGCCCATATTCTGCTGGAACTGGAGGAACGCGCTCACGCCACGGCGGCGCTGTGCATCGGTATCCTCCTGCCGGAGGCCGTCGATCACGGGGAAGGCGAAGCGCGCCCGCGGCGGCAGGGCGAGCAGCACGCCCTCGGCATCCACCAGCGTGGGGCCCGATGGAAAGGAGACGAACGCGACCGGTTTGCGCTCGCGGATGCGCACCAGCAGGCGATTGGGCCAAACGCGCGAGACCGAGGCGTCGCGCACCCAATCGATGGCCAGCAGGCGGCGCCGGCGCTCGGCCAGCGGTACGGAAAAGGCGCTGCGGCCCAGGTCGGCGGCGAAAACGCTCAACACTTTCGCGCGGGCCGCGTAGTTCAACCCTTGCATGGCCACGGCATCCTGACTATTCGTGGAGAGCATGAACCGCGGGTCCGTCGCAACGTAAGCCAGGGCCTTGAGGGCGGCCATGGCCGTGGAGACGGAGACCACGGCGGCCAGCGCCAGCGTCAGCCAGAGCCGCCAGCGTATGCCACCGCTTTTTTTCGACTCCCGCGCCATTACCCTCCCTCTCTTAACTTCGCCAGGACCTTTTCGCCCGCCTGCCAGACGCTGCCGGCCCCCAGCGTCAAGACCAGGTCCCCATCGCCCGCCGCGCGCAATAGCGCTTCCACGCCGCGATCCATCGTGCCCACGTATTCGGCGCCGCGATGTCCGAACTGCCGGATGCGATCCACCAGCGCCTCCGCCGAGACGCCCTCGATAGGCTTCTCCGAGGCGGCGTAGATATCCATGACGAACACGCTGTCGGCCTGGTGGAAGGCGCGCGCGAAATCGTCCATCAGGTGCAGGGTTCGGGTGTAGCGGTGGGGCTGGAACAGCACGTGAATGCGCCGGAAGCCGCACTGGCGCGCGCCGTCGAGGGTGGCGCGGATCTCGGTGGGATGGTGCCCGTAATCGTCGACGACGGTGACGCCGCGCTCCTTGCCGCGCACCTGAAAACGCCGGTCCACGCCGCTGAAGGCCGCCAGCGCCTCGCGCGCCACATCCGGCTTCACCTCCAGCTCCAGGGCCACGGCGACGGCGGCGGTGGCGTTCAACACGTTGTGGCGTCCGGGAAGGCGCAGGTGAAACGACCCCAGGTCGATGGCTCCGCGCCGCAGCCGGAAATCGGTCGAGAAGGGGCCGCAGTCGATCGCGCCGGCCTCCATGGCGGCCTGCGCGGTGGTCCCGTAGGTGACGGTCCGCCGCTCGATGGCGGGCAGGATGACCTGCACGTTGGGATCGTCCAGGCAGACGATGGCGGCGCCGTAGAACGGGACCTTATTGACGAACTCGGTGAAGGCCGCACGGGTGGCTTCGATGGTGGGGTAATGATCCACGTGCTCCCGGTCGATGTTGGTGACCACCGCGATAATGGGCGCCAGCTTCAGGAACGAGCCGTCGCTCTCGTCCGACTCCACCAGCAGAAAATCGCTGTCCCCGACGCGCGCGTTGGAGCCTCCCATGGCCGCGGTTCTCCCGCCCACCACGACGGTTGGGTCCAGGCCGGCATGGTTCAGGATGGCGGCGGTCATGGAGGTGGTGGTGGTCTTGCCGTGGCTGCCCGCGACGGCGATGCCGTATTTCAGACGCATCAGCTCGGCCAGCAGCTCGCCGCGCGGGATCACCGGGATTTGCAGGCGGCGCGCCTCGCGCACCTCGGGGTTCTGTTCGTTGACCGCCGAACTGACCACCAGGGCGCGCGCGCCGGCCACGTTGGCGGCGTCGTGCCCCTCGTAAATGCGCGCCCCCATGCCGGCCAGGCGGTCGGTGGCGGCGGAAAGCTTCAAGTCGGACCCGCTGATCTGGTAGCCGAGGTTGAGCAGCACCTCGGCGATTCCGCTCATGCCGATGCCGCCGATTCCGGTGAAGTGCAGGTGCTGTGGACGAAAAAACATTCCCTTACCGTATTGTTTCGGCTCGCGGCGCTGCTGTCAACCGAAATCGCGCCGCGGCTTCCTCCAGAATCTCGGCCGCCCGCCGCGCCGCCCCGGGCTTGGCGAATTTCCGGGCTGCCTCTCCCATCCGCGCCAGCGTTTCCGGTGCGCGTGTGAGTTC
>PLGA01000054.1:3953-4105 GCA_003139735.1 Bryobacterales bacterium | reverse complement strand
CGATTTTTCCTGACAGCCCCGCCGCTACAAGGCGAGCGGCGGCAGGAAAAATAGGCGGCCGTCGCCGCACAAACCGCGGCGAACCTTGCAAGCCAGGCGCGGGAGAAGACTCCTGTGTATGGATTGTGTGGGGGGGTGAACACCTCAACACA
>PLGA01000054.1:0-3823 GCA_003139735.1 Bryobacterales bacterium | reverse complement strand
ACCTGGGAAGTGATCCAACACGCCGACGAACCACCAGCCTACACGCCACCCGCCAGCCAGCCAAGCCCAGCAGCAGCACGGCCCGCGCCGCAGCCAGCCACGCCAGCCAACACCAGCACGCGCCAGGGCAGGTTACCCGACGCCACCGGCGAACCCTACAGCACCACGCTCTATAGCTGCTTATGCGCCGCCATCCGCGACGCGGCGGAAGCCGAGAAATTCGCCCAGCAGATCGGGCGCCCGCTCGGGTTCGACACCGGCGATATCCGCGCCATGGCCGCAACGCTGTTCATCCACGCGACCCGCTAAGGAGCCACCAGCCATGAGAGCCACGCACAACCAGTACGAAGACTACGCCGAAGCGCCGCCCACGGAGCAAGAACACATCCAGCGCGGCGAAGAGATCGAACGCACGCGCGAAGCCGCAAGGCTCCGCGCCGAGCCGAGCGAACCGCCCGCGCCAGCGCTGCCAGTGTTCCACGCCCCGACGCGCACGCAGACCATACCAGCGCCCGCCGCGCCCTCGAAACTCTCGCCCATGCAACTCCGCGCGCAACTCCTCGGGATGCACGCCACCGCCGACCGCTACCGCACCTACGGCCACACGGGACCGCTCCGCGCCAGCCTCAAAAAGATCGAGACCTACGAAACCGAGCTCCGCCAGCGGACCGACCAGGACGCCATGGCAGCGTACGCCAAGGACCGCGACCAGCAGCGGTACGAACGCCAGCGCGCGCAGACCGCGCCCAGGCCGGCGCCAGCGGGCGCCCTCATGCACATCACCACGCCGGCGCCAGCGCCGGAATACCACGAGCCCGCCCGATGCACCGCTCCAGGATGCCGCCGCCTCGCGGTAGTGGACGAAGGCGCCGCCCCGCACTGCGGCGCCCACCAAGCGCCAGTCCCGCCCGCCGTCGAAGCCGCACGCAAGCGCGAAGCCGAAGGCCAGGCCGACCCGCTCACCGAATTGGACCGCGCCATCGAAGCGCTGATCCGGGAACACCACATGGGCGCCGTACTCGATGCCGCATGGGCGGCCAGCGCCAGGGTCAGCCCATGGAAGAGCCGAGGCCAGACCGCGTGAGCTTCGACCCACGCACAGCCGCAGACCAGCGCCGCCACCTGGCGGCGCTGGCGAAGATCCTCGAAAGCGAGAAAGCCGCCGAGGACCTCAAGGCCTCGATACTCGCGGCCCAGCTACGCAACATCCAGGACGCCACCGCACGCCAGGCCGAGCGCGAACGCATCACCAAGGCCTGGAAACTATGGAAGGCACACAACAGGAAGTAACCGCCAACCCAACCGCCACGGGGTTTGTAGCCCCGTGGCGTACAATGAAAAAGCCAGGAGCCCGCAATGCCCGAAACCATCCAGACGCGCGTAACCCGCCTCGAAAACGCCATGGTGCACCTAATCGAAGCCCAGGCCAGAACCGAAGAACAGATGCAACGCACCGCCGAGCAGATCGCCGCCACCGGCAAGCTACTCCGCGCACTCGCCCAGGACACCGACGCACGCATCCACGACCTCACAAGCGCCATCGGCGAACTTATCCGCAGAATGCCCGCGCAATAACCGCCCACCAGGGCGCCGCACACCAGCGGCGCCCACAGCCCGCCGCTTTTGTAGCCCATTCCGCCGAATCGGGAAAACGCCCCACAGAATCAACGCGTTACGCAAAGTAAGGCCCACCCAGGACCAAAGAGCTACGGAAGGCGAGGCCCAGCGGCCAGCCGGCCAGGCTCCACACCCACAGGCGCCGGCCGCGGCGGACCGCGCCGCACACGGCCGGACGCGCGGGCCTGCGGGCCACGCACCCGGCAACCAGCACGGCGGCCTGCAGCCAGCGGCGGCGGCCCGCACGGCAACCCCCGCGATCCGCGCCGAAACGCCGGCAAGGCCGGCCGGACGCGTAGCGGGCCCAGAGGGCGCCCCGGCGCCGTGCTAAACGTAAAAGTGGGGGAAGCGCGGGGCGGTCCCGGTACTCCTTCCAGGTTGTCATGTGCAGGACCGCCCCCGCCCCTTTTCCCAACATGGCGAAACTCACCAAAGCCGAACGCGACGCGCTGCCGCGCTACGCGTTCGCTCTTCCGGAGACCAGACAATATCCGATCGAGGACCGCGCCCACGCCGAGCAAGCGCTCCGCGAGCTCCACAACGAGAGCCAAGCCAAGCAACGCCGCATCAGAGCAGCCGTCCACCGCATCTATCCGGACCTCGGCGCGACTCACATAATCACACGCGGCCGCAACCTCAAAGGCCACAAGTGAAGCCCACAGAGCCAGCCCCGGCCGACTGGCCCGAGCGCATCACCCTCGACACCCGCACCGGCGCCGTAACCACCGAAGACGGCCACACCCACAGCCCCGGCCACTTCAAACCCGCCACACCGCCGCCACCAGCCCCCCCACGGCCACCAGCCGCACCAGCTGCGCCACCGGACCCGTCCGACAGCAAGCCAGAGAAGACGGCCGCAAAGACGGCCGCGAAGCGGCCCGCGGCCAGCCCGCGCACACCGCACCCACGCCGCCACGTCCGCGCAATCATCCGCGACATGGGCGCCGAACCCAGCGCGTAGCCTACTCCCGCACAGGCGAGCCACCTGTTACACCTGAAATTGAGAGGAGCCACACCAATGCCCGAGTCCGAAGAGCAACGCAAGAAAGCCGCCGAGAAAGGCCACGAGCACGCCGGCCACACCGAGACGCCCGAAGAGAAGCGCAAGCGCGAGGAAGACGCCCGCAAGCGCGAGGAGAAGAAATAGCCGCACCATGGCAGCCACCAAGAAAACCACCAGGACGCGCGCAAAGCGCGCGCCCCGGCCTCACAGCAGCGGCGGACCGCTCGACAAAGCCGCGCCCGTGCGAAAAGAGATCCGGAAGGAGCTCGACAAGTTCAAGAGCGGCGCCAGGAAGCGGACGAAGGCCCCGCCGCCACCGCCAGGCCCGCGCACGTTCCAAAGCAGCGGCCCGTTCGAGAGCAGCGACCCGGCAACGGCAGCCGCCGACTTCGGGGCCGGCCAGGCGTTCAGCGGCTCGCCGGCAGACCAGCAAGCCTGAAAACCTCACGAGCTCGTGAGGTTTCCGCCGCTAAGGCTCCAGCGGATCGCCGGCCGCGCGATCGGCAAGCCGCCGCGCGCAGACCGCTTCGAACGCCGCGCGCTCGAGCTGCAAAGCGGACGCAACCGGATCACNNGGCGGAAACGGCCCCGACGCCAAGACAGCCGCCATCACCGCCACAACCTGCCAATCATTCACGCCGCGCCCTCCCCTAGCTCAGCCTCTTCCGCATCGTGCCGCAGAGTCAGCATCGAGCCATCCACCGCCACCACGCGCCCCACCCGCACGCCCCCGGCATCGTACACATAGCCAAGGTCGCGCTCATCCCGGGTAATGCGCTCAGTGATGGACAAGAGCGCCGTGAAATCGATAGGACGCACCCCCACCGGCAACGCATCGAGCGCCGCCGCCCCTTCGTCCAAGTACCGGACGTCACAGGCGACATAATCGCCAGCCTCTAGGTCGCCATCATCGACGCGGGACTCTCGCACCGACCAGCAAACCGCCAGGTCCGCGCCGGCAACGCGCTCCGCTTCACGCNNCTCTCGTCGATCAGCCGGCGAACACGCGCCCGCACATCCGGCCCAACCGCACCCGAACCCCCAGCCCGCCCACACTCCAGCGCTTCAAGCCGCACAACGATCTCGGAAGTTTCCAAGGCCTTCCGTTGACCCTCAATCAGCGCCATGAATTCCCGCGCCTCACTCGTGGAGATCTCGCCGGCCGCCGCGTGCTGGATCACGGCCGCCGCCGCGTCCACCAGG
>PLGA01000321.1 GCA_003139735.1 Bryobacterales bacterium | reverse complement strand
CATTCTTCGATGAGAATATGCTCTCGGTTCGCGGGTTAAAACCGGTAGCTGAGTCCGGCCATGGGCACGAAATCTTGCAGGATGCCGCGGTGGAACGTCGCGCCCAGGGCCGGCGTGATCAATTCGGTGGGGAAGCCTGTGATATAGTCGCGAAACTCGGTCCGCAGCGCGAGCCTGTTGGTGATGGCGAACTTGATGCCGCCGCCCGCATCCCCCATTGGCTTCATGGTATTGGTCTTGGTGAGGTAGGCGTACTGGCTGAGCGGCTGATAGGCGGCTTCCACGCCGGCGCCCTGAAAGAACCTCACGCCGCCGCCCACCGCGGCGAAGAGTTGCACGCGGGACATGTTGGAGGTGTGGAGGATTAGGTCGTAGTGGGCCACTTGGGAGGCTGCGGCAAACGTGGTTGAGGCGCCGCCGCTCTGGATACGGAGATCTCCCATAAGGTAGCCAAACCGCGCCTCGCCGGCCCAGTATCGCCCCTCGTTCACCCCGAGGAACACGCTGAAAGCGCCACCTGGGGCGAGCCCGGTAGTGGCCGCTCCTGTGGGCGCCGTCACGGGGATGGCAGGCGCCAGGCTGACGCCGCCAGCCGCTCCTAACTCCCACGGCTGGGCAAACCCGCCGACCGCTGAGGCCGCCAGTAGTAAGATCGCGTTTCGGATGGTTTTCATCTGGTTCCCAGCGCTCAATTCACCACGCGCTCATTTACCGACGTCGATCCGCCCCCCTGAGAAATCGTGAGAGGGATATCCATTCCCAGCGGCACACCGAAGGGAACGAACGCATCGATCTGGTATACCCCGACCTCTCCTGGCGCCAGGCCCGCGTAGGTCACCGGTAGCCCATAGCCGCCCAGCGTGACTGACGGCAAGGTCTGCACCAGAGCCGGCGGATTTGCCGAACCGGGCAGTCCGGCGGCTACCACCGGCGTGGTAGCGCCCATGCCGGTCAGATAGATTTCCAAATAATCGTTCGGGTGGATGGGATTCGTGGGCGTCACCAGTTCCTCATTGTCCCAACGCACCACCGTCGCCAACCCCGTTTGAGGTCCAGCCGTTCCGGACAGGAAAATGCTTGGCGCCGTCAGGGAGACCGTGAAAACGAAGCTGTCGCTTTCCCCGCCAGGCGTGAGGATCGCCATCGTGGCGCTGCCGGTCACGTTATTGGGCAACTGCGCGTTGACCTGCTGGTTGGAGACGTAGAGCAGCGGTATTGGCGTACCGTTCACCTCCACGCAGGACTGCGCCAGCGCGGTGGGCAGCGGAATCTGGTTCGTCGCGAGAGTCACCGGGCTCATGTTCTGCCCGTAGATGCTGATCAGCCCGCCGGGGGCCACCTCCTGCCCGCCGTTGGCGGCGTTGACTACCGAGGAGATGACCGGCGGCGCCACGGCCGCGGCGTAATTCCACGCCAGCACGGTGAATCCCGAGGTGGTCAGCGCAATCACGTTCGTTCCCGCGGCTAGCGGCGACACCGTGCGCGTGAAGACACTTCCCACGGCGGATAGCAGCGGCGCTTCCACCATCCGCGTGGGTTTTACGGCCGCGCTTGTCACAGCCGGAAGGTTCTCGATCGCGCCAGGCGCCGACGCCGACGTACCCGCCATCAGGAATCCTCCCTGACCCACGAACGCGAAGCCCGTAGCCGCGCCTACCGAAGAGTCCAGAACGCCCATCGGAACCAAAGAGCTGTCAAGAACGTTGCCGCCCACCACGTAGGACCCATAGTTTGAGGCGGCCAGGGCGCCTTGGAGCGCGGTGAAATCCTTACGCTCCGCCACGAACGTATTCGCCGCGGCGGAATAGAGCGTTACGTCGCCATTCGCCTCCGCCAGTAAGATCCAGGCGGACGGCGAACCCGGCTGGTTAGCGTCCAGCGAAGGCGCCAGGGCGGCGTCCGCGGTCACTGAGTTGGTCCAGATTCCGAGCGATGGAAGCTGGGTCGCCACCAGCGCGTTGAGGTCCAAGCCGTCGACGACCGCGCCGGGTGCGCCCGAGATTCCCCCAACCCATGGGCTCACGCCGCCGGTGGCGCTGGACGCCGGCGAGGTCCGGGCCACCGCCAGGGTGGCGACGCTCGAAGCTGCGAGGGATCGTGCGTAGTGCCCGAACGGCAGCCCGATGGTGGCGCTCTGTTGCATCGCGTTCATGTCGAACACCGATACTACCTGCGCGTTGTCGTAGCCCACCAACAGATGCTGGCCGTCGGCGGCGAAGTTCATCCGCGTCGGCGTGGTAGCCGTGGGCAGGGTCGCCGTGAGCGTGTAGGTGGTCCCGTTGTAAACCAGCAGCTCGTTCTTGTCTTGGCGCAGCAGGTAGACCAGGTTGCGAACCGGGTCAGCCAGCATGTCGCTCAAGTGGCCGGGCACGTTTATGATCGTGCCGCGTTGGTCTGGCGAGGGGTTGCTCACCAGAAGCCGCACGCTCTGCGGCAGGTTCACCGCCGTCTGGGACGTGATGGTCAGCGGAATGGCGGTCGTGCCCGTCTGGTTTTGGAACGCCGTCGGGTCCACACTGATTTGCACCGTGGCCGGCGTCACCCCGGAGCTGGGCGAAACCGTTACCCCGGATTGATTCACCGAGATGGAAAAATCCGTATGGTTTCCCCCCGGATCGGTGATGGTCAACGGCTGGCTGAGAACGCTCTTGGTGCACACGTTGGTCTGTATCAGAACGTCTTCCTGCGCTGCCGCCAGCCGCGGATACTGGTTGATCGCGCCCACCGGCAGGACCATCAATCCGCTCTCCGAAATGGCGTACAGCGTCCCCGCGCTACTGAGCGTGGCGCGGCCGGTGATGTCCTCGGGAATCGTCAGCCGGTCGAGGACCGTGAGACTAGCCGCGTTCATGATGGAAAGCACCGGAAAGTTCGTCGGCGTGAAGGGGGGTCCGGGGAATGGGTGCGCAGCGTCGGGAATTTGCGCGTAGACCCGCCCGCCTACCGGGTCCATGGCCGTACCCGTGATGAGTGTGGATGCAACCGCGTCGGGATACTGCGCCAGTACGACGCCGTTCTGGAAATTCACGCCAAACACCGCGTATCCAATCATGGCCAACGACCCGTCGGCGTTGACGCTCACCCGCGGAAGCAGCGGCGGCGCGGATTGGGCCGCCAAGGCGTAGACCTGCACGGCGTGGCCCGGATGCGCGTCGCACCGGAAGATCACCTGCGCGCCGGTCCCGGCATCGCCGATCCCCCAGACGGTGTAGCCATCGCCCGACGCCGTGAGCGCCGCTCCGAGGATCTGCGGCGGGAACGCCGGGGAAGGCGTCGGCAGCGCCTGCGTGCCGAGGGTGGCGAAGGTGGTTACCGTTTGCATGGTCCCGGAGGCGGGGTCGAACAGCACGAATCCGGTCGTAGTGACGATCAGCGCCTGGCCGCTCGCCACGAAGGCCACGCCCAAGGGCGGGGCGCCCATTACGAAAGTCTGGCGCGCGGCGCTGGTCAGGTCGATCAGCGTGAGCAGGTTCCGTTGCGGGTCTGTCGGCGTCCAGTCTCCGTAATGCGCCGCCAGGAGGTAGTGCCCGTCGCTCGACAGCGCCAGCGCCCCAGGCTGCGGCGCCACGCTCATCGTGGTCTGAATGGTGTGGTCCGACATCGATATGACATCGATGCAGTTGGCCGTGAAGTTCGCGGCGTAAACTACGCCACGCGTCTCGTCCAGCGCGATATCCGAAGCATGACCGCCGATCGAAACCACGGTCCCAAAGCCGGCTCCGGCCGCGGGCGCCGCCGCCCAAGTCAGAGCCGCCGCCAGAGCGGCCGTCGCCGCGCAACCATGAATACTCATATTCGGGTCGGATTAGCAATTAATTGGCCAATTTCCACGCATCGCGTCGCCAATGCTTTACGCAGGCAGGACCAAGCCTGGTGCATACGTCCGTTTACACATTTGGCGGAGGACGTGAAGAGGCGTACACACCGGGTAGGACATCGGCGGGGCGGAGTTGCCGCGCCGCGGAATGGGCGCCGAAGGACAGGCCCGCCGGCGTCCGCCTTTTCGCTGAGAGCCGAGGGTTCTTAGTACTGCCGCACGGCCAGTGGCCGCGTGGGCGTGAAGCGCAAAGGCTCCACGCGGTCGGGAGACCGCTCCAGCACCAGCGAGCGCAGGCCCGGCATGGCGCCGGGGCCGAGCCGCTGTCCCTTTTCGCCCACCGGAAGCTGCCCGGTCGTCAGGTTCTTGAGCCCGAACAGCGCCAGCTCGAACCGGTCCTTGACGCCCACCTTCTGGAACAGGCGCGAAAGGTAGACCTTCACGGTGCCCTCGGAAATCGTGAGCATGGTGGCGATCTCCTTGTTCTTCAGGCCTTGCGAAAGCAGGCTGACCAGTTGCCCCTCGCGCTGGGTCAGCGCCACGCGGCGAGCGCATAGGAAGCTGTCCGTGAGGGCCTTCTCGAACCACAGTTCGCCCGCATGGACTTTCTGCAGACACTTCACCTGGAGATCGGTGGGCAGGGTCTTGCGCAGAATGCCCCGCACGCCCAAGCCCATCGCCTGGAAAGC
>PLGA01000602.1 GCA_003139735.1 Bryobacterales bacterium | reverse complement strand
GGCAGATCCTCCTGCCCGTTGCCGTTCTCGGCCTCCGGAATCAGCGACGCGGCGGCCACTTTATCGCCTTCCTCCAAGGACACCAGCTTGACGCCCTGAGTGGACCGGCCCACCTGCCGGATGGTAGAGGATTCGATGCGGATGATCTTGCCGCTCTGGCTCACGATCGCCAGGTCCGAATCGTCCTTCACCGAAAGGATGGCCACCACGTTGCCGGTCTTGTGGGTGGTCTTCATGTTGATCACGCCCTTGCCGCCGCGCGCCGTCAGCCGGTAACTTTCAAGCGGCGTGCGCTTGCCGAAACCGTTCTCGGCGATCGAAAGAATAATGCCGTCCTCTTCGACCACCACCATGCCCACCAGGAAATCGCCCGGCGCCAGGTGCATAGCCCGAACGCCGCGCGCCTGCCGGCCCATGGCCCGAACCTGCCCCTCCGCGAAACGGATCGCCTGGCCCCGGTACGACCCCAGGAAGATGTAGTTGTCGCCCTGCGTGATCCTGGCCGAGATCAGCTCATCGCCTTCGTCCAGCCCCACCGCGATGATTCCGCGCGACATCGGGTTGTCGAACTCGGTCAACTCGGATTTCTTGATCACGCCGTGCTTGGTCACCATCACCACGAAGCGGTCCGCCACGAAATCCTTCACCGAAAGGAACGCCTTGACGGTTTCGTCCGGCTGCAAGCTGATGAGGTTGGTGATGTGCTTGCCCTTGCCGGAGGTCGAAGCGTCCGGAATCTCGTAGGCCTTGAGCCAGTACACGCGCCCGCGGCTGGTGAAGATCAGCAGATAGCTGTGGGTAGAGGCCACAATCAGGTGCTCGACCACGTCTTCCGCGCGCGTGCCCATGCCGATGCGGCCCTTGCCGCCGCGCGTCTGCCGCCGGTACGTATCCACCGCCGTGCGTTTCAGGTATCCGCCGCGCGTCACGGTAACGGCGACATCCTCCACGGCCACCAGGTCCTCGATCAGGATCTCCCCGGTATCTTCGATCACCTGTGTGCGCCGCGCGTCGCCGTACTCCTTCTGGATATCCTTCAACTCCTTGATAATCACGTCGCGCAGCATCTTGTCCGACCCCAGAATCTCCAGGTAGCCGGCGATGCGCCGCTGGATTTCGGCCAGCTCATCGATAATCTTCTGCCGCTCCATCCCCGTGAGCCGCTGCAATTGCATCTCGATGATGGCCTGCGCCTGCTTCTCGCTGAACTCGAACCGGCCGATCAGCGCCTCCCGCGCCTCTCGCGGCTGGCGGGACGCGCGCACGATCCGGATTACTTCGTCGAGGTTGTCGAGCGCCTTCTGGAACCCCAGCAACAGGTGCTCGCGCTCGCGCGCCTTGCGCAGTTCGTAATCGGTGCGGCGGCGAACCACTTCCTGCCGGTGGTCGATGAAGTGCTTGATGATGTCCACGAGTCCCAGTTCCTTGGGTTGCCCGTTGACGATGGAAAGCATGATCACGCCGAAGCCGGTCTGAAGCTGGGTGTGCTTGTAGAGGTTGTTGAGCACCACCTCGGCCTGTTCCCCGCGCTTCAGCTCGAAGACAATGCGCATGCCGTCGCGGTCGCTCTCGTCGCGAATGTCGCCGATGCCCTCGATCTTCTTGTCGTTCACCAGGGCCGACGCCTGCTCGATCAGTTTCGATTTGTTGACCTGGTAGGGAATCTCCGTGACGACAATCTGTTCCTTATCCTTGCCGAGGCGTTCAATGGCCGCGCGCGCGCGGATCTTGAGCTGCCCCCGGCCTCTGGTGAAGGCGTCCAGGATGCCCTGCCTGCCCAGGATGAATCCGCCGGTCGGGAAATCCGGCCCTTCCACCATGGTCAGGATCTCCGAGAGCGGCGCGCGGGGGTGCTGGATCAGGTGAATGGTGGCGTTGATGATTTCCGTGAGATTGTGCGGCGGGATGTTGGTGGCCATGCCCACGGCAATTCCGGAGGACCCGTTCACCAGCAGGTTGGGCGCGCGCGCCGGCAGAACTTCCGGCTCCGATTCGCTCTCGTCGTAGTTGGGCCGGAAATCGACCGTCTCCTTGTCGATGTCATCGAGCAGCGCCATCGCGATGCGCGAAAGCCGCGCCTCGGTGTATCGCATGGCGGCCGGCGGATCGCCGTCGATCGATCCGAAGTTCCCCTGCCCCTCCACCAGCGGATAGCGCATCGAAAAGGGCTGGGCCATGCGGACCAGCGCATCGTAGATGGCCGCGTCGCCGTGGGGGTGATACTTGCCCATCACTTCGCCCGTGATCTTGGCGCACTTCTTGGTGGGACGGTTGGGCAGAAGGCCCATGTCGTTCATCCCGAAAAGAATGCGCCGATGCACCGGCTTCAGGCCGTCGCGGATATCCGGCAGCGCGCGACCCACAATCACGCTCATGGCGTAATCGAGGTAGGAGCGCCGCATTTCGTCTTCGATATTGATCGGAAGATGGCTTTTGTTGCCGCCTTCCCCACCGCCCGCGCCCAAAGGAAGCGACCCTCCGGGGGGTGGCGCGGGTGGGCCTTGCGGTGGAAGTTCCTGATCTGCCAAAGTGGCTCCTCGTTCGGGGGTAAGTTCTATTTTACCAAGAATTTGTGGGGCAGGATGACATCCCGCGGGCCGCGTCGTAATATCATATTGTCATGCATCGGCTTGCGGGCGCGTGTGGCGTGGTTCTCCTGTTATGCGCGTTTCCGGCTCGTCCCCAGGTGATCGAGTTCGAAGCGAACGGCCTGAAGTACCAGACGCTGAGCAAGTCGGGCGTTACGCTCATGTTTGCCACGTTGGCCTACCGGTTGCGCGCTTACGCGGTCATCCAGGCGTCGGTGGCGAACGGGTCCGAGGCGCCTTACATCATCCGGCCGGAGGACTTCGTCTTCTACCGCGCGGATGGAACCTCCGTGCGCGCCTCGACAGCCAACTCGGTAGTCCAGATGCTATCCGAAAAGGGCGGTTCGTCGGACGTTTTGAAGCTCGTGAATGCCTACGAATTATCCCTTTACGGCATCCCCAACATGCGCTCCACCAACGGCTACGAACAGCGCCGCCAGGCGGCCCTGCTTTCCGGAGGCAACCGATTCCGGGCGGCCGCGGCGGCCAGCGCCGTTGCGCTGACGCAGACCAAGTTGGCGCCCGGCGATTCCTCCGATGGGGCGGTCTTCTTCCCGACAGGCGGAAAGCCTTTAGGCCCCGGCCACCTGGTAGTCCGGACCAGCACCGACACCTTCGAGTTCAAAGCGGAATAGCTCCCGTCCTCAGGCGATCCAGCCCCGCAAGAGCCTTTCCAGAACGGACCGGCGGGAGTTGCCGCCTCGAGTGACGGCGACGCGGGTGAAGCGTTGCATGAAGACAAGTAGTGGGCGAATGGAACGAAAGATCTCAAGGAAATGTCCCGCCCCGGATTGTGCCCGCGCTCCGTGTCATGCGATACTCCTTACGCCTGAAGCTCGGCATGGGGCAACTGATGGGAAAGAAAGGGNNGATGAAACAGCGCAATATATGATGCGGGGGAAGGTTCTATTCTGGGCGCTGCTCGCGTCAGCGGTTCTGCAAAGGGCTCCGGCGCAAGCCCCCAAGCAGGACCCCGCCGACGGTCCGGTGCAGCCGCTGCCCTTCAGTCACAAGACCCACGTGACAGGACAGGGTCTGTTCTGCGCGATGTGCCATCCGAACCCCGATCCGGGCGAGACGATGACCATTGCGGCGCCCTCGCTATGCATGGAGTGTCACGCCGACGTCAAGAAGGATAGCCCGAATATCCAGCGGCTGACGGAATATGCCAAGTCCGGCAAGCCAGTGCCTTGGGTGCGGGTCTATGAGATCCCCGACTTCGTGAAGTTCAGCCACAGAGCGCACTTGGCGAAGGGCAACACGTGCGAGGAGTGCCACGGGAAGGTAGCGGAGCGCGACCGGCTTTACCGCGAGAGTAATCTGACTATGGGCGGCTGCGTGGCGTGTCACAAGGCTAAGGGGGCGAGTCAGGCCTGCGACTCTTGCCACGACGAGATGCTGTGAAGAGAATATTGGCCACAGATGAACGCAGATGAACACGGATAAGATGGGGACGGAATAACGGGGCCTACTGGCTTGTCCGCAGGAAGTGCATCACCTCGTCGGTGAATTCGCGAGACCCAAGAAACAGGAAGCGATGACCGCCGTTAAAGGGGATCATTTTCGAACCCGGTATCTTCCGGTGCATCTCTTCGGCCATCTTATACGGAGCGAGCCGGTCTTTCCTGCCATGCATAATGCATGTAGGAACGCGGATTTCTTGCAGTCTAGCGGTGCAATCAAAGGACGCGGAGGCGGCGACCTGTCTCTCGAACCCACGGGAGGTTTCGGAACCCCTGGTTTTTAGGACCAGAACCCGGTAAAGGCCGAAGAGGACCGAGCGCCGCAAGCTCCTGACAACCCGGGGAGCGGTTGACACAAGCACCAGCTTCCCAACCCTGTCCGGATGCGCCAGTGCGAGCGCAAGCGCGATGCGGCCCCCCATGGAAATGCCGACAATGTGGGCTCGCTCTATACCGAGCGCATCGAGCAGGCCCACAGTGTCCTCGGCCATCATGGGGATGGAATAGGGAATATCCGGTTTGCCGGTGCGGCCCACGCCGCGGTTGTCGAAGGCGATCACCTTACAGCGTTCCGAGAGCAAAGCGACGATATCGGAATGACCCGCGTAGTCGGTAATGTCGTTCGCTAGCCCCCCGATGAGGACAAGGGGTTCGCCGGAGCCGTGGATTTCGTAATAAATATCGATGTCGTTGACTTTGACGGTGGGCATCGAACCAATATATATTAGCCGGTTTTGCCGGCGTTGCGCGCGGTTTTCCAACCGATTTGCAGTATATTCGTCTTAGACATGCAAACTTCGTTCGAACGGAAGCCATTGGAGCAGGTGGAGGCCGGCGCGCTGATTGTGCCGGTCTTCGAGGGCAGGAAAGAGGAGCGATTCGGCGCGGGCGACCTCCTGGAGGCCGGCGAGATAGCGGGCAAACCGCTGGAACTGCTGCTATTGCATCACGTGGCGGGCGTAGCGGCGACGCGCGTCCTGCTGGCCGGGGCGGGGAAGGCGGAGAAGTTCGATCCGGCGGAGATGCGGAAACTGGCGGGCGCTGCGGTGCGGCACTTGAAATCGAAGGCGGTCAAGAGCATCGCCATGGCGCTCGACCCGGAACATGCCAGCGCCGATTTCGCGAGCGCGGCGGTGGAAGGCGCCATCCTGGGTGAGTACGAACCGGACCGTTACAAGACCGACGATGGCGAGAAGAAATCCGTGGACCGCTTCACGGTGGTTGCGGCGGGCGAAGATTTAGAAGACGCCGTGACGCGCGGGCGGATTGTGGCAGAGGCGCAAAACTTCGCGCGGGCCCTGGTGAACGAGCCGGCCAACCTGCTCACGCCTAACAAAGTGGCGGAGGCGGCGCGGAGCATGGCCTCGGAGTATGGGTTGGAATGCCAGGTTTTGGATTCTGAACGGATGGAACTGCTCGGCATGGGAGCGCTGCTGGGCGTGGCGCGTGGAAGCGCCGAACCGCCCGCGCTGGTCGTGATCCGGTACAGGCCGCGGGAGGGGAAGTCCACGTCGCACCTGGGTCTGGTGGGCAAGGGCGTGACCTTCGACAGCGGCGGGATCTCCATCAAGCCGGCCGATGGGATGGAGAAAATGAAGTACGACATGGCCGGCGGCGCGGCCATGCTGGGGGCGATGCGGGCCATCGCGCAATTGAAGCCGGCGATCGCCGTGACGGCCTTCATTCCCTGCGTGGAGAACATGCCGGGCAGCCGGGCGCAGCGCCCGGGCGACATTGTGACGGCCATGTCGGGCAAGACCATCGAAGTGATCAATACCGACGCCGAGGGGCGGCTGATCCTGGCGGATGCACTGACCTATGCGCGCAAACAAGGCTGCACGCACCTGGTGGACGCGGCCACGCTGACGGGCGCAGTGGTGGTAGCCCTGGGGCACCTCAACGTGGGGCTGTTCGCCAACGACGACGGCCTGCGCGAGCGCGTGCTGGGGGCGGCGAAATCCGCGGGCGAGCGCATGTGGCCCATGCCGCTCGAGGACGATTACAAAGACTACCTCAAGAGCGCGTTCGCGGACCTGGCGAACGTCGGCGGACGGTGGGGCGGCGCGATTACCGCCGCGATGTTCCTGAAGGAATTCGCCGAGGACACGCCGTGGGTGCACCTGGACATTGCCGGAACGGCATGGCTGGACGAATCCAAGCCGTTCCTGGCCAAGGGGCCTACGGGACTGCCGGTTCGGACGCTGGTACAGTTGGCGATGGGCTGGGCGGACAGGCCAGAACTTTAGGGCCACGCGCCGGGCGGCGCGCGCCTTTATAATCGGAATTGATGTCGAACAACAGTTTTGGCGCCGCTTCCAAGCTGCGCGTTGGCGACGGCGAGTATGAGTACTTCCGTCTGGCTTCGCTGGAAGACCAGGGCATAGGCGCCGTGCCGAGCCTGCCTTTCTCGACTAAGATCTTGCTGGAGAACCTCTTACGCCAGGAAGACGGCCGCCGGGTTGCCCCCGGCGATATCGCCTACGTAGCGCGAGGCGGCGCCGGGGCCAAAGAGATCAGCTTCATGCCGGCGCGCGTCCTGCTACAGGATTTCACGGGGGTCCCGGCGGTGGTGGACCTGGCGGCCATGCGC
>PLGA01000302.1 GCA_003139735.1 Bryobacterales bacterium | reverse complement strand
GTCCACCCGATGTTATCGGTGCCACTGCCGGCAAGATAGGTGGCATAGCTGAGCACGGGATCGATGACCAACTCCCTGGAACGATCGTAGCTGCCAAGCCGGAAGCGCACCTGGTTCCCTGCTACGGCGAACTCCCCTTCCACGCTGATCTTCTTGTCTCCATCCATCTGGTACAGCACCGGCTTCTTGAAGCTGGCCGGGCCGTTGGGCGCATTCAGGACCAGATTGCCCTCCGAATCGACGCTGGCGCGGGCCCCGTCGATCCGCCAGGCGATGCGGCTGGGGTCGGCGCCGGGGGCGACCACAAAGTCGTACTCCAACTGGCGCTGATTCCCGTAAAAGACCAGATCCACGCCAGGGTAGATCTGGGCGTAGTCGACCTTGCCGTAGGTCGGGATGCCGGAGCGCCAGTTCTTCGGGTCGTTGCCGATGAAGTAGCTCACCACGCCGGGTTGAGGGGCGAGTCCGACCGCGTTGGCCTTGGCATTTGCCCCAATCAGGCTCATGCGCAAGGTGTCGGCGGGCGCGGCTTCAGGCGCTTGCCCTATCGCCGCGGCCGATGGGGGTTGCAGTCGCTCCAGGTTAAGGACGACCCCGCCCGAGTCGAGAAAGAGTGCGTAGCCGGAACCGCGCGAGAGAAACTGAACCGTGGCGGCGCTCTGCCCCCGATTCTGTTCAAAGCTCAAAGGCACAGTCAGGAGATCCGCTTTGAAGCGCTCGGCCGGAACCGCCAAGGCACGCGGTCCCGCAAGACCAAGTACCGGTAGGATTGCCGCAACCGCCGCGATCGCCCCGAGTGTTCGTACGCGGGACGCCGCCGAAGACCGATCGATTGTCATTTTCGGGGACTCCTTTTCCACCCCCGGAACAACGCGAGGGTTAATCCGGGATTTGGAGGGGCCATGCTGGCCAGCGTCTATTCTACCTCCAACTGTCTGCATCGGACCCGTTTATCACGGTTTTTGAAGGCCGATAGGCCGGGCCAAGGCCGATTCCCAGCGGGGTGGCGCGGAAAAGCGTCCCAGCTTATCTTGGTCGCGAAGGCCGCGCAAGAGCAAGAATCTCTTCGCTCCGAGAGGGGACCGGCGCCATTTCGGAAGGGCAGTTAGCTTAGGGTCGTTACCTAAAGTTGACTTGTCCGTGGTCATAGCCGTGGCTAGCATGGAGTGGTCTTCATCGGCCATGCCGGCGCGCTGCTGCCCGCCGGCATTATCGCTGCCCGGTGTTGGAGTGGCGGCGGACCGGAATGCGCCCAAAAGCGCACAATCTGACGAAGGAGCGAAAGCGATGACGTTTTTGAAGAATTTCTGGAAGGAAGACCAGGGGCAGGACTTGATCGAGTACACCCTGCTCTTGGCATTCGTAGCGCTGGCATCGGCGGCCCTTTTCCTGGGCGCCGGCGGCAGCATCTCAGGCATCTGGAACACCAGTGCCTCGCAGTTGGTCGTGGCCAACACAGGAGCAGGAAGCTAGGATTGCCGCGCAATCGCGTTGGGGCGGCCGAGGAATTGTGCGCCTGAACGGCCTCGTTGGGAACTTGAACCGAATTATGCAGCGGAATGCGTGAACTTTCACTTAGCTGAAACGTGTTCGTCAAGTTGAGGGCGCACTATCGGTGTAGGGCAACCGATGGCCGTTCAGGAACAAGATCCCGCGGTGCGCCAGCCGGCGCGCGGAGAAAGACGCCTTCCAAGGGAGTTTTGCGACTCGCGGCGCACGGTCGATTTTATCTACATTGACGCCGGCGGAGGGCACCGGGCGGCGGCCACGGCCCTTGCGGAGGTAATCCGCCGGCAGGAGCGGCCCTGGGACCTTCGTCTGCTGAACGTCCAGGACTTGTTGTACCCCATCGACTTCATCCGGAAATCCACGGGCATTCCCTTTCAAGACGTCTACAACATCATGCTCCGGCGCGGCTGGACGCTGGGAACGGCCCAATTGATTCCGGCGATGCACGCCGTGATCCGTCTCTGCCACCAGGCGCAAGTCCGCGTCCTCGAACGGCACTGGCGGCTGAACCGGCCGGACATGGTCGTCTCGCTCGTCCCGCACTACAACCGCGCTTTCCGGCAAGCGCTGGACCGCGCGTGGCCGGGCACGCCCCTGGTAACGGTCCTGAACCTTCCGCCCGGCGCCGTCCACTCCTTTATGGCCGCCATGCAGGCGTACACTTCCGCGCCCCGGGAAAGCGAGCTGCCGGACCTGCTCCGCGAGCTGTCCGGGATGCCCGAGACGCTGGTCGTGCTGAACCATCCCTTCTGGCTTGAGGAGGGTGTTACCGAGGCCGGACATTCCCGAGTATCCTGGCCGGGAGCGGTGGGTCGACCGGGTTTTCTACACCGGGGACAACGGCATGGCGCGCGCCCTATCGGCNNTTCCTGCCAAGCTACGTTGCGGGCGCGGACCAGACTTTTTCGCCGCCGGCAGCGTCCCAAGCTGCATGAGGCGCCGGTACGATAAACTTGAGTTGATGCTGCGTATCGTTGCCCTGACCCTTCTGGCGACAGCCTTGCGCGCCCAGGATAGCCCCAAGCCGGTGGAAAAGGCCCCGGCCAAGGTGGACCAGGCGCTCCGCGCCCGAGCGAACCAGTTCTATCAGGACTTCGTGAAGGGCGAGTTCAGCGATGCGGAGACGTTGGTCGCGCCGGAGAGCAAGAATTATTTCGTCGCCATCAAGAAAGAAAAGTATCTAAGCTGCGAGATCAAGAACGCCGACTATTCCGACAAGTTCAGGCTCGCCGGCGTGGGCGCCGTGTGCGAGCGAAACATCATGTTCGAGGGCTTCGCCGGCCATCCGATGAAGTACCCGATCTCGAGCCAATGGAAACTGGAGCACGGCAAGTGGTATTGGTATGTGGACCCCAGCGCCCAACGGGTGACGCCCTTCGGCATGATGGGGTTAATCGCGGGTATGACGGGCGCCGCCACCCCGGCCGGTCCGCCGGTCGTACTCCCCTCCCCGGCCGACCTAACCAGTCCGGCGCTGGCTCTCCATAAGGTGAGCGTGGACAAGCCATCGCTCGCGCTGAAGCCCGGCGAATCCGCAGAAGTCGCATTCTCCAATAGCGCGCTGGGCACGATGAGCATTTCCCTGTACGGCGTCACGCCGCAGGGTTTCGAGGTAACTCCAACTCACGCCGACTTGGAGCGGAACGGCAAGGTCACCGTGACCGTGAAGGCCCTGGAGGGCGCGAATCCCGCGGTCCTGAACTTCCAGGTCATGCCGACCGCGGAAGTCATCGCCATCAAAGTCGAGATTCAGTAACCGGCCCTATGAGCTTTCGTCTGGTGGTGAATTACCGCCCGC
>PLGA01000558.1 GCA_003139735.1 Bryobacterales bacterium | reverse complement strand
ATTTGGCCATCGGCCTCATTCTAGCGTGATGGCGTGCATTCCCGGCTTGCGGCTGTTATATTTTTGGTATAGATGGTTCGATCCGCTCTCGCCTGGATGGGAAGTATCGCCTTGACCGCAGCGTGCGCACTTCCCGCGTCCGCGGCGACGACTTTCAAGGATGTGAGGATTCGCTGCGCCGCCAGCCCCAAGGACCCCAAGCTGACCGAGTACGCCGGAGAACTGGCGCTCGACGACGCCGGCCGCGCGTTTACNNAAGAAGCCGGAGCGCCGGATCGTAACCGTTCCCTACGCCGATATTATCAAAGTGATTGCGGACGCCGATGCCTCGCCGCCCGTGCCGGGGTCGAACGAGATCGAAAGGCGCTACTGGCTTTACTTCGAGCGTAAGCCGGGCGCTAATCCCGAGCGGTTCGTGGTCGAAATGGGCCAGGACGGCGCCGATTTTCTGACCAAGACGCGCCCCTTATTTGGCGACCGCCTGCAAGAAATGGACTTTCCCCTGGGCCTGGAACTTCTCGACTTCTCCTCGATCACCGACCTCAACCTCAACTACTCGGTCCGCTTACGCCGCCCAAACCCGCCGTTTCCGCCCATTCCGAAGGGCAGGGCCCTGATCGTGGTGGTTTGTCCTGGGGTGGAGGACGCCAAGAAGCAGCCGATCAATCTCGATGCCAACGGCCGTGTGGTGGCCGTGAACGAGGCGGGGACTTACTCTTTCGTGAATCTGGACCCCGGCGAGTACACGCTGGTATCGCAAGCCGGAAACGCGCGATCGATGCGCGTGAAACTGGAGCCCGACAAAGCCTACTACTTCTTCCAGGATTTGATCGAGGAAGGGCAGAAGACCGGACTGTCGATGCACTCGAAGGAAGTGGCCCTGTTCGAAATAGCCGGCGCATCGTATTCGGATTGGCGGCGGGAGAAATACTGACCGGTACGAACCTGGAGGCGCCCGTATGGCCGAGACGCTGCCCGCGATCTTCTTCGGACACGGCAATCCCATGAACGCCCTGATGGACAACGGGTACACCAGGGGATGGCGGCTCATCGGGGAACGCACGCCCGCTCCCAAAGCCATCCTTTCGATCTCGGCTCACTGGTATGTGCCGGAGACCGGCGTGACGGTCGGCACGGCGCCCAGGACCATCCACGACTTCGGCGGCTTTCCGCCGGAGCTTTACCGGGTGCAGTATCCCGCGCCCGGCGACCCGGAGCTGGCGCGCCGCGTGCAAGGGATGCTGGCGCCGCTGCCCGTGAAGCTCGACAGTTCCTGGGGTCTCGATCACGGGACATGGACGGTGCTTCGGCACGCGTATCCGGAGGCCGATATCCCGGTGGTGCAATTGAGCATCGACGAATCGCAGCCGGCGTCTTTCCATTTCGAGATTGGGAGGAGGCTCGCCCCGCTGCGGCAGGAAGGCATTCTGATGGTGGGCAGCGGGAACCTGGTCCACAATCTCCACGCCTACGCGTGGGGACGGCGCATGCCGGATCCTTACGATTGGGCTGTTCGCTTCGAAAAAGAAGCCAGGCAGATGATGCTGGCGGGCGTTTACGCGCCGCTCATCGATTACGAGAAGCTCGGGCGGGACGCGATGCTATCCATTCCGACGCCGGACCACTACCTGCCGCTGCTTTACGTATTGGGCGCCAGGCAGCAAGGCGAAGACATCGCGTTCCCGATAGAGGGCGTCGATGGAGGGTCCATCTCCATGCTGACCGTGCAGGTGGGCTAGCCCCCCGAGCCGCGTCACGGGCAATAGACGCACGTGCCTATCGTCCCAGTTGCGGGACACATCGGGGTCAAGGCCGCCCAGGTCACTTCTCCGATACCCCACTTTCGAGGAACTAGCGTCATCCCGACGCCTGGGCAACCGTCCCGTGGTGGACAAGACGGGGTTAGGGGGGACTTACGACTTCAGACTGACGTTCATGCCGGCGGGGGGCATTGCCTTACCGGAGCCGCCTGGGAGCGCAACGAACATGGCTAGCGCTAGCGAACCTGCTCCGAATCTGCAGGCGGCGCTGAGCAGCCAACTCGGACTGAAGTTGGAATCCACGAAGGGGCTGGTTGAAGTGTTTGTCATCGACCGGGCTAACAAGACGCCAACCGAGAACTGAAATGCCGGGGCCGCAGCTTTAGCGCTGTGACTAGGGGCAAGTTATCATAATCAACGATCACGGTCTTCGCGCTTCGCGGCGGAGACCTTCATGCACCAGCATCTTGAGCAGGGTCTGGTAGCCCACGCCCTTGCGGGTCGCGATTTCTCTCGCCTTCGTTACGTCCGGTTCGGGCAATCGCAATGCTATCTGAACGCTGGCAGTCCGGTTCAGTTGGCCTACGAGGCGCGATCCCTTCGGCGCGCTCCCCTTCTTCAGGGGTTCGGCCGATTTCCGCTTCACAAACTCNNGCGGTGACGACCCGGATCTTGTCATCGCGCTCGACCAGGACGACGGCCAACAGCCGTTCCGACGCAGTCTCGCAGTAGTAAACGTAGCGCGCTTCACCCTGAACGTCCTGTTCATAGATGAGGATCGGGGCGCTTGACAGCGCCTCTTGAACCTCTTCGGGCTTGATCCGATGCGCTCGAATCTTCCGCAGATTGTTCCTGTCCCAGTCGAACACCGCACTTCCATTGTATATGCGCTGCATGACGTCTGGACGGTGTGGCACGCGAAACGGGCATATCGGAAAAGACCACAGCTTGCTGGTCGTGAGGGTCGGGCCGGCGAACCGACTGGATCGGCGCTGTTGCCGACGACTGTCGCTTAGGCGAGCCCGAAGACCCGGGCGGAGGCGAAGGCCAGGGCCGTTCCGATGGCGGCCCCGGCGAGCACGTCGCTCAGAAAATGCATGCCGAGCATAATGCGGGAAATGGCTACGCTTAGGGCGCAGAATAGGAGGCCCGGCGCCATCTCCGGGTAAGCCAGGCTCAGGGTAAGAGCGACCGCGAATGCGGTAATGGTGTGGCCCGAGGGGAACGAGAACCGGTCCGGCGGCAGCAGCGTGGACCAGCAATGCGGCTCGAAGACGCACGGGCGGCGGCGGCCGGCGGCTTTCTTCAATTGTAGAAACAACGCGATGCCGGTTCCGGCCGCCAGCGCAGCCCCCCCTACAGCCCGGAACCGGCATGCTCCTCCGAACAACAGCACGATCAACCCCATGGCATACCACAGCCATCCATCGCCGCCGCGCGTGGCGCACAACATCCACACGCGAATCCAGCGCGGCGCGCGCCAGCGGTGGACGCGATTCATGAGACGGTGGTCGCGGCGCGCGATGAAGTGCAGCATTCCCTGCCCGAACGCGGCACCGCGGCCGACAGCCTGCATACCCCGTTTATAGCGGCCTGGGGTTACAGGCCCGTGAAATCCGCGAAAAACATCGGTTAATTAAAGTGTTTTCGCGCGCGGATGGGCGCGAGCGTGGCACAATCGAACTGGTGAAGAAGCTCGATTTCATCTTTTTCGACGCCGGCGGCGGCCATCGGGCGGCGGCCAATGCGCTCCGCGAAGTCATGGAGAGCCAAAGCCGGCCGGTCGAAATCCGCATGGTTAACCTGCAGGAAACGCTGGATTCGCTGGACGTTTTCCGTAAGCTCACGGGGTTGCGGATGCAGGACATTTACAATCTGATGTTGAAAAAGGGGTGGACGCTCGGTTCGGGGCAGCTCACGGCCGCAATGCACGTGGTGATCCGGCTGTTCCATGGACGGCAGGTGCGCGCGCTCGATGAGTTCTGGAGGCGAAGCCGGCCGGACATGGTGGTCTCGCTGATTCCGAATTTCAATCGCGCGCTATGCCAGAGCCTGCGCCATGCACTGCCGGGGACGCCCCTGGTGACGGTGCTCACCGACATCGCCGATTACCCGCCGCACTTCTGGATCGAGCCTTTCGCCGGCGGCCTCCAGGAGCAGCGTTTCATCTGCGGCTCGGCGAAGGCGGTGGAGCAGGCGCAGGCGCTGGGCCATGCCGCGGGCAAAGTGCTGCGCACTTCCGGAATGATCCTGAGCCCGCGATTCTACGACGCCGCTCCGCTGGCGGCCGAAGAGCGCTCGCNNGCTCGGCGGCGATGCGCGAAATCGCGGCGCGCCTGCCCGAGCGCCAGTTGATTTTGATCTGCGGCCACAACGCCCGCCTGCGCGACGGGCTGAGGGCGATGCCGCACCCGGCACCGCTGTTTGTCGAGGGTTTCACCGAGGAGATCCCGCGCTACATGCAGCTTGCCGACTACTTCATTGGCAAGCCCGGCCCCGGCAGCATCAGCGAGGCCGTGGCCATGCGGCTTCCGGCGATTGTGGAGCGCAACGC
>PLGA01000340.1:517-3070 GCA_003139735.1 Bryobacterales bacterium | reverse complement strand
GAAGGCCGCATCGCCATCGGCGCCCAGATGATCGGGCTGGCCCGCGCCGCACTCGACCATGCCACGGCCTACGCCCGTGAGCGCAAGCAGTTCGGCCGCGCCATCGGCGAGTTCCAGGGTGTCCGGTTCGAACTGGCCCGCATGGCTACCGAAGTCGAGGCGGCGCGACTCCTTGTCTATAATGCCGCACGGCTGCGCGACGCCCATTTGCCGTTTCTTACCGAAGCCGCCATGGCCAAGTATTACAGCTCGGAAATCGCGGAAAAGGCCGCTTCCAAGGCCATCGAAGTCCATGGCGGCGTCGGGATCACCAAGGATTATCCGGTGGAAAAGCTCTACCGCGACGCCAAGATCGGGCGCATCTACGAAGGAACCAGCAACATCCAACTGTTGACTATCGCGAAGAAGCTTCTAGGGAAGTAGTATCGTAAAAAGTGGGAGGGTGTAATGCGCGCAATCGTTCTCTCAGCCGCGTGGGCGGCCATTTGCCTGCCCGTTTGGGCGGCCGCCCCTCAGTCCGACAATGTGAATCCGGACGAGATTATCAGGAAGTTCGCCGCCAAGGAAGCCGATTTCGCCGCGGCCCGCAACAACTATACCTACCGCCAGACGCTCAAAATGCAGGTCCTCGACTTTGGCGGAAATCCCACCCGGCAGCAATGGGACCTGGTGGAAGACATCATCTTCACCCCCGAGGGCAAACGGATGGAGAAGGTGGTGTACGCGCCGGTTTCCACCATCACCGATATCATGGTGACGCCCGAAGACGAGAACGACCTGCGCAACGTGCAGCCCTTCGTGCTGACCACCGCCGAGGTCCCCAATTACCAACTCGATTACCTGGGGCGCGAAAAGGTGGATGAGATTGGGTGCTACACCTTTTCGGTGAAGCCGCTGCCTAAGAAAATGGTGGTCGGCAAGCGCTATTTCGAAGGTGAGATCTGGGTGGACGACCGCGACTTGCAAATCGTCAAGACCTACGGCAAGGGCACAGGCCTGAAAGCCGGCGACCAGCAGTTTCCCAAGTTCGAGACCTATCGCGAGCAGATCGATGGCAAGTACTGGTTCCCCACCTATACCCACGCCGACGACACGCTCCACTTCAAGGACGGTCAGGACGTGCACATCGCCATGACCGTGAAGTATCAGGAGTACAAGCGCTACGAAGGCAAGTCGACCATTCAGTACGGCGATGCGGTCGATCAGCCCAACCGGACGCCCACGACCAAGAAATAAATCTATGCCAACCAAGATCACCGCGTCCCACAACGGCCCCCTGCGTATCGAGGGCGATTTCGAAATTCTGGACCCATCGGGCAAGGCGTTCGGTCTGGCCGGACGAACCGCCATCTCGTTATGCCGCTGCGGGCTTTCGGCCAACAAGCCGTTTTGCGACGGCAGCCACAGGCGAGTGGAGTTCTCCGATCAGGTCACGGCGCGCGATCTTCCCCCTCCCGCGCCCAAGGTCTGAACCTCTTGCCGACTAGACAGTGGGGCAGGCCATNNGGCGCAGGACGTCGAGCGCCGCCCCCTGGTCTTCCGGCAACACGTAAAAGAACGCGCCCACTTTCACCGTGCTGAAGATCACGCCGCCGCGGTAATGGTCGGCCTCCACGCCGTAATCGACGCCGGCCGAATCGAGAATCGCCTCCAGGCGCAGGGCTTCTCTCAGCTTCTTCGCAATGTAGATAAGGACGGGTTCGTGGTTATCGAAAAAAGACGCTTCGCGTTTCATAGGGCCGCCCGCTTACAACCGCTTGGCGATCACGAGCGTGATATCGTCAGCCTGCGGCGCCTTGGCCGTGAATGCCGCCAGCGCGGTCCGCACCGCTTGCACGATGGCCTCCGCCGGCTCGCCGCGACTCCGCCTCAGCGCTTCAATCAGGCGTTCCTCTCCGAACTCTTCATCCGCCGTATTGTTGGCTTCGGTCACTCCGTCGCTGTACACCGCCAGGATATCGCCCGGCTCCAGCCGTGCGCGCATCTCGCGGTAGGGCGCCATGGGCAGGAGACCCAGCACCGGGCCGCCGCCCTCCACCATCTCCGCCTCGCCCGAGGCGCGCATCAGCACCGGCGGATTGTGCCCGGCGTTGGCGTACGTCATCTCTCCGCTCGCTCCGTCCAGCACGCAGAAAAAGAAGGTGATGAATCGGTTGCTGGGGCAGTTGACACATGTGGCCTTATTCAAGCGCGTCATCAAGGCCGCCAGGTCGCCGGGGTCCTCCGCCAGCACCTGCACCCTGGCGTGCAGGGCCATCATCATCAGCGAGGCCGGCATGCCTTTCCCCGAAACGTCGCCCAATGCCAGGCCCGCGCGTCCGTCGCCGTAGACGAAGTAATCGTAGTAATCGCCGCCCACCGTGCGGCACGGCGCGTTGAACCCGGCCACATCCACACCGGTTACCCGTGGCGCCTTGGCGGGCAGCACGCCCCGCTGAATTTCGGCCGCCTGCGAAAGATCCCGCTGCATGCGCCGGTCGCCCTCTTCGATTTCCGCCAGGCGCGCGTTCTCAATGCGGATGGCGGCCGTGTTGGCCATCACCGTGAGCAGGC
>PLGA01000340.1:0-509 GCA_003139735.1 Bryobacterales bacterium | reverse complement strand
GCGTCGCGCACCAGGATGGACGCCTTCTCCTTGATCACCTTGTCGCGTACGTGGCTGCTGATTCGGAATCCTTCGCCCTTGTGGGCCCGCAGCGTCAGCTCATCGCCCTCCAGACTCATCAGCGCGCCGCGCTGCGCGCCCACCGCCTGAATCGCCAGATCCAGAATCAACGGGAACAGGTCGCCCAGCGGGCGGTTCTCCAAAAGCACCCGTCCCGCCTGGATCAACGCCTGCATGGCCGAAGCCTTTTCTCCGGCGCGGTTGACGGCGGCGCTGTGCCCGATGGCCTGGGCGCTCGCCGTCAGGGTGGTCACCACCGTCGAGGTGCTGGGCAAACTCGACAGATCGCCTTCGAATACCACCACCCGTTCGGAGGAATCGCGGCCCGCTTCGGGAGAGTAGACGATCACCAGATGACCCGCCGTAACGCGGTCGCCCGGTTCCAGGATCAGCCGGCCCTTGAGCGCGATTTCATTGACGCACGTGCCGTTCTTGCTGCCGAGATCCTC
>PLGA01000566.1 GCA_003139735.1 Bryobacterales bacterium | reverse complement strand
CCCGACCCCTACGGCGGATGCGCTATTACTTACCCCGGCGGCACTACCGGGGCCGATCAGGAAACGCCGGGCAGCAGTTCAATCCGGTCGATGAAACCGATCACGGCCATGTCGATGGGCGACCCGAGCGGGCGGTCCACGGCGGTCATAGCGGCGAAACCGTCGGTCACGATCAGTACGCGGTCGCCNNCCGGCATCCACCGCGTCCAGCGCCACAATGGCGTTGCCGCGATCCGTGCCATCCAGGTTCAGCGGCTGAACTAGCAGGATCTTGCGACCCTCGTGGCTGGGGTGCTTTTGAGTGGCCGTCAGGTCCCCGATCACGCGCCCGATCAACATGCCTGGCCTCCGGCGCGCAGATGGATGGAATCGACGATGCCGACGACCGTGGCGTCGGTGGGAGGTTCCTGGGGGAGGAACGGAAAGCTGGCTTCCTTGCTGCGGACCCAGTATACGATTTCGCCCGCGCCCGCCCCGGTGCAATCCGTGCAGACCAGCCGCTTTCCGGCGTCTTCGAGAGCCGGGGTTATGGGCTGGACCACCAGCAGGCGCAGACCCTCCATTTGAGGGTCTTTCACGGTGGCCCATAAGCTTCCGACAACACGGCCCAGGAACATGACTCAGTCCAAATGCACTTCGTCGACGATGCCCACGATCGCCGTATCGACGGGCTTATCCTTGCATCCATCGGCCATACGGGCGGAGCTGCCCGAAACCGCGATGACGCGCTCGCGATTGCCGGCGCCGACGGTGTCGACGGCCACCACGTAGCCGGCTTCGTCGGTTCCGTCCGGCGACACAGGCTTCAGGATGAGGAGCTTCATGCCTTCCAGACGCGGGTCTTTCCGAGTGGCGACTACAGTGCCCACAACGCGGGCCAGAATCATAAGAGCCTCGCGATCCGGCTACTTGCCCGCCGCCGGGGCATGCGACTTGCCAATGGGTAGAACGGCTTCCAGGCTCTGATGCGGGCGGGGAATCACATGCACGGCGATCAGCTCGCCGACCCGCCGCGCCGCAGCCGCGCCGGCGTCGGTGGCCGCTTTGACCGCCGCCACGTCGCCGCGCACCATGGCGGTCACGTAGCCGGAACCAATTTTCTCCCAGCCCACCAGATCCACCTGGGCGGCTTTCACCATGGCGTCCGCGGCTTCGACCATTGCCACCAAGCCGCGTGTTTCGATCATTCCTAACGCTTCACCCATCTCTATTCTCCAACGGCGCTTTCCGGGACCTTCGATTGTAGCAAAACGGCCGGCAGGCTATAGCGCGCCCTCGACGCGTGCGATTTGACCCGCGGGCTGGCCGCCGCCCACGCTGAGGCGCGCTTTGTACTCCGGAAGATCCTCGGGAGCGATGGTGAACTCCACCGTGCGGGTTTCGCCGGGGCGCAGGTGGACGCGCTCGAATCCGCGCAACTCCCGGACGGCATCGTCGGCGCCCCCGGCCCCGCTCAGGTACAGTTGCGCCACCTCGTCGCCCTCGCGCTTGGAAACGTTTTTCACGCGCGCCGAGATATGAGCGCCGCGCTGGTCCTGGGTGGCGTGAAGTTTGGAGTACTGAAACTTCGAGTAACTCAGGCCGAAGCCGAAACCCCAGAGCGGCTCGCCCTGGAAGTAGCGGTAGGTCCGTCCCTTCATGGCGTAATCGTCGAACGGGGGCAATTGCTCCACGCTGCGATAGAAGGTCACCGGAAGCCGGCCCGAGGGATTGTTGGCTCCGGCGAGCGTCTCGGCGATGGCGGTTCCAATCTCTTCCCCGCCATACCACGCCTCCAGTACTGCCGCGGCGCGTTCCGCGGGGAAGTTGGCGGCCAGGGCGCTGCCGCTGGTCAGCACCACCACCACCGGCTTGCCCGTGGCGACGGCCGCTTCGATCAGCTTCTCCTGCGGCTCCGGCAAGTTGAGGTCGGTGCGATCCCCGCCGGCGAAACCGGGAACGCTGACCGGCATCTCTTCACCTTCCAGGTTCGGATTCAAGCCCACGAACGCCACTGTGACATCGGCGCTCTTGACGGCCTCGACGGCCTCGGCCAGCAGCGGCGCCGCGGGCGGAAGCCACATGAGTTGGGCAGAGCCTCCCGCCGCCGGCGCCGCGTATTCCACTCGCAGGTGGTAAGCGCGCCCGGCCTCCAGTTGCGCGTGCAGTTGCGGCGCCCCGCCACGCCCTGGTCCGGCATTGCCCGGTGCCGGAGCCGCACTGGCCGGCGCCGGAGCTTCGGCGGCCAATTCTTTGTCGTCCAGAAAGATATGCATGGTGGACCGTCCGCCGCTTCTTGGGCCGATTACGTAATCGCCGCCCACCGGCGTNNGGCGTGCGCAGCGTCCCGGTCCAGCGCACGGAATATCCGCGCTGCGGAAAAGCCGCGGCCACGGCTGGATCGGCGATGCCGGAGGGCTGATAGGCGCGCGGTTCGACTCGCTGCAGCTTGGGCTGGCTTGTGAAATCCGCGTTGTCGAAGTACTCGGCCAGCAGCCCATGGCCCGTGCCGCTGGGCGGCGTCAAGACATCCGAGGGTACCGGCGCCTGCGATTGGGTGGTGTAGGCGGCGCCCAGCGCAAATCGGATCTGCGCTTNNGATCGTCCGCCGACGGACCGATCACCGCGATCTTGCGCACGGAAGACTTCAACGGCAGCGTCTGGTTCTGGTTCTTCAGCAGGACGATCGACTTGCGCGCGGCTTCGAGCGCAATTTGACGATGCGCCGCCGAATCCACCTCGGAATACGGGATCGTCGAAAAGGGAACGCGCTCGGGAGGATCGAACATGCCCAGCTTGAA
>PLGA01000378.1:271-3612 GCA_003139735.1 Bryobacterales bacterium | reverse complement strand
GCGCCCACGCGCAGCCGGCCCTGGCTGTCCTTGGCCGCGTTCGGGTAGGCCAGCTTCTTCTGAATGTCCTTCACCGTGATCAGGCCCTTGAGGTAATACTCGTCGTCCACCACCAGCAATTTCTCGACGCGGTGTTTGTGCAAAATCTTGGCCGCCTGCTCCAGCGTGGTGCCCACCGGCACCGTCACCAGGTTCTCCTTGGTCATCACCTCGTGGATGGGCAGGTCGAAGCGCGTCTCGAATCGCAGGTCGCGGTTGGTGAGAATCCCGACCAGCTTTCCCTCTTTGGTGATCGGCACGCCGGAGATGTGATAGCGGTCCATGAGCGCCTGCGCGGCGTAGATCGGCTCGTCCGGACCGATGGTGATCGGGTCCACGATCATGCCGCTCTCACTGCGCTTCACGCGGTCCACTTCCTCCACCTGCCGGCGTATGGGCATGTTGCGGTGCACGAAGCCGATGCCGCCCTGCCGCGCCAGCGCAATCGCCAGGTTCGCCTCCGTCACCGTATCCATGGCGGCGGAGACAATCGGAATATTCAGCGCAATCTGCCGTGTGAGGCGCGTCGTGGTATCGACTTCGGCGGGCAACACCTCGCTGCGCGCCGGCTCCAGCAGCACGTCGTCGAAGGTGAGGCCCTCTGGGAGAACGTCTTGAATCATGGGTTTCACCCATGATAGCAGCGTAGGGTGGGGCGGGCCTCCTGGCCTGCCTTCTTAGTGTTGCGTTTTCTTCTTGACATCCAAGTGATATACAGTTATATATCACTATATGTACCTCGCCGTGAATCCGTCCGACGAGCTTCCCCTCTACCGCCAGATCATGCGGCAGATCGTCGAAGCCATCGCCGGCGGACGCCTGAAAAGCGGCGACAGGCTGGCCTCCCATCGCGAATTGAGCGAGCAACTGGTTATCGCGCCGCTCACCGTGAAGAGAGCCTACGACGAGTTGGAGGCGCTCGGCTTCATCGAAACCCAGCGCGGGCGCGGCACGTTCGTCTGCGCCAGTCCGCCGCCGGTCGATCGCGCCGGCCGGCTGGACCACCTCCGGCTGGAGGCCCGCAAGCTGCTTGCGGACGCCTATTTGTCCGGTCTTGATCTTGGGGAAGTCGTGAAAATTCTCAAGGACGCCGACCGCGAGATCGCTCGCGGCCCCCGTCGGGAGAAGGAAAAGGTATGACCCCCGTTTTGGAGTTTCTGAACGTATCCCGGTCCTACAAAAAGGGCGTGCCGGTGCTGACGGGCGTCAGTTTCTCGCTCAACGAAAGCGAAATCGCCGGCCTGCTCGGGCGCAACGCCGCGGGCAAGACCACCCTCATCCACACCGCCATGGGGTTGCTATCCCCCGATGGCGGCGCGGTACGCGTCTTCGGCCTTTCGCCCACCGAAGACCCGGTCGAGGTGAAACGGCGCATCGGCTTCGTCTCCGAAGACCAGGTGCTGCCGCCCGGTTCCTCCGTCGCCGAGCTGATCGCCTTCCACCGCTATCTGTTTTCCGCCTGGGATCAAGCTCTGGAGCGCCAGCTTCTCGACCGCTTCTCGCTGCCGCGCGGTTCCAGAATCGGGAAACTGAGCAAGGGCCAGGCGCGCCAGGCGGCCTTGCTCTGCGCGGTCTGCCACCGGCCCGAGTTGCTGCTTCTGGACGAACCCGCCGGCGGCCTGGACGCCGTCGCGCGCCGCGAGTTCCTGGAGACCTCCATCCAGTTGTCGAACCGCGAAGGCACGGCGATTCTCTTCTCCTCCCATCACATGACCGACGTGGAGCGCATCGGCGGCCGCGTGATCCTGCTCGACCAGGGCAAAGTCCGGCTCGACCGCGATCTCGACCGGATCCGCGAGGACATCTGCCTCGCCGTGGTTCCCCGCGCCTCCGCGCCCGACGCCGCCGTCATCGAGCGAACCGCCGGTTGTCTGCGTGTCCGGCCGGTATTCGACGATTGGCATGCCGTGATGGAAGGAACTCCGGAAACCGCGCGCCGGCAACTGACGGATTCGCTCGGCATTGATGGCATCCGCTGCGTGCGCGTTCCACTCGAAGATCTGTTCATCGAGCTGGTGGGCGGGGAGCGGTGACATGATTTATCAACTCATGAAGCGCGATCCCGCACTGATGTTCTTGCCCCAGCTAATCCTCTTCAGCGCTGCCATCGGCCTCTTCCTTCCCGGCCAGCCCGAGGCCGCGGCGATGGTTTGCGGTGTCGTCGGATTTGCCGGCGCACTTGCCTGCCGTCCGCACGAACGCGCCACCAGTTTCGAAGCAACCTTGCCGATCGCCGGCCGCCAGCTTTTCCTGGCGCGAATGTCCCTGATAATGGCTATCATCTGGCTGCCGGCCCTCTTCGGCGGCGCAGCCATCCTCATCTCCCGAAGCCTTGCGAAGGAGGTTCTCACGGTGGCGGCAATGGCCGCCATTGCCACGCTGGCGGTAATGGCGCTGCAATCCGTGCGGGTCCAGTTGCTCTGCAGCCCTCACTCGCTTCTGTTGGTGTTCTTCCCTGTCATGGTATTTATCGTGGCATTCACGGCGCTGTCAGATTTCGTGGCGCCGGCCCCGGCCCTGATGGTCTGCCTGCCGCTCTCCGCCGCGCTGTTTCTCAGGACCTGGAGAGCCATTCCCAAGGGCCTCCTGATTGCGCCGGAGGCGGTCGCGGTGCGCCCCACTAGGGGCCATGCCGGCGGCGAGCCTGTGGTTCCATGGCTGGCGATTCTGCGCTCCGCCTTTCCGTGGGGCATTGGCGCCTTTTCACCCGTTCTTTTCTGGTCGGCTATGACCGGTTCGTTGGTTTTCGTATGCNNCCATCGGCGTGAATATCATGTGGATGGCCTCCCGGCCGCGGGTTCGCTGGGCCTGTGTACTGCCCGTCAGCCCGCGCGTCGTGCTCTCACTGGTTATCGGGCCGGTACTTGTCGTGACGGCTGGAGGGTATTTGGCGGGGCGCCGATACCATGCGGTTGAGGATCCCAGGTTCTTGATCCTCCACTGCNNTCCCAGGTTCTTGATCCTCCACGTCGCTGCGATCATTGGGCTCACGTTGCTGTTCGTGTTATTCAACGCGCTTTTCGACTGGCGCCGTTTGCGCCACGTAAGGCTGGCGGTGCGGGTGGGTCTGTTCAGTCCGATGTTTCCGGTGCTGGCGATTGTCGTTTGCGGGTTCTGCCATGTTGAGCTGGCGACTTTTTTGCCGGGCGTTTCGCGGGCGCTGCCGGGCAACTTGGCTGCGGCGGTTGCAGTTGCAGGCATCGCATTGGCCGCTCTTTATTGGGCGGTTGAGCGGGTGTTCGCGGAGGCGGAGTACGCGTAACCGGGCCGGCGAACGCCGAAGAACGCCCGCAGGAATGCGG
>PLGA01000378.1:0-162 GCA_003139735.1 Bryobacterales bacterium | reverse complement strand
AGCTTGCGGATGCGCAGGTGCGACCCGTCGTGCATCTCCACGTCGCGCACTTCGCCTTCCGGAATCTCCACCGAAATCTCCTCGAAGAACGGCACGAAACTCAGCTCGTGCAGCGCCTCCTCGTGTTCCTTCACGTAGCTGTAGCTCTTGGTCGATCCCTCG
>PLGA01000306.1:6365-7916 GCA_003139735.1 Bryobacterales bacterium | reverse complement strand
GCTTATCTTAACGCCTATGGCCGAGCGCCCCCGACTCATCGGGACGCTTGCCCCTCCTGCAAAGCAACCTTCGCTCGTAACGCCCGCAAGCGAGAAGCCGCCTTCGCTGGCCAGGCCGGGTCCATGCACGGACGCTCGATCACAACGAAAAAGACCACAGTCACCAAAAGGATCGCGGGAATCGAGATCAATGCTTCCAGGGCGAAGCGTTCCATGAAGCTCGACCCCCAGAGGAAGCGCGTGGCCAGGTGGCCGGTCACAAAAATCAAACGGAAGTGCAGAAGGTACATCGAATAGCACATGCCGCCGATCACCGTAATCGGCTTACGGCTCAAGAGCCAGCTCGAAACCTTGCCCCGGAACGCCCCGGCGCAGATCAAGAGCATTAGCGGCGCCCAGGCGTAGCGGAGACGCTGATCGGGCAAAGCGGCAACCAGAGCGGGCCATCCCGCGAGTGATGCCACGTCCCACCGCAGTGACCGGCTGGAGGCTTGCCGCCATTCCAACAGATAGAAATCCGCCAGCAGGAAACCGGCCGCGAAGTACTCCACCTGACACAGGAGGCTGTCGTAGGAATACTCCATCTCCGCCGGGAAGAGGCTCCGCACCAGCGGGGCAGCCAGCATGAAAACAAAGAGGGCCCCCCGGCGGCCCACAACGTTGCGGATCGAAAATACGGCGGCCAGGAACGGGGCAAGCATGTAGAACTGCACTTCAATCTCAAGCGACCAGGTGACCGGGTTGATGGGGTCCGTCCCGTGGAAAATAAGGTTGTGCTGATAGATCAGGCTGGCCAGCAGGTTGGGCCAAAGCGACCAGCCCGTGGCCATCCAACTGGCAAATAGCGGGGGGCCGATGAACAGCAGAACCATCGCGACAAGATAAGGCGGCTCGATCCGCGTGAGGCGCCGGAGATAGTAGGCGCGAAGCGATGGCCTTTCATCCAGTCCCAGCCGCCACTTGGCGAAAGGCAGAGCCAGCAGAAACCCGCTCAGTACGAAGAAGAGCTGGACGCCGTAGTGACCCAGGTCCAGAAGCTCGGTGAGCCACCGCTCCCCGGGCAAAACCGAGGCGCCGTCCATCAGGCGGGTCAGCGTGTGCTGACTCAGATGGTAGAGCACCACCGCCGAAATGGCGACGAACCGGAGACCGTCGACTTCCGCGATGAAACCGCGGCCGCGCGTAACGATGCGCCCCAAACGGCCGACGTTCAACGCCATCGGCCCACGCTATCAGGAGGCGGATCGGTTGGCAAGCCGCCGGCCGGTCACCACAACTTGAAATATTTGCGCCGCCATGAATCGACTGGTCCGCCATGGCCTTCAGCGCCCGCGATTTACACGGAATTGAGACGCTCCTATAACAAGTCGTAGATGGGCTGCGCTGGCCGGCGAATCGCCTGCGCCACCGCGCGCGGCTGCTAAACTGAAACCGGTGGCATGCCTGTATAGCCGCGCGGAACTGGTCGAACAGCGCCGGCGCTGGAAACTCGCGGGCCGGACCGTGGTTTTCACCAACGGCTGCTATGACCTGCTTCATCCGGGCCACATC
>PLGA01000306.1:0-6329 GCA_003139735.1 Bryobacterales bacterium | reverse complement strand
GATTGGTCCCACTTTATCGCGGGCCGGGAAGAAGTCGAGGCAGCCGGTGGCAAAGTGGTCGCCGCGCCACTTGAACCCGGATATTCTACTACTAATATCGTTAATACCATTCTCGGTCGCCAACCTTGATTCATCCTGCCGTCAAAGACCTGTTTTTGGACTTGGGAAAGGACCCAGGTTTTCAAGAAGCCCTGCGCCGCCTCGCCGCCGGAGGGGATGCCGCCGTTTCCGGCCTCACCACCACCGCCAAAGCGGTCTATTCGGTGCTTCTATGGCAGTCGCTGAACCGTCCTTTGATTATTGTAGTAGATGGCAACAAGCAGGCTGAGGCCCTCAGCGAGGCGCTCGAGACGTTCTTCGGCCTGTTAGTCTCGGGCGACCGGCCGGGNNCCGCACGCCGAAATCTGCGAGCAGCGCGCCATTGGCCTATGGCGTTTGTCCACCCAGCGCGCGCCCATCACGGTCCTGCCCGTCGCCTCCGCCCTGCTGCGCATCCATCCCGGCGATTTTTACCGCCAACTCGCCCTCAAACTGAGGGTCGGCGATGAAGTCCCCCTGGAAGACCTCGTGGCCCACCTGGAGAGCGTCGGCTATACGCGCCGCGAACCCGTTGAAATGGTTGGGGAATACTCCGTGCGCGGCGGCATCCTGGACGTCTTTTCCCCGGAAGCGCCCAACCCCGTCCGCATGGACCTGTTCGGCGACCAGGTGGACTCCATCCGCCGCTTCGACGTCGAATCGCAGCGTTCCGTTCTGAAGCTTGAGGATTGTACGCTCCTTCCGCTTACCGAATACCAAAAGTCGCGCAGCCCATTGGTCGAGCTGGCGGAACTAATTCGCGAGACCGGCATTCCGGGGCGCGATTTGCCCCCGCCCGGCGAGCCTTTCGCAGGGTGGGAGTTGGTGGCCCCCATGCTACGGCCGCGCTCGGGGTCGGTGATTTCCCTGTGCGAACGTCCGGTGGTGGTGTGGGACGAACCGGAGCAGGTGAGCGCCGCCGCGGATCGCCTTTGGAAGCGCCTGGAACAGATTGAGCGTTCGCCTGCCGCCGACCCCGCCAAGGTTTTCTTCCGCTGGGAGGAACTGCGCCAGCAGGCCGCCGCGGCGCCCCAGATCTCGTTGAAAGAATTGGAAATTGGCTGGGATCCGGATCTCGAATTGGGTTCGTTCCGCGCAGCGCCGCAGGTCGTTGCCGGCGGCGCTTCGTTTCCAGCGAACTCAAAATTGGCTTCGTTTGGTGCAAATGCCCCGCTCCACATCCCTACCCGCCCCGCCATGGCGTTTCATGGCAACATGCAGGTCGCCATAGCCGAGGCGCGCAATCTGGTGGAATCGGGCAATCGCGTGGCCTTCTTCGCCTCTTCTACAGGTGAAGTAGAACGCGTGGCGGACATTCTCAACGAGTATGGGCTGGCCTACCGNNGGGTCCGTAGCCAGCATCTTCCTTGTCAAGGGGCTGATCCGCCACGGCTCCGCTTTCGTAAATTCGCATCTTGTAGTATTTGGATCGGAGGATCTTTTCGAGTCCTCCGAATTGGTTGCCCGCGCGCCTGCCTCGAAATCCGCGCTGGCCACTTTTTCGGCGGACCTGATCGACATGAAGCCCGGGGATTACGTGGTCCACGCGGAACACGGTGTTGCGCAGTTTCTCGGNNCTACATGCTGCTCGAATACGCCGGCGGCGCCAAGCTCTACGTCCCGCTGACGCGCATGGATCTGGTTCAGCGCTTTCGCGGCGCCGGTGAAGCCGCGCCGGCGCTCGACCGCATGGGCGGCGCGACATGGACCCGCACTAAAACCCGCATCAAAGCCAAAATGCGCGACATGGCGGACGAGTTGCTCAAACTCTACGCCGGCCGCAAGCTGGCCGAGGGGTTCCGCTTCTCGCCCGACAGCAACTGGCAGCGCGAATTCGAAGACGCTTTCGAGTTCACCGAGACCCGCGACCAGCTTACCGCCATCGAGGAAATCAAGCGCGACATGGAAAGCCCGCAGCCCATGGACCGCCTGGTTTGCGGCGACGTGGGTTTCGGTAAGACCGAAGTGGTCATGCGCGCCGCTTTCAAGGCTCTGGGCGACGGCAAACAGGTCGCCGTGCTCGCCCCTACTACCGTTCTAGTATTTCAGCACTTCGAAACCTTCCGGCGGCGTTTCCAGCCATTCCCGGTCCGCGTCGAGATGTTCAGCCGCTTCCGCTCTCCCAAGGAACTGAAGGCGGCCGTAGCCGATCTCGCCGAAGGCAAGGTCGATCTGGCCATCGGCACCCACCGTCTGCTCTCGCAGGACATCGAGTTTCGAGACTTGGGCTTGGTGATTGTCGACGAAGAGCAGCGCTTCGGCGTGAAGCATAAGGAACGCCTCAAGCAACTCAAGAAAACCGTGGACGTGATCAGCATGAGCGCCACGCCGATCCCGCGAACACTACACATGTCATTATTAGGCTTGCGAGACATGTCTGTGATCGAAACTCCGCCCAAGGATCGCCTGTCGATCAACACCGTGGTGGCTCCCTTCAAGCCCGAATTGGTCCGCTCAGCCCTGGAGCTGGAGTTGGCGCGCGGTGGCCAGGTCTATTTTCTCCACAATCGGGTCGATTCCATTTGGACTAGGGCCGCCATGATCCAGGAACTCGCGCCCAACGCACGCATCGGCGTCGGTCATGGCCAAATGGGTGAGGCCGAGCTCGAAAAAACCATGCTGCGGTTCATGCGGCATGAGTTCGACATCCTGGTATGTACTACAATAATCGAAAATGGCCTTGATATCCCTCTGGCGAACACCCTGGTGGTGGAAAACGCCGAGCGCTACGGCCTTTCCGAACTGTACCAGTTGCGTGGCCGCGTGGGACGCTCCAATCGCCGGGCCTATGCCTATCTCCTGGTCCCCCCTGACACGGAATTGACCGAACTGGCGCGCAAACGGTTAGCCGCACTCAAGGAGTTCAGCGACTTGGGCGCGGGATTCAAGATTGCGGCGCTCGATCTGGAACTGCGCGGCGCCGGAAACCTGCTGGGGGGCGAGCAGCACGGCCAGATCAATTGCGTCGGCTTCGATACCTACGTCCGGCTCCTCGAAGAGACGGTTCGCGAACTCAAAGGCGAGGAGGCCATTCCGGAGATCCACTCCGCCCTCAACCTGGGCCTCGATATCCGCATCCCTCCCGACTACATCGCCGACGAAAACCAGCGGTTGCGAGCTTACCGTCAGATCGCCAATGCCGCCGACGCGGCCGCCCGCGAGCGCGTCGGGAAGGAACTCGAAGACCGCTACGGCCCGGTGCCCGAAGCGGTACGCAATTTGCTTGAATATTCGGCGCTGAAGACCCTGGCGGAACGGATCGGAATCGAGGCGGTCGACCGGCGGCATAGCCTGCTCAGCGTGAAATTCCACAAGGAAACGCAGGTCGATCCGGCCCGTCTGATGCGCCTTGTGGGCAAGACCAGGGGCGCGCAGTTCACCCCGGCCGGAGTGCTCCTTCTGCCGCTCGAAGGACAACCCGGCGCGGGCGCCGCATTGCAGTACATTGCCGAGAAGTTGGAGCAGTTGACGTAGGGGTCGGGCATGCCCGACCCTGTGCCCGTGCCGCCCAGCCGTGACTTGGGGGCGTCACGTTGGCCCGTGCAGTCTTGTTAAACTATAAGGACATCCTATGCTTTGCAGGTTTGTAGTACTCATTGCGGCAACCCTCTCGTTCGCCGCCGCGGCGGATATTAAGGTGGTGGAGCAGATCGTCGCCAAAGTCAACGGCGAGATCGTCACCATGAGCGATCTCGATCAACTCCGCGTTGAGACCGAAAACGAGCTCAAAGAAAAGGGCGCCCCCCCCGCTCAAGCGGCCCAAATCCTCGAGCGGACCATGCAAGACGCCCTCAGGGACAAGATCGACGCTCTTCTTCTGGTCCAAAGAGGCAAGGATCTCAACATCAGCGTGGATGCCGATGCGCTCAAGGAAATCGGCCGGATGCAGGTGCAGTCCCGGATCAGCGACCCCGATAAGTTCTCGAGTTGGATCCACGACCAGTTCGGCGTTTCGCTGGAGGAATACAAACAAAAACTCAAGGACTCGCTCATGGCGCAGCGCGTGGTTGCCGAGGAAGTCGCCCAGCGCATCTTCATTTCCGAAGACGACATGAAGAAGTACTACGAGGATCATAAAGATAAATTCGTTCGCGAGGAGCAGGTTTTTCTAAGCCAGATTCTGCTCTCTACGGAGGGCAGGAGCGATGAGCAGGTAGCATCCGCCGAGGTCAAAGCCAAGGATCTGGTCAGGCGGGCCCGCGCCGGCGAGAAGTTCGCGGATCTGGCGGCGGCCAACTCGGACGATTCCGAGACCTCCAAGAACGGAGGCTATCTGGGTACGCCCCAGAAGCGCGAGGACCTGCGCCCGGAACTCGCCGACGTCGTTTTCACCCACCAGAGGGGCTACGTGACCGATCCCATTAAGCTCACTTCTCCCTCGGGATTCCTCATCGTTAGGGTGGAAGAGCGCTATGAGGCTGGGCAAGCCACCTTCGAAGAAGTCAAGGAAGATATCCAGAGCGCCATGGCCCAGCCTCGGATGGAACCTAAGGTGCGCGTCTTCCTTGCCAAGCTGCGCAGGGAAGCTTTCCTCGAGATTCGCGAGGGCTACGTGGATACCGGCGCCGTACCAGGCCAGGACACCACATGGCACGACGTGGCGGAGATCAAGCCGCAGACCACCACCAAGGAAGAAGTCGCCGCGCGCCAGAGGAAGAAATTCCTCGGGCTGATTCCGTACGGCCCGGCAGGCACTTACACGCCGCCGCCCGCAACCCCCGGCGCGGCGCAGCCGGACCAGACAGCTCAGCCAGCCCCGGATTCGCCGCCCGCGCAGCCTCCGGCGCCCCCGGTCAAGCAATGAAGTCTCCTTATGTGAACGAACTCGAGCCGAACCAGCTCATCACCACCACTTTCCTGGTTCACTCCAAGGAGATTCGCCAGAAGAAGACCGGTGAACTTTACCTCTCCCTAATGCTCGGCGACCGCACCGGCGAACTCGACGCCAAGATGTGGGACAACGTTTCCGAGGTGATCGATGCCTTCGACCGCGACGATTTCGTCAAGGTCAAAGGCATGATCCAGGTCTTCCACAACCGCCCCCAGTTGACCATCCATAAAGTGCGGCGCATCGACGACGCCGAGATCGAGTTCGCCGACTACTTTCCTTCTTCGCGCCGCGACCCCGGAGAGATGTGGGACGAGCTGCGCGCCACCGTCGCCGGACTATCCAACCCTCACCTGAAAGCCCTGCTCGAAGCCATGCTGGACGACCCGGACATCGCGTGGCGCTACCGCCGCGCTCCGGCCGCCAAGCAAATCCACCACGCCTATCTCGGCGGCCTGATCGAGCACGTGCTCTCGCTGTGCGCCTTGGCGCGCGCCACGGCCCCGCACTACCCGAACGTCGATGGCGACCTGCTGCTGGCGGGAATCGTGCTGCACGATATCGGGAAGATCTACGAGCTGAACTACGAGCGGGGGTTCTCTTACTCGAGCGACGGGCAGCTCATCGGACACATCTCCATCGGCTTGCGCATGGTTGCGGAGAAGCTGCGCGGCCTCCCCGATTTTCCGCCGCNNTTCGGCTCCCCCAAGCTGCCCATGTTCCCCGAGGCGGTGATGCTGCACTACCTCGACGATCTCGATTCCAAGATGGAGTGCATGCGGTTCCTTGCCGAAAACGACCGCCAGGTGGAGGGCTGCTTCACCACCTATAGCAACGCCCTGGAGCGCAGCGTGCTGAAGAAGGACCGTTACCTTGCCGGGGAAGCGGTCAAGCCGTCCACGCCCGTTGCGCTCGGCCCGGATGCCACGACGCCCGCCTCCGCCCCGAAGCCCGAGTCGCCCTTCGCCGACAAACTGAGACATGCGATCGGCAAACAGGAAAGCTGATGCCCAAAGCCGTTCGCGATGTCCCTCCGCCGCTTGAATTGCACTGTCTGAGGGCTCTCTGGTCTTTGGGGGAAGGCGGCGTCCGCGACGTGCGCCGCGTGGTGGGGCAGTCCCGCCCGCTGGCGTACACCACCATCATGACCGTCCTCGAGCGCTTGGTGCGCAAGGGCAGGATCGCGCGCCGCAAGGCCGGCCGGGCGTTCGTCTATTCCCCGGCGACCTCGCGCGACGAATTGCGCCGCACCGCCATTCGGGAGCTGCTGGAAGGCTTTTTCGACGGCTCCGAGGAAGAGTTGGTCCGGTTCCTCCGTCCCAGCGAAGCTCCCGCGCAGACCGCGCCTGCCGTGGCTTCCCAACCCGTGGCCGACGAACGCATCGATACCGTGCTGCTGTAGGGTGCGCGACATAAGAGCCCA
>PLGA01000588.1 GCA_003139735.1 Bryobacterales bacterium | reverse complement strand
CCCTGCATCAGCGCGCTGGCGCCGAGGCGGTTGGCGCCGTGATCGGAAAAATTCGCCTCGCCCAGCACAAACAATCCCGGAAGGGTGCTCATCAAATTGTAATCCACCCACAACCCGCCCATGGTGTAGTGAATCGCGGGATAAATGCGCATCGGAACTTTGTACGGATCTTCATCCGTGATGCGCTCATACATTTCGAATAGATTGCCGTAGCGTTCCTCGATCTTCGCCTGCCCCAGCCGTTTGATGGCGTCGCTGAAGTCCAGATACACGCCCAGGCCGTGTTCTCCGACGCCGCGGCCTTCATCGCACACCGCTTTGGCATTGCGCGAAGCCACGTCGCGCGGAACCAGGTTTCCGAAGCTCGGATAGCGCCGCTCCAGATAGTAGTCGCGCTCCGCTTCGGGGATCTGGTTGGGCGCCCGCTTGTCGCCTTTATTCAAAGGAACCCAGATGCGGCCGTCATTGCGCAGCGATTCGCTCATCAGCGTCAGTTTCGACTGGTATTCGCCGGAGACCGGAATGCACGTGGGGTGGATCTGCGTGAAGCAGGGATTGGCGAACAGCGCGCCGCGCTTGTACGCCCGCCAGATGGCCGTGGTGTTGCAGCCCTTGGCGTTGGTGGAAAGATAAAAGACGTTGCCATAGCCTCCGGTGCCCAGCACCACGGCGCCGCCGATGTGGGTCTCCACTTTGCCGCTGATGAGGTTGCGCGTGACGATGCCGCGGGCCTTGCCATCGACCACGATCAGGTCGAGCATCTCGGTGCGGGCGTGCATCTCGACCTGGCCGGCGGCGATCTGCCGTTCGAGAGCCTGATAGGCGCCGAGCAGCAATTGCTGGCCGGTCTGGCCGCGGGCGTAGAACGTGCGCGAAACCTGGGCGCCGCCGAAGGAGCGGTTATCGAGGTAACCGGAGTATTCGCGCGCGAAGGGCACGCCCTGCGCCACGGCCTGATCGATGATGTTGAGACTGATCTGGGCCAGGCGGTAGACATTCGATTCGCGCGCCCGAAAATCGCCGCCCTTCACGGTGTCGTAGAAGAGGCGGTAGACGCTGTCGCCATCGTTGTGATAATTCTTGGCCGCGTTGATGCCGCCTTGCGCGGCGATGGAGTGCGCGCGGCGGGGCGAATCCTGGAAGCAGAAGCACTTGACGTTGTAGCCCAGTTCGGCCAGACTGGCCGCCGCGGAGCCGCCCGCCAGTCCGGTCCCCACCACGATGACGGTATGTTTGCGCTTGTTGGCCGGATTGACCAGCTTGAGGTGGAAGCAGTGGCGGTCCCATCGCGTTTCGATCGGGCCAGTGGGGCATTTCGAATCGAGTTCCATGCTGGGCATTTCCTCTATTTCAGCCAGCCGGCCAGGGCGGCGACGGGGATGGAAATATTGCCGATGGCGATGGCCAGGGCGCAGATGGCAGCCAAGCGCTTGAGCCATGGCGTATAGCGCGGGTGGCTGACGCCGGCGGATTGGAACATGCTCCAAACGCCATGGTACAGATGCAGGCACAACAGGAGCATGGCGAGAATGTAGAAGGCCGCGATGGCCGGGTAATCGTGGAAACCATTGATGACGTTGGCGCGGACATTGGGAGCATTGGCCGCCAGATCCGGGGCCAGCGTCGTCACGGAGCCCACGGTCAGGTGGAGCACGTGGAAGACGACGAACGCGCCGATGATGGGGCCGCTCCAGATCATGGTGCGGGCGGCGTAGGACGTGGGCAGGTCGTCCTTTTTGCAATATCCGATGGGGCGCGCCGCGCGATTCTGAAGCCAGAGTTGGGTGGCGGCGACGATATGCAGCCCGACGCACAGGAGCAACACGGCGCGGACTCCCCACAACGCCACGGCGTTCAACGGGTTGTGGAGAAATGCGGCATAGCGATTGATCTGGTCGGGATTGCTGGAGTAGATCTGCAGGTTCCCGAGGAGGTGACCAACGACGTAGCCGAACAGCACGATTCCCGTGGCTGCCATAACGGCTTTTTTGCCGATCGGCGCCTCATAGAAATGGATGGCCCGGCTAAGCGGGGGCATTGCGATGGAACTCATAAGGAGACCCTCGACTGGGGCGAGGCAGCGCACGTGATCTGCGTGATTACACCCATTCTGGCGGATTTATGGAAGCCAAGCTGGCGCTATCTTCTACAATTACCGGCATGAAGCTGGCGAATTGAGCCGGAACAATAGTGTAGCGCTTGGCGGTTGGTGCAAGTGGGGCGCCGTTCTTCGGGGTGGGCGGGGAATGGCGCGGGCACTCCGACCGGCTGGGCTTGGTAGAATATTGGACAAGTGAAGTACCGCGTCTATCTCGAACCGGACGAAGATGGGGTGTTCGTTGCAACCTGCCCGGCTCTGCCTGGGTGCGTTTCCCAGGGCCGAACCCGCGCCGAAGCAATGGAGAACATCCGTGAGGCCATCGAGGGCTATTTGAAAAGCCTCCGAAAGCACGGCGATCCGTTGCCGCCAGGCATTCTCGAAGAGGTCATTGAGGTTGCCGCCGGATGAAACTGCCAGTGGTTTCTGGCAGCGAAGCAGTCAAGGCATTCTGCAAGGCCGGCTATGAATTCGATGTGCAACACGGCAGCCACATTGTTCTTCGCCGCGCCGATCCACCGCACAGGCGCCTCTCCATTCCCAACCACAAGGAGTTGGCCAAAGGAACTCTTCGCGTGCTGATTCGAGAGGCGGGGATGACCGTGGACGAGTTCGCGCGACTGCTGCAGGATGTGGTGGGCGGTCGCGGGCTCGAACCGCGGACCTCCTGCTTGTAAGGCAGGCGCTCTAACC
>PLGA01000492.1 GCA_003139735.1 Bryobacterales bacterium | reverse complement strand
CTAGTTGTTTCCTGGACACTACACTAGCGGCCCGGCGCCGAAGCCGATTTGGGCAAAATGCCCAAAAACGAGTTCGTAACATGCTGATTCTAAAGTGGCCTCGTTCTGCAAATTTGGGCAAAATGCCCAAACTCAACCTGGGTGCCTTTCACGGCAAGCTGCGAGCCGGATGGCCTTCGCGAGCCATCGCGGCTCGACAACTACAAGGGAATAGTCTGGTTTTTTGGGAAATCCATCGCCTCAACCGGCACCTTTGCTCCTTGAAGGCACAGCCAAGCCTCGCGACGGCGTGGCAGGTGAATTGCCCGCCTGTAAAATCATGCTCTTGGAGCCAGCCAGACCGCCACGCCCGAACTTGGGTCCCATCTCGATCGTGCTGCTCGCGCATAACGAGGCGGAGGTCATTGAGTCCGTCATACTCGGTTTCCACGAGGCGGTTGTCGCGAAAATCCCCGGTTCGGAGATCATCGTCGCCGAAGACGGCAGCACGGATGGTACAAAGGAGATTCTCGCGCGCCTGGTCGGGATGCTGCCCTCTCTGCGATGGGAGGAGGGAAAGGAAAAGCGGGGCTATGTCAATGCCTTCAAGAAGGCCATGACGCTGCCGGTGAACGAACTGATCGTCTTCTGCGATTCCTCGGGCAAACACGATCCCGGGGACGTCTGGCCCATGTACGGCATGATGGCGGACCACGATATGGTGCTTGGCTATAAGGTCAACCGCGCCGACCCGGTCTACCGCAATGTGATGAGCGCGGTTTTCAACCGGGTGGTGAATACGTATTTCAAGGTAGGTTTCAAGGACATCGACTGCCCGCTTCGGATCTTCAAGAAGACTGCGTTTCAGGACATCGCCGCCATGCAATGGCGTGAGCGCGCGCTCATCAATTTCGAGCTGACGCTGCGGTTTCAGTACCGGGGCTATAAAGTGGCCCAGGTTCCCGTTCGCCACTTCCCGCGGCAATTCGGCGAGTCTCGCGGTCTGCCGCCCAAGAAGCTTCCCAGGGTGATCGTGAACACGCTGCGGAATTTCTCCGCCATCAAGAACGACATCACTCGCAGCGGCTTCAGGACAGTTGCATGAAGGTAGGCATTTGCGGAGGCGGCGTCGCGGGGGTGAGCCTCGCGCGTTTCCTGGATCGAAGACACCAGATCACGATTCTTGAGGCTGAACCGGCCGCCGGCGGCCTGGCTCGTTCCTTTCCATTCCGGGGCTTTTCCTACGATGTCGGCCCTCACATTATCTTTAGCAGGAACCAGGCGGTCCTCGACGATATGCTGGCCCTTGGGGACGGCGAACTCATGCCTCATGAGCGCAGCAACCAGATCTGGTATAAGGGCCGGCTCATCAAGTATCCCTTCGAGAACTATCTGGGATTGCTGCCACCCGAAGAGGCCGCCCACTGCCTGGAGACGTTTCTCTCGAACCCCTACGAGGACTACCAGCCGCAAAACATGTTGCAGTTTTTCTTGCGCACGTTTGGCTCCGGCATCACCGAGTCCTATCTCCGTCCGTACAACGCCAAAATCTGGAAATACGACCCCGCATTTCTCGACTTACAGATGGTGGAGCGCATTCCGAAACCGCCCGCCCAGGATATCATCAGCGGCGCGCGGGGCGAATTTAAGGAAGGCTACACCCACCAGGCTCGATTCTATTATCCCCGCCGCGGCGGCATCCAGGTGTTTTTCAATAAGATGGCCGAAGCCCTGCCTGCCAATGCGAGACTGGCGGTGGGGCAACGCGTCTCCGCCATCGAGCGGAACGGCGCGGGCTGGCGGGTGCATTGCGAAAGTCTNNATCAACTGCATGCCGCTGCACGATTTCTTTCCGTGCCTGCGCTTCGAGATTCCGGAATCCGTTCGTCAGGCGCTGAGCCGGCTGCGGTACAACTCCATGTTTTATGGCGTCGCCGTATTTCGCAAAGACAATGCCGGCCACAATTTCGCGCTGAATATTCCCCAGCCCGGCGTGATCTTCCATCGTGTCTCCAAGTTGAATTTTTTGGGCGAAGATTCGCCCGAAGAATCCGGTTTCCTTTTCGAAGTCACCTTCCGCGCGGATTCGCGCGTGGCGGCGTACTCCAAAGAAGAGCTGGCCGGCCGGATTCTCGACGGTTTCGAAACGATGGACCTGGCGAAACGCGAGGACTTCATCGACATCGATATCCGCCGCGTCAAGTACGCCTACGTCATCTACGACCTGACCCACCGCCGGAATACCGACGCCGTTCTCGGTCATCTGCGTTCGGCCGGCATTCCGTGCTGCGGCCGTTTTGCGGAGTTCGAGTACGTGAACATGGATAACGTCATCGAGCGCGCCATGAAACTGGCTGCGTCCTTGAACCAGGAGTGGACGGCCGATGAGTGACGCAGACATCGCGGCCGTCCGTCCGCCGGCCACTCACTGGTGGCTGCTGGCTCGGATAAGCGNNTTGGTCTATGTCTTCCGTAACGCCCATTGGAGCGAGTTACTGGGAGTTCTGGGCGGCGCATCGCCCGTCTGGCTGCTGGCGGGCTGGCTGTTTTTCGGCATTCCAATGCTGCTGACCAGTATCCGCTTGCGCTGGTTGTTGCAGCTTCAGGGAGTGCGTATCCCGCTGGAGAGGGTTGTCGCGATTACTTGCGTAGGGCAGTTTTTCAACATGTTCTTGCTAGGGTCCACGGGGGGCGATGCGGTGCGGCTTCTATACATTCTCCGCGAAGCTCCGGATGCCAAGGCCCGCGCGGGAATCGCCATGGTGGCGGACCGCGCGCTGGGGTTGGTGGTGCTCGACGCGATCGCCCTGGCCGCGGTATGCTCCAAGTGGAGCCTTTTCATGGGAAGCGGCGATTTGCGCCGCATCGTTTGGATTCTATGCGCCATATTGGCGGTTTCCATCATGGGAGTGGCCATTTTGATTCTCGCCCCTTTGCCGCGGCTTTCGGCCGCCTTGCGGCTGCCGGCCAAGATCGCCGGCGGTCTGGCGGCGGTACAGCGCGCGGCGCGTCAATACGCCCGTGCGCCCGGCGGCACGCTTGCTGCCGTTGCGGTCACTGTTCCCGTGCACTTGTCAAATAGCGCCGGCGGTTATTGCGCCGCCCGGGCGTTGAACCTGCCCGTCGGATACGCCTCGATCGCGGTCATTTTGGCGATCGTGTTCTTTGTGATTTCCATTCCGGTTACGGTGAGCGGCCACGGCTTGCGTGAGAGCATCTTCGTCCTCATGTTCTCTTTGTTTGGCGTGGGCGCTTCGGCGGCCCTGCTCTACTCGCTTTGTTACCTGGCGTTCACTCTGGCATGGAGCCTCGCCTGCGGCCCCGTCTACCTGGGCTTTCGCGGCCGGCCTGTGAGCGCCCGGATGAACGGCGTACCCGCATGAAGGTCCTGGTTACTGGCGGCGCGGGCTGCATTGGGTCCGACCTGGTGGAAGCTCTGCTGTCGCGCGGCCACCACGTGACGGCCGTGGATAACCTGAGCAGCGGAAAACTGGAGCACGTCGCTCCGTTTCTGAATCTGCAGGGATTCCGATTTGTCGAAGGCGATCTGCTCGATCCAAACCTGCTGGACGGGCTGCTTCGGGATGTTGAGTTTGTCTATCACCTGGCTGCCAATCCGGACGCAAAATTCACGCCGGGGGATGCGACCGATAAGGATCTCCGGCAGAACACCATCGCCACCTATCACGTTCTGGAAGCGATGCGCCGGAACCACGTGCGGAAACTGGCCTTCTCTTCCACTTCGGCTGTGTACGGCATCTCTCCGGTCCAGCCCATTCCCGAGAACGCATCTTACCCCCTTCCCATCTCCCTTTATGGCGCCACGAAACTGGCTTGCGAAGCGCAGATTTCCGCCTTTCAAAATCTCTTTTCCATGCAGTGCTGGATTTTTCGCTTTGCCAATATCGTGGGTCCCAAGACCCGCAAAATCGGCCGGACCGTAATCGGCGACTTCGCCGGCAGACTGACCGAGAACCCCGGCAGGCTGTTAATTCTGGGGGACGGACGGCAGGCCAAATCGTATTTGCTCAGCCGGGAATGCGTGGAGGCGATGCTCTATGTGGTGGATCATGCCGGACTGCCGCTGAACATTTTCAATATTGGCTGCCAGGATTCGCTGCCGGTAAACCGCATCGCGGAAATGGTCGTCGCGGCGATGGGCCTGAAGGATGTAATCTTCGAATATACGGGTACTGAAGGCGGGTGGCGCGGTGACGTGCCGCGTTTCCAGTTGGACGTCACCGCGCTCAATCGGCTCGGATGGAAATCACGCTACAACTCCGAGCAGGCGGTAGCCATGGCGATCGAAGCCATGCTGCGCCACATGGGAATCGCGCGCTATGCCACATAGGGACTTGCCGCAATGAAGTGCGCCATTCTTGCGGGAGGACTGGGCAAGCGCCTGCGGCCCGTCCTCGGCGACATTCCCAAGCCAATGGCGCCGCTTGCGGGTACTCCGCTCCTCGAACGCCTGATCGGTCTTTGCCGCCGTTTTGAAGTCACCGGGATTCACCTTCTGCTGAGCTACCGGCCGGAGGTCATTCGGGAGTATTTCGGCGATGGCTCGGCGTTNNGTTCGGCGTCCGCCTGACGTATTGGATCGATGAGCAGCCGCTCGGCACCGCGGGTTCCATGGCGCCGGTGCTATCGGCGCTCGGTGAGGACGTTCTGGTCTTGTATGGCGATGTGTTCGCCGAAATGGATCTCGCGCGCCTCATGGACTTCCACCGGGCCCATCCGGATGCCGCCGCAACCCTTGTGCTCCATCCCAACGACCATCCATTCGACAGCGATCTCGCAGTCTTGGACGGTGAGCGCGTTGCCGGATTCGACCGCGCGCCCCACGCCGCTGGAGCGTGGCGCACCAATCTGGTGAACGCGGGGATTCAGATTGTGACTCCGCGCATCCTGCCGTACATTCCCGAGGGCCGGCCGAGCGATTTCGGCATCGATGTATTTCCCGCGGCGGTGGCNNGCCGGGGAGTTCCTCGCCGGCTACAACACCCCCGAATATATAAAGGATATCGGCGCTCCGGAGCGTTACCGTGAGGTGGAGCGGGACATCCTGGCGGATAAGCCTCGCCGCATCAGTCTCGCCAATCCTCGCAACGCCGTTTTTATGGATTGTGATGGAACCCTGAATGTGCTGGTCCCTTTTTTGAGCCGCCTGGAGGATCTGGAACTGTATCCCGCTTCCGCGGCCGCGGTCAGAGCCGTGAACGAGAGCGGCTATCTGGCCATCGCCGTCACCAACCGGCCGCA
>PLGA01000220.1 GCA_003139735.1 Bryobacterales bacterium | reverse complement strand
GTCCTAATAAACTCCCGCTAGGGGCACAGGACCCGCGGACCGGCGACATCTGCTATTTCACGCCGCTCAACGGAAAGAAATCGCCGACGCCCGGCATCAACTGCTGCGTGTCGAGCGAGCCGCGCGGCATCTCCATGATCCCGCAACTGGCGTGGGGATCGCGTGGCGCCGGCGCGGCGGTGGTGTTCTACGTTCCAGGCCACGCGACGGTGGTTACGGGGGCGGGCGATACGGGCATCGATATCAGGACGAACTACCCGGCGGAAGGGACCGCTGTCCTGACGCTGAGCCCGGCGAAGGCGGGGCGGTTCCCGCTGTATCTGCGCGTACCCGAATGGACCGCGCGCTTCGCGGCGACGGCCGGCGGGCAAACTTACAAGGGCACGCCGGGGGAGTTTCTGGCGATCGACCGGGAATGGAAGGCGGGCGATGAAATCCAGGTGGACATGGACGTGACCGCACGGGTGGTTCCCGGCGGACCAAGCTATCCCTATGGCGTGGCGATCCTCCGCGGCCCGCAGGTTCTGACGCTGGAACAGGCGCTGAATCGGGACGTTCTGGACTTGCAGGCAGCCGGTCCTCGCGGCATGACGGTGATGCTGACCGACGCGCGGGCGAAGTTGCCGCGCAACTGGCGCGGGACCGAGGCCTACAGCATGGAGGGCATGGTGGCAGGCAAGCCGCGGGAGCTGACGCTGGCGCCGTTCACGGATGCGCGGACGTACCGGGTGTGGCTGCTCAAGCCATAAGGGGCTGGGCGCGGGCAACCGCTCCATGACTGTCGCGGCTCGGAATCGGGCGTCGAGTACCGACACGGCGCCTGCCCCGCCATGCAACCGCTCCATGACTGTCGCGGCTCGGATTACTGTCGCGGCTCGGATTACTGTCGCGGCTCGGATTACTGTTTCTTGGCGTCCCACTGGATGGCCTGGCCGCCGCCACCCATGCCGCCGTCCACGTCGAACTTGATCTCCGTGGCGCTGACGATCTTGCCCTTGTAGGTCAGCTTCATATCCTGGCCCTGCATATTGCCCGTGATGCTGAAAGTGACGGCGTCGCCCTCCACTTTGCCATCGGCGATGGTGGACTTCCCCATCATCGAGCTGGTGGTCTCACCGGTGAGCTTGGCGCCATCCTGCTTGAAGACGAAGGTGCGCTCCATGGGTTGACCGCCCATGTCCAGCGTCGCCTTCCACGTGCCGGTAATATCCGCGGCCGAAGCCGCCAGCGCGAACAGCGCCATCAATACGAGTAACCGCTTCATAATCAGCGCTCCTTTGCTTCCCTGCTCAGATTCGTCAACGCGATCCCCGAAACATATAATATCGCCGCCAGGGGAACCAGAAAACCCAATTGCACCGTGCTGCGGTCGGACACGAACCCCATCGCGTACGGTAGCACGGCTCCGCCCACGATGGCCGTCACCATCAGCCCGGAGAGTTCGTTCGCGCGCTCCGGCATGCTCTCCACCACCAGCGAGAAGACCAGCGGAAAGATGTTGGCAAACCCGAGCCCAGCCAGGAAGAAGCCGGCGGCCGCCACGTAGCCGGACGGCGCGAACAGGCCCATCAGGCCGAGGATGGACGCCGCGCAGGTGACCACAAAGAATTTACGCGGCGCCATCCAGTTGAGCGCCACGCCGCCGCCAAACCGTCCAATCGTCAGGGCGATGAAGAACAGACCCGTGCCGAGCAGCCCCACGCCGCTCACAACGATGCCGAACTGGTCGTGCAGGAAGGTCGGAATGTTGGTGCTCAGGCAGACTTCCGCGCCGACGTAAAAGAAGATCGCGCCGACCATCGCCAGGACGTAGCCGTTTTTCAAAAGCGCGAGGCAGGACCCCAAGGTTGCGGCTTTATGTTGCGGCGCCTGCTTTGGAACCTTGAGGGGTATCACCGCGAGCACGGTGATGAGAAGCACGGCGGCATAGATCGGAAGAATCACCTGCCAAGGGACGCCAAAATGCCTGGCGATTACCGGGATCAGAGGCCCCGAAAGGGACCCGATGGCCTTCACGAATTGACCGAAGGACAAATTGCGCGAGTATTTCCCCTCTTCAGACACGTCGCGCATGATCGGGTTGCCGGCTACCTGGAGAACGGCGGCGCCGGAGCCAAGGAGCAACATGGCCACCAGAAGGTGGGGGAAAGAGTCCAACCTGTAGCTGCCGCTCAGTAATCCGGCAAGTGCAACTAGCAGGCCCGTCATCAAGACGAACTTCTTGCCTCGCTTGTCTTGAAACACGCCGGCCCCTACCGACAACAGCCCGAAAGGGATGAATCCGACTAATGGAAGCAGCGCGGCGGCCGTATTGCTGAGGTGGAACTCGCTCTTGGCGAGGCTGGCGAGAGAACCTCCGATGTCGCCGAAGCCCATCGCCAGAAATGCCAGGAATACCGGCAGCGTTCGTAAGCGCATGAAATCGATCCTCGGCGGCATTCGGCCGCGGCCTGGGCGAAACTCAGGAAGCGAGTTGCTCGAGTTCGCCTTCGAGCAGCGCCACGTGCTCCTCCTCTTCCGCCGCCAGTTCCTCGCAAAGATCCCGTTCCAGGCCTTCGGGAAGCTCACGCGCCAGCTTGTGGAAATGGTCGCGCGTGCGGCGCTCCATTTCGAGAGCCGCCTGATAAAGGTCCCGAACGCCGGAATCCTGCGCCACGCGAATGCCGCGGAACAGCCAATTGGAAAGCAGCTTGGTCTCGTCGGCGGAAAGGTCCACCACCTCGCGGTCCAGGTGGGCGTGGTACTTTTCTTCGAGCTCGTGCAGGTGGTCGAGCTCGGCCTCGTAGAGCCGTTCGAGGACGGCGCGCTGTTCGGGCGTGGCGGCCTTGTCGCGCGCCATTTTGTAGAAATGGAACGAGTCCAGCTCAAACTGCACGGCGTCGCGGATGGCGCGGAATCGCATGGAATCGCCCAGGTCGCGCCCGGGAATCACCTCCAGCTCGCCGCCGCACATAAAGCACTTGCCATAAGGGATGGCAAATCCGCTGGTGAGCTTGAAACAGCTCTTGCACCGCCACGAATAGCGGACTTGCGCGCAGCAGATCTCGTCTTCCTCGAGGGTACGCCGGCATTTGGGACAAGTGGATGGCATAGTAAGAACATCTTAACTGGAATACCCATTCTGGCTCCCGGTCCGCTGGTTTGGCAAGCCATCGTCTTCAGCAAGAAGTGGGACAACCTCTGGTCCGCCTACTGCTTGCACTTCGCTTTCTATAACTTCTGCCGGATTCACAAGACGCTCCGCGTTACCCCGGCCATGGAAGCGGGCATCACGGATCACGTTTGGGACGTGCCGGAACTTCTAGCCTGAGAGCCGCTGAAGCCCACGGTCCGAAATCTCCAGCACCCATAAAGGCCCCCCTGTACTTCCGGACGCATTTCACGCTACGATTGCATGTTCCATGATGGCAAAGCTCAAAATGGCGGCGCTTTGGGTATTCTGTTTGGGATTCCCGCTGGCGTTGTGGGAATGTTATCGGCTCATTCCAGGAGCACAGGCTAATCAGCCAAACGCCACGTACGCGGATTTGGTGATGGTCCTGTTCGCTGGTCTCACCGTTGCCCTTGCCCTTTTCGCTGTCATTGCTGGCTTGCTTGCGATCTGGGGCTACTCAAACATTAAGCAGGAGGCGGCCACGGCCGCTAATGCCGCCGTTGAATCTAGCATCAAGACCGCAGTTGACAGGCACCTCAACGACGAGGCTCTAGGCGCTACAATAAGGAAGGAACTGCGACCAATCGTGCGGGATGTCATCCGCGAGGAAATGCCACGAGATCACCTCGCCAGTCCACTTTACGCAACAGCATTCCCGCAGGCTCCTGAAATTAGTGGGGAGACGGAATCAGCGCGAATTGCAGAGGAATTACCGAGCGAGGACGATGAAACTCGATAAGCAAGTTCTAGAGTTCATTCGACGCCTTCAGAACAGCGCCCCCGTTGATATCACAGGGATTGCGAAGGTGCTCGGCCTGAAGGTCTGGGAGTCTAGGCAACTTCCTGCGGAGGTTGCCGGGAAGCTGTTTCGTGATCGGAGCAGCTCCCTCGGCCAGCAGCAGTACAATATCGTGGTCCGTGCGCAAGACCCGATGGTAAGGAAGCGGTTCACTGTGGCGCATGAAATCGCACATTTCCTGTTACATCGGGGACTATTCGCTACGGAGCTAGTGGACGACTCCCTGTATAGGAGTGGACTCTCCACTCCTGTTGAGGCGCAAGCCAACGCACTCGCAGCCGATCTATTGATGCCATGGCATTTGCTCATGCCGGTAATCGACAAGCCTTCTGCCGAACTGGCTTCGCTATTTCAAGTTTCAGAACAAGCCATGAGAATCCGCCTTGAATCGGGGAGGGTAGCCACCGCAATTTGACTGTGATCGCCGCAAACAGACTCCGTTGCGTGTCTGGCGTCTATCGACCGATCCGTTCGGACAATCAAGAATATCGTGCTTGCCTGGTTCATCCTGATGGTGATCGGCGCGCTGCTTTGGCTTCTGGCGTCACTGATCCATTAGCCCGTGGAGGTGTTATCCTCATGGCAAAAGAGAAGAGCACCAAATACCAACTAGCTGGATGGCCACCGACAACAATATCCATGGCCTCCGATCAAGAACTTGAGAAGTGGGCAACGGACCCAAACTGCCTCGATAGCGAAGCGTGCGCCAAAGCGTTGGCTGAACGGCTCGCTAAAGGCGACCCGGCCCTAGCCGCAGCCACTCGTGAGCGCCATGAGGCCGAACGCCGAACTGCTATGGCATCCGGGCGCGAAGAGTTACAGAATAACCCGTTCGATCCACGCACGGAGGTTTCCGCAGATGCAAGGCACATCGCCGGCAGGATCGTTAAGCATTTGTGGATACTTTTCGTCCTATTGCCAATTGTCGCGGTTCTGTTGCTCGCGCTTATCAATGCCATGAAGTGACCCGCAATTCTGAAAGGGCTTATCGCAATCTGCAATCAACGCACTTTTCAGGCACTACCCCGTCTTGCGCAGCCTCATGAATCCTGGGATAATCTGCATTCTGGCCCCCTTGCGGGGTCATCCGTCATGGCTGTCCGGACGGACGCCGGAATCCATCTGGATCGACTTACGCTTCCTGTGGGGCCCCGTCCCGGGCCCAGCGGCCAATGGGCAAGACTCGGAAACCCGGCCCCTCTCACCGTCCTTCGCAGAACGGTTCCCGCAAGACCGCCTGGCTCTGGGCCGCCGCGCTGGCCTCCGCCTTTGTCATCGGCTTTTTCCTCTACTCGCCTGCCATGAACGGGCCGTTTCTGTTCGACGACGCGGGTCTTCCGTTCGCCCAATCCACGCTCCAGGATCGCCCCTTGTCCGACTGGGTTTCCGGCGTGCGGCCGGTACTCATGTTCTCTTACTGGGTGAATCGTACCTTGTGGGGCGACAGCCCCGTCAGCTATCACGCCATCAACGTGCTGATCCACGTCCTGAACGCGGCGCTGGTGTTCCTGGCGCTACGCCGTTTGCTGGCGCTGAGCGGTTGGACGGAGCGGATCGCTCAGACCGCGGCGGCGGGCGCGCTGGTTTTCCTGATTCACCCTTTACAGACCGAGTCGGTGAGCTACATCGCCGGCCGCTCCGAGAGCCTGGCGGCATTTTTCATGCTGCTGGCATACGTCGTGTTTCTTTACCGGCCGAAAGAATCCATCTCGTGGATGGAGTGCATCGTGGTTCTGGCGCTGTTCGCACTGGCCGTAAAGACCAAGGAAAACGCGGTCAGCCTGGCGGGAATTCTGTTTCTCACCGACGTCTTTTGGCCGGCGCCGTTTTCCACCCGGGGCCTGCGGCGGAACTGGCGGCTTTACGCTTTAATGATTCCGGGCGGGATGGTTGCGGCCGCCTCGGTATTCCGCGTGCTTCTCACGTCGCGGAGCGCGGGATTCTCGCTGCGTGGCGTCACCTGGTATCAGTACGGCTTTACGCAGGCGCGGGCCATCTTCGTCTATATCCGCCTGGCGCTCTTCCCGGTGGGCCTTTCCATCGATCGCGATTACGCGGTCTCGCACACCATCTTCGAGCACGGCGCCATCTTCTGGCTCATTCTGCTTGCCGGTTTTCTGGCGGCTTGTTTCCGTCTGCGGCGCAAGTACCCGCTGGCCTGTTTTGGCCTTCTCTTTTTCCTCGCGGCCCTGGCCCCTACCTCGTCGATCGTTCCTATCGCGGATCCGTTGGTCGAGCGCCGCATGTATCTTCCCTTGCTGGGGCTGATTCTGGTTGGCTGTGAGTTGAGCCGGCGAGTGAGGCTCACCGCGCCGGTCGCATGGAGCGCGGCAGCCTTGGCCGTCACGGCGCTCAGCGGGTGGTGCTACACGCGCAACCAGCAGTTTGGCCATCCGGAAACCCTTTTTGCGGAAGCGGCGTCCCAATCGACTCACAACGCCAGGCCCTATGTGCATCTGGCCCACACGCTCTATGAAGAGAACCGCTGCGCGGAGGAGATCCCCTATCTGGAGCGTGCGGACGGTTTGTTCCCCAGGAGCGACGAAATCCAGATGGAATGGGCCGGAGCGATGGAATGCCTGGGAAATATGGAAGAGGCCGCCCGAAGGCTGCGCCTCGCGGCGCAAATGAATCCCCGTTCCGATGCGTGGGAAATGCTGGGACTGGTCTACGGGGAAATGAACAAGCCGGATGAGTCGGGAGCGGCGTTGCGGATGGCCGTCCAGGTCAAACCCGATTCCCCGAGCGCCCATCGTTCCCTGGCAATTTGGTATGAAGCCATGGCGGACTACGATGCGGCGGAGCGGGAATACTCGAGAAGTCTCGCGCTCGACGGCCGCGACCGGGCGGCCAGCCTGGGCCTGCTTCGCGTCCGCCAGTTGCGGGCGCGGAAACGGCAATAATCCGGCTCCATCGAGGGGCATCGCGCCCTACCGGCCGGAGGATCTAGGCGACGCGCGCACGGCGCGCTCGAACGCCCAGGCTCGAATGTGGTTGATCTGCTCGCTCATGGTGCGCGACAGGGGCACCAGCTTGGCGGCTATGCCGATGAGATCCTGCTCCGTGATGTCCCGGCCGGCCAGGCGCGCCTTCGTCAAGGCCGACACCACGCATTGCTCGATCTCGGCCCCAGCCCACCCATTGGTGAACTCGGTCAATTGCCCGAGGTGGAAACGCGATGGATCGGCGCCCCGGCGGGCGAGGTGGATTTTGAAGATCTCGATGCGTTCCTTTTCCTGCGGGAGATCGACGAAGAACACCTC
>PLGA01000647.1:6726-6852 GCA_003139735.1 Bryobacterales bacterium | reverse complement strand
TACGTGCCGGTGGCGCCGCACGCGGTGACTTCGCCCATCGGGATGATGGCCACCGCGCACGTTTGCGCCGCCATCCCCAATTTCCTGGTGCAGGAGTGGCATTGGATCGATACGCCGGACCTATGG
>PLGA01000647.1:0-6624 GCA_003139735.1 Bryobacterales bacterium | reverse complement strand
CCCCGTTTGATTCTTGGGCAAATTGCCCAAAATCGGCCGGTTCATGCGGCTTTTTCAGCAGCCCGCTGACAGTGGGGCAGGCCATCGCTTTCTGTGGCCTGTCTTCTTCGGTGGGGCGGACCTCCTGGTCTGTCTCCACGGCCCTGCGTGCCACCAAAATTCATGAAAACCCTTGCAGATCCGCGTGGGGCAGGATGGTATCNNGGCCAACCTGCCCCACATCGGGGTTTTCGACGCTGTTCTGGCCTGTTGAGTTAATTCTTGGACACTACGTTAGAGCGCCTTGAGGCCCTGGAGCAACTGCTGAACCTTCTGTTGCATCTGCGCGGCCGTGGCCTGTTGATCGGGCGTCAGGATGGCGTAGAACTTGGCCTGCGCGGTCGCCCGGATTGCGAGGATCTGGCCTTGCAGCGCGCCTTGCGCGGCGGCCAGGCTCTGGATCTGGGCGGCGTCGTTGCTTTTGACGGCGGTCGCCAGAGACTGGCGATTCTGCTGCAACTGCTCGCGGAGGGGTTCAGCCGCCGTCTTGGCTTGCTGGTTGATTGTCTTGGCCTGGGCCTTCTGGGCATCCGTCAGGTTGAGCTTCTTCAATATGCGCTGGCGCACGGCGGCGCGCAGCTTGAGCCCGGCCGGGGCCGCGGCGGTTTGCGCGAAGGCTATTCCCACCGCCAGCGCCGCCACGGTTGCAATTGCCGTCAAGTGTAGTTTCATGCGGTTCTAGAATTCCTGCCTCGTATCGATGAACCCAAGGCTGGCCGAAAAGTTGCGCGGATGTGAGTTTCTTAGCGGCAGGCAAGACAGGGAAACCTAAAATGCGGTAGTATCGTCACAAAGCCATGGGAAATCATACTGCTGCGAAGATTACCTCCTGTTCTGCCGCCTTGTTGCTGCTCGGCGCTTGGCCCGGCTTCGCCCAGATCGCGCCCGCCCGGCGCCCCGCCGCGGCCGCCGCCAACCGAAGCGTCAAGCCCGCGCCGGTGTTTGCCCCCAACCGTTACGCGGTGTTCCTGACGGATCAGCCGGTGGCGGCGCGCTATCTGACGCGGGAGAGCATGCAGACGGCCGGGGCGGCCCGGTACCGCGAACAGGTGGCGCGCGCCCAGGCCGGCGTGACGAGCGCGCTGGCGAGCCGAAATATCAGAGTGGTGGGATCGGTGGCTACCGTGGCGAACGCCATTTTCGTGGTGGCCCCGCCTGAGAGTCTGGCGGCGATCCGGGCGATTCCCGGCGTGGCCGGGATCATGCCCATGCGCACCGGGCGGAAGCATCTCAACGTCGCTACCCAGTTGATGAACGCAGCGCCAGCCACCTCCAATCCGTCGGGCTCACCCTACCCCTCGGCGTGGTCGATAGCGCCGGGCGGCTCCGGCAACGCCGGCGCGGGCATCAAAATCGGGATTGTCGACACCGGCATCGACCAGACCCATCCGGCCTTTCAGGATTCCACGCTGACCGTGCCCGCCGGATTTCCCAAGTGCAATACCGATCCGGCCTGGTCTTGCACCGCCTTCACCACCAACAAGGTGATCGTGGCGCGCAGCTACGTGCGGCAGATTTCCGCGTATAGCGCCACCGACCCGGCCAACCCATTGCCCGGTACCACGACGCCCACCCCGGCTACTTCGCAACCGGACGACTATTCGCCCCGCGACCGCGACGGCCACGGCACCGCGGTGGCCTCAGCCGCCGCCGCAATGGCCTCAACCGCCGGCCTCACGGTCCCCATTAACGGCATGGCGCCAAAGGCGTATCTCGGAAGCTACAAGGTCTACGGCACCCCCGGCGTGAACGACTATCCGCCGGAGGACGTATACATTCAGGCCCTTGACGATGCCATGAACGATGGCATGGACATCGTGAACTTCTCTTCGGGCGCTCCGGCCACCACCGGCGCTATGGATACCGGCGCGGCCTGCGGCAACGCCGCCGGCGTGCCCTGCGACCCGCTCGGCCACGCGTTTGAAACCGCTGCCGAAGCCGGGCTGGTGATCGCCGTCTCGGCGGCCAATGGCGGCGTCAACTATACCGCCTACAACTACTATCCCGTCTACAACTCGGTGGCCACGCCGGCCGTCGCGCCCTCGGTGATTTCGGTCGGGGCCACCATTAACGGCCATGCCTTCGGGCCGAGCGTCAGCGTGCCGGGGGCTTCTTCCAGCCTACAGAATATCGCCTCGATTCCCAGCGATTCGGCGGTTGCCAATATCGGTGGATTGATGGCGCCGCTGGTGGACGTCGGCGTTTTGACAGCCGACCAGGATAACTACGCCTGCAGCGCGCTGCCGGCGAACTCGCTGACGAATTCCTTCGCCTTGGTACAGCGCGGCCCGACAGCCGCCCCGTGCTCGTTCGCAGTCAAGGCCGCCAACGTGGAGGCTGCCGGCGCCATCGGCATGATTATGTTTCAGGCGCCGGATTCGCCGGCATCGTGGAACAGCGGCGATACGTCCGGTCTGTACAATTACATCGAAAGCGTGGACCTGTTCACCGGGCCGGTAGTCGGCATTTCCAACGCCATGGGGGCGCTGTTACAGGAGTATATCTTCCATACGGCCATTGTGAGCTATGCGTCAAACGGGTCCGTCGATCCATGGCCGCTGGTGACCATCGATATGTCCGGCGCGGTTCGGTCTCCCGACCCTGGGGCGGCCGCGAACGAGCTGGCTACCTATTCCTCCTTCGGCCCCTCGATGGCCTACTTCCCGGCGACGGGGTGCGGTACTTGCACCGGCGCGCTGATCAAGCCCGAGTTGGTGGCCACCGGCGGGGGCGACTACAACCTCTATCCGGACCCGAACGATGGGTATCTGCTGGGCTTCGCGGGCCTCTACGTGGCGGCCGAGAGTTTCGACCCCAATGGCCAGGTTTACAGCTCCACCCGGTACGCGGCGGCCAATGGCACCAGCTTCGCCTCGCCTCTGACGGCGGGCTCCGCGGCCCTGGTCAAGCAGAAGCATCCGGGTTACACCGCCGCGCAAATCAAGTCCGCGCTGGTGAACTGGAGCAACGCAACGGCGGTTCAAACCGACGACGGCGCCTTTAATTCCTACTTTGGGGTCGTGAGTAACCTTCCCGTGGACGCGCGGCAGATCGGGGCCGGCCTGTTGGATGCGGGCGCGGCGGCTCAGGCCACCATCACGGCCACGCCAACCACCGTTTCCTTTGGGGCCGTCAAGACGGGGGGATCTTTGCCGGCGTCGCAGCAAATTACCATCGCCAACCTGGGTTCCGGCGCGGTGACTTTGAACGTGGCTGTGGTGCAGAAAATGTCGGCGGCGGGAGCGACCGTCACGGTAAGTCCGTCCACCCTGAGTCTCGGGGCGGCGGGGAGCGGCACGGCCAGCGCCACCATCACCGTATCGATTACGGGAGCCGTGCCGGCGGTCGGCGTCTACTACGGAAGCGTCAACGCGACGGCCATCGGTGTTTCCCTGCACATTCCCTACCTATTTCAGGTTGGTAACGGCATTCTGGCATCCGGAAATGCGGTAACGGGTAACATTATCCCGGTATTCGGAACGTATTTCGACGGGATCGCCGGCACGGATAACGGCCCGATCGCCATCCAACTGATGGACGCCGCCGGCCTCCCCATCGCCGGCTTTCCCGTGACGTTTTCGGCGGGCGCCGGCGTGACGCTGCGCAGCGTGTCCGGGGAGCCGGCCTGCGCGGGCTCGGCGCTGTCGGTCAATTGCAACACCGACAACTACGGCATCGCCTATACCGATGTCCTGCTGGGACCGACGCCGGTAGCTACGCCTTACACTTGTACGGGCGCCGTATCCGGCTGCATCATCGCCGGACCGACCGGACTTTCAAGCGCGGCAATAGCCATCAACGTGAATATCCGGCAGCAGCCCACCATCGGTAGCGTTCGCGATGCCGCGCAGGGCAAGACCACCATCGCTCCCGGCTCCTACGTGGCCATCTACGGATCGGGCCTGAGCGACTACCTCGCCGCTGAAACCACCTCGACGCTCCCGCTGGCGCTGCAGGGCGTAAGCGTGAGCTTCGATGCGGCCGGCATTAGCGTGCCTGGGGAACTGATCTACGTGAGCCCCGCCCAGGTGAACGTCCAAGTGCCGTGGGAGTTGCAGGGCCTGAACTCTTCCGTGCAAATGAAGGTGACGCTCTACGAATACGAGTACGGCAACCTGGCGACGGCTACGGTGGCGGATACCGCGCCGTCCTTCTTCGAGACGACGCCCGGCGCCGAGGTGGCCGCGCTGATCACCGGCACCTATACCTACGTCACGCCCACGAGTCCGTTAGCCAGAGGGACGGCGGTGCAGCTTTACGCGAACGGGCTCGGCCCGGTCAACAACCAACCGGCATCGGGCGGAGTGGCGCCATCCACCAAGACCGCCAACACCAAGGCCACGTGCACGGTGACCATCGGCGGACAGACCGCCGCGGTTTCCTACTGCGGCCTGGCCCCCGGTTACCCGGGGCTATACGAGGTAGACGTGACGGCACCGCCGGCGAGCGTCCTGACCACCACCGGCGCCAAGACCGTTTCGCTGACCATCGCGGGGCAGACGGCGACATCCACCATTACCGTCGATTAGGCGGCGCCGATTGATATAATCGGGTTCACAAATATGGCGAACCCGAAATATGCGGAGTCCGGCAAGCCAGCTCCGGTTGCGGAGCTGGTGGCGACGCTCAGCGACGGCACGAAGGTCAAGCGGCGCATTCCCCGCATGCGCGCCTGCGGCGAGAAGGACGCCAAAGGCAAACTGTGCGCCGGCCATCTGAAGCGCTGGTATTTCTTCGGCGACGAAGTCCAGCGCAAGTTCGGAGCGGATGCCGAAATCTACCGCTGCGAGCACTGCCACACGCTCTACCTGCCCAACCCGGAAGAAGAGCCCCGCACGGGAACGCTGAGCTATTAGTAAGGGTCGGGCACGCCCGACCCAGGCGCGTGCATGCCAGAGCCAGCGCCAGGGCCGGATGTATCCGGCCCCTACTTTCGCTTGAACTGATCGCCCGGCACCCAATCCGGCAGCTTGTCCTGGTTGGCGATCTCTTTCCCCAACAGGAAGCCGTACTCGGCGGCCTGCTGCAACGCCGTGAAATCCCAATCCTCCTGGTACTCGTCGGAGGGCTGATGGTAGTGCTTCGTATTGTATTCCGCCCAGGCCTTTTCTCCCCATCCGGCGGGCTTGCCGGCAAACTCGGTGGCATGGCCAATGGAAAACGCGGGCACGCCGGCGTGCGCGAACGAGAAGTGGTCCGACCGGAAGTAATGGCCCTGCTCCGGCTGGTCGTCGGGCGCGATCGCCAGGTTCAGGCGTTTGGCCATCTGCTGCGCCAATGGCCAGACCGTGGTGCGCTCGGCTCCGGTCACCACCACATTCAGCGCGCGGCCCCAAGGGTATAGGGCGTCGTAGTTCAGATCGATCGCCGTCTTGGCGAGCGGGTATAGCGGATGCGCGGCGTAGTATTCCGATCCTTTCAAGCCGCCCTCCTCGGCCGTCACCGAAAGGAACAGCGCCGTGCGTTTCGGCTTCTGCGGCTGGGCCGCCCAGGCGCGCGCCAGTTCCATCAGGATGGCGCATCCCGTTCCGTTGTCTATCGCGCCGTTGTAAATAGCGTCCCCATTCACGGGCGTGCCGATCCCCAGGTGGTCCCAATGCGCCGTGAAAACCACAACCTCGTCCTTAAGCTTGGGATCGCTGCCCGGCACGATGGCCGCCACGTTGCGCGTATCGAGCGGCCGGACCTTCGAGGGCAAGTCGCCGCGCACCACCACCCCCAGGGGTGTGGGCCGGAAATCGCGCTTCTCCGAGGCTGCCAGCAACTCGTCCACCGTCTTGCCCGCCAGGCCCAACAGTTTCTCGCCCGCTTCGCGCGTCACCCATCCTGAAAAGGACAGAGCCTTCTCGCCCGGCGCCAGCTTGACGAACGGCGCCTCCCGCCCCCAGGAATTCCGCACCACATCCCATCCGTATCCCGCCGTCGGCGTGGTGTGGATAATGATGGCGCCCAGGGCCCCGCGCCGCACCGCTTCCTCGTACTTATAGACCCACCTCCCGTAATACGTCAGCGCGCGCCCGTCGAAGAATTTGGGATCGGTCGATTCCGGCTCGTTGGTGAATAGCACCAGCACTTTGCCTTTGACGTCCATCCCCTTGAAGTCGTCCCAGTTCCACTCCGGCGCGGTGATGCTGTGGCCCACGAAGACGGCTTCTCCTTCGAAGCGCGTCTCGGTCTCTTGCAACTGGCTGACGCCCACGAAATCGTTCAACCAATGAAACTCCACGCTCTTGCCGGAGGCCGAGGCCGAAAGCTGCGCATCGGGCTGGGTTTCCACGCCCACCAGCGGCACTTTCTGAAAATAGGTTCCATCGTCGCCGGCGGGTTTGGCGCCGGCCAGCGCGAATTGCGCCGCGATATACTCCGTCGCCAATTGCCCGCCGCGCACGCCGACGCCGCGGCCTTCCAGCAAATCGTTCGAAAGGAACTTCGTGTCCGCGCGGATATGTTCCGCCGACAGGGCGCCATCCTGCGCCAGCAGGGGCAGCGAGGAAAGCACCGCGATCAAACGGAGCTTCGACATAACGACTCTCATGGAGACATTATCGCGCTAGTGGGGGGGTGCATTTGACGCGGAGACGCAGA
>PLGA01000646.1 GCA_003139735.1 Bryobacterales bacterium | reverse complement strand
AAAAGGCGATGGCCTGTCCCACCTTCTAGCGGCGATACACGGTGACGTTATCCGGCGGGATGCCGGCGTACAGGGTGACGGTGAAGGGCTCGCCTTCGGCTTTGTGAAGGGATAGAAGGCCCTTGCCGCCTTGCTCCTGGAACTCCCAGTAGTAGTAGCCGATGGGCTTCTGGCCATCGTCGCGCCAGGCGCGGGCTTCGCGGCTCAAGCGGTAGAGCCACACCTTGCCGTCGAACTCGAACGAATCGGCGGTGTTCTGGCGCTCGTCCATTTGGGCGAGGTCGTCTTCGGAGAGGCCCAGGTCCTCGATGGCGATCTTGCGCGGGTCGGAGTGGATCGCGGCTTCCACTTCTTCATCGCCCGCGACGCGCAAGGCCACGCGGCGGTCGCGGTACGGACCGGCGAGCTCAAACCAGCGGCGCGCGCCGGCTTCGATGTGGGTGAGACGGTCGGCCGTGAAATCGAGATCGGTCATGGAGTCGCCCGCGCCGGAAACGGAGATGACGTCTCCCGCGCGCGCATCGGTGACCTTCAGATTGGCGAGATCCTGCGGCTCCGGCTTGGCGGCGGACGGGCCGGAATCCGGAGCGGGCTGCTTCTTGAAGAGTTGCATCATCACAATCCACAGCAGTGCGCCAAGTATGACTACCAGCGTCAGCGTAATCATCGGGCGATCACCCTGTTACGCCTTGGCCTTGTCGCCGATCCCCTGGGAAGTGGAGACGGACGCGCTTCCCGCGGCGAGTTCCTTGGGCAGATAAGGAGGCGGCGGAGCGGGCTTGGCCGGCGCGGCGAGCTGGCGTTCGCGCTTGAGGGCTTCGAGCTCGGAATCGACGCCGTGGCCGCTGAGCTGGGCGAATTGGGCTTCGAGGTCTTCGTCCTTCCCGGTGTTGGCGAGATCGTCGAAGGCCTTGGCGGTGGCCTCCTCCTTGGAGACGGTTTGCTCGAAGCGGTTGAGCGCGGCGAAGGCGTTATCGGCGTTGCCGACTCCGGCCATGGCTTCGGAAACCTTGCGCTGTGCCACGGCGGCGTTCTTGCGCGCCACGAGCGTGGTGGCCGTGCGCTCGCCTTCCTCGATTTTGCGCTTGAGCTCGCCGACCTGCTGCTTGAGCTTCTCGCTGGTGACCCGGGCAGACTCCACGGCCTGCTGCATGGACGTGACCTGCTGGTCGCACTCGGACTTCTTGGCGAGCGCCTTGCGGGCCAGGTCCTCATTGCCCGCATCGAGCGCGAGGCCGGCGCGGTCCTTCCATTCCTGGGACTGGCGCACGTACTTCTGATACTCGGCGTCCAGGCTGTTGTAGTTGCTCATGGCCATGGCCGAGGAACGGACCACGTTGTTCAACTCGGTTCGCATGTCGGCCACGGTCTGCTTGACCGTCGCTTCGAAAGTGGCGTCCTCCAGGGCGTCCACGCCCTGATTGGCCTGGCCGCGGGCTACGCGGCCTACGCGGCTGAAGATGCTCGGTAGAAATGCCATATTCTCCTCCGTTAGTTTTCGAGACCGCTCAGCAGGCGCCGCGCGCTCATCACGTCCTGCAACAGGAAATGGACGCAGGAGAGGATGTCGTCCTCTTCGTCCGGACCCATCTCCCGCAACTTGCAGAAATTGTTCAACGTCACGGCCACCCTGTCTTCGCCGGCGTCATAGATCTTGAAGTGGGAAGTGGAGATGCCGTTATCGGCCGCGAGCATGGTGGCCATGATGTCCGGGGTTACCGCGGCCTGCGGAACGACGGTGCAGACCAGCGAGAAAAACAGGATTTCTCCCTGGAGCACGGACTGTATGGCGACGCCGCTTTGCACTTCCCGAATACGCAACGTGTCGGGCCCTGGTTCGGAGACCTGGTAACCGGCCTCCGCCAAAAGGGCGTGGATTTGCCCCAACTGGGGGCTGATTGTGGCTGTCATAGGTTTGGAGCGACCTCCTCTTGGATACGCGTTCCGCCGGGCGGAAGTTCCGTGGATGGCGGAGCGGCAGCGCCGTCGCCGCCTCGATTACGATAGCACGGGCGGTGTGAATTGTGATTGACTATGGGCATCATGTATCGCAATCTGTGATTATAATATTGCAATTTGTGATAATTGTCAAGAGGAATCTTGAGGGAGGGGGCCAGGGGCCGGGGGCGGAACGAACCCAAATTGGCGCTGGCGTGCTGTAAATAAAGCGCTTCCGGTGGAGATAGGCAGCGGCGGGGCATCGCCGGCAATGACGAGCGTGCTGTGGACGAGCCGAGGGGAAAAATGCGAAACGAAGCCAATCCGGACGGCGGCGGAGTTCGGGGTGCGGTCGTAGGGTGGGAATCATGGTGGTGATTTCGGTCGCGGGCTGCGCGGTGGGCGGCAAACTTCTCCCGATTTCAGAGTAGCAGCGGCGAAGTGGGGGCCGGGCGGGGATCGGCGGCAAACCCAAGAAAACGAAGGGGGAATGTTCTTTCAAGTGGTTGTCACCCATCTGAAATCGTGCGTATTGCAATTTATCGATTACCGATATACGATAAGCTCATGGTTCAGTCTTTTCGGGACGCCGAGACTGAAAGGATTTTTCAGCAGCAACCCTCGAAGCAGTTTCGGCCCATCGAAAAGATCGCGCTCCGGAAGTTGATCCATCTGAACCAGGCGAAATCGCTTCGAGATTTGGCGGCGATCCCCGGCAACCGCTTAGAGGCCCTGAGAGGCTCCAGGAAGGGGCGGCACAGCATCCGAATCAACGATCAGTACCGCCTCTGTTTCGTCTGGAAAGACGGAGACGCCTACGACGTGGAGATTACCGACTACCATTAGGAATGTTGATGTTATGGCTAATTTGACACCAGCCCCCCATCCCGGCGAGACAATTCGCGAGGACGTTTTGGAACCGCTGGGCATGAGCGTTAACCAACTCGCCAAAGCATTGGGCATCACGGCAACGCGCCTCAACGATGTGGTGCGAGGCCGCCGCGGAATCACTGCCGACACGGCCCTTCGCTTGGCGCGATACCTCGGGACTTCGGCCGAATTCTGGCTAGGCCTCCAGCTCGAATACGACCTTCGCACCGCTCGGCAATCCCGGCAACGAGAGATCGAGAAGATGGTCCAACCGCGGTCCGTCGCCGCTTAAGGACAGAGACACGCGAATCGCAGTTGCCCCGAACCGCCTCGGCTCACTCGATCCGGCGCCAGATCAGCGTGGCGTGCCAGCCGGGCGCGTCCGCTTCCAGCGTGAGCGTGTTACCCGAAAAACGGTATTGACGAACCTGGTTCCGGCTGATCCAGTTGGGGAACCATGCGCCCTCGACGGCGTGGATGACTACTCCAGCTTCGGCGTCCACCGTGAAAGTACCCCAATATCCCACATAGTTGCGCCAGGCGTGCGCGGCTTCTTCCGGCGTGGCCTCCGACGGATCGGCATTCGCCAGCGGATCGAGGCCGGAAGCCACTACTTGCGCCGACATCTGCCCGTTATCCAGATACAGAATGCGGCCGAGGGGATGATCGCCCATAGGCTTTTCCACGACGCCCGACGCCAGCAACAGATCATAGGAGAGCAGTGTCCACGCGCCGAGGAAGGGCGCCGAGTCCCCCGGTTTTCCGGTCATAAGAGAAGAGTCTACTGCTTTGCAGTGGCCCTCGGCAACACCGCGCGGCGGCCTGTCGCCTTCTTCTTTGCGCGCCGCGGTTGAATTCTGACGGGATCAAGAGGGCGGTGCGGACGGTCCCAGGGGAATGTGCGTTAACATACCCTGATGGCAGGCGCGGCCAGTAATAGCATCGGCTTGACGATATATCTACTCAAGCTGGATCAGGTCCAGACTTTCGAACATGCGATCGTAGACGCCGCTGAAGAGGTGGTTCTCGTTAATGAGCCACTGAATGGCGTCTTCCTCCCGGTCTCTCGGGAAGGAAAAAGGCCTCAATGGGTAGAAGCAGTTTCGTCCGCCCTACAGGCACCCATCGCCGCAGATATGGAAGGCACTGCCCCGGCTGGACTCTTGATGATATGGCACCTGACAAGGACTTTCGTGGTTACCTTCGGGCACGCGTGGCAAGGGTTGGATGACGAGTGGCTTGAGCGCGATTTTGGCCGCCGAGTTGCGCTGAATTCCATACCGAGAGACTCTGTAAAGTGGATCAAGTCTGAGCAGTTTTTGGCAAAATGGCACATCGCGAGCGAGAAGGCCCCTCGTGCTTCGAAGGTTGACGAATTCGGGGTCGACTTTCAGCGAGACTTGGTTGCCGCAGTAGGGGGGGTTCCGACCCTTCAACCTTCCTTAGGTGCCAGCGTCAGGGGCGGAACGAGTATACGGCTAAACCTGCCGATTGATGATTTATCGCAGACGCTTGATACGTGCTCCCTCCTGTTCGACAGCAACGCCTATAAGACAGACTGGCCGGAAATAGACAATATCAGCCCCGTGCGAGATGTGGCCCTGGGTGGTGTTCTCGACGGTCTATTGGACGTGGCAATTTCGACGGGAGTTGCTAAGCAGCAGTTGTCGCTGTTCACGCCGTCCGAAACGAAAGGCGAAGAAGTAAACGCTAATGCGTATCAATTCGGCAAGTACTCGCAGTCTGCCGTGACGATTCCGTATCTGACGTATGATCTATGGGAAAATCACCTGGTCACTAAGAATCTGACCCCATCTGTTGCACAATCGAAGCATATGCGTGTGCATGTCTTGGATGAGCACGGCCAGGATGCCACATCTTTCCGTGTATTCGATTGCTTCGGGTATGAGGCGGGGCGCAACGGCAAGACCTACATTCTGTCGTCTGGCGTGTGGTACGAAGTGTAAAGTGGACCCCATTGTCAAG
>PLGA01000527.1 GCA_003139735.1 Bryobacterales bacterium | reverse complement strand
TCGCAGCCGCCGCCCTTGAGGATCAGCTTGACTTCGATATCCTCCTGTTCCCACTGCTCGAAATGGATGACCGGAGTTTCGGGGCCGAGATTATTTCCGCTGTTCTTGCCGGTGATGGAATCGACCGAATTCGGCCGCAGCTTGCCGCGCCGCGTGGCCTCAGCCACAGCCTCCTCGATCACTTTGCGGATGGCGATCTGATTGACGCCGACGGGCGTGCGGATCAAGAACGTCGGCATGCCTGTGTCCTGGCAAATGGCGCCTTCGTCCTCCTTGGCCATGTCGACGTTTTGGAGGATGATATCGAGCGCCTGCGCGGACTGCGTCTTCGGCGTTTCGATTTCGGCGGCCATCGACATGGCGGCGCGCACATCGGGCGGCAAATTGGTAGACGTTTGAACGATCAATTCCAGAAGGCTGGCAGCAAGAAATTCCATAATCGTCTCGACCGGTCCCATTCTAGCAGGGCGCCGGGAAGCCGCGGCTACCGCCGCGCGCCGTAGAGGCCGCGGTCCAGGATGTAATCGAGAACAGGCTGCGGGATTCCCGGCGGCCGGCGGCCCTCCGCCAGAGCCGCGCGGATCTCGGAGGACGAGATGCGCAGCTCGAGCGTGTCGAGACGTTCCAGGCGAACACCGGGCGGAACTTCGTAGAGGTGACCGGGGCGGCCGATCACCAGGAACTCGACGGCGCGCGCCACGTCCTGCCATCGGCGCCAGGTTCGGATTTCGGCGAATGCGTCGGAGCCGATGATGAAGAACAACTCGCCATCAGGGGCCATTTCCGCCCGCACCTTCTCGATGGTGTCTATGGAGTAACTGCGCCGCGTGTTTTCTTCCAGGCGCGACACCTCGAAGCGCCGCTCGTCCGCGTACGCCAGTTGCGCCATGCGAACGCGGTCGTCGTAAGGGGCGTGGGTCGCGAGGGCCTTGTGGGGCGGATGCGCGGCCGGCACGAAGAGGACTTGGTCCAGGCGGAACCGGTCGGCGGCGGCGCGGGCAATCGCCAAATGCGCGTCGTGGACCGGGTCGAAAGTGCCGCCGAATATGGCGAGTCTCATGGGCGCGCGAGCGGCCGCACTCTACCGCTCGATCTTGACGGAATGGACGCGCACTTCTTTCTTCGGCCGATCCTGCGAGCCGCGCGGTGCTTCCGATATCTTGCGCACCACATCGTAGCCTTCGGTCACCTCGCCGAACACGGTGTGATGATTGTCGAGCCATGGGGTGGCGGCCACGGTGACGAAGAACTGGCTGCCGTTGGTGTTCGGCCCGGCGTTGGCCATGGAGAGGATGCCGGGTTTGGAGTGCTTCAGATCCTTGTGGAACTCGTCGGCAAACTGGTAGCCGGGACCGCCGCGCCCGGTTCCCTCCGGGTCTCCGCCTTGAATCATGAAATTGGGGATGACGCGGTGAAACACAGTTCCATCGTAGAACGGCTTGCCGGTCTTGGTTCCCTCGGCGAGACCGATGAAATTCTCCACCGTGCGCGGCGCATGCTCGGCGAAGAGCTTGATCTTAAAGGTCCCTTCCGACGTATCGAATCGTGCGTAGATCTCGTTGGGCATCATTGCGATTGTAGCAACACAAGCACGCCATGCTAAAATCGCAGGCTGAGAATGCGTCCGGCAGAATCGATCCCGTTGACTGTGGAGGAGCATCGGGAGTTGGGCGCCGAATTGCGCAGATCCCGAGCCCGTATACAGGAGCTTTGCACCCTTGTTTCCGAAGTCTACGGACCCAATAACCAGGCGGCGTTCAGCTTCTCGAAGGCGTCCGAGGCTCTGGAACGTTTGTGCGCGGACATGCAGGCGCAGACGGCGCTAGACTGGCCGGATTATCGGACGGACGGGTTCTATTCGTAAGCGCGGAACCGCCTACCAGCCGACCGGCTTGCCGCGGTTCTGCTCGTCGAGCCACTTCTCGAGCGGCGCGAAGTAATCGCGAATCGCCGAGGCATCCATCTCGCGCGTGCCCGCGATTTTTTCGAGCGCCTCCTGCCAGGGGCGGCTTTCGCCCATTTCCAGCATGGCGCTCAAGCGCGCGCCTGCCTGCTTGTTGCCATAGATGGAGCAGCGGTTCAGCGGGTCCTTGCATCCGGCCGCCTGGGACAGTGCCCGATGGAATTGGAACTGAAGGATGTCGGCCAGAAAGTAGCGCGCGTAGGGCACGTTGGCGGCCACGTGATACTTGGCGCCGGGATCGAAATCGGCCTCGCTGCGCCCCAGAGGCGGCGCGACGCCCTGATACTTCTGGCGAAGCTGCCACCACGTTTCGTTGTACTTCCCGGGAGGGATTTCGCCCGAAAACACCTTCCAGCGCCACTGGTCGATCACCAGCCCGAACGGCAGAAACGCGATCTTCTGCAGGGCGCGATGCAGCAGCAGGCCGATGTCCTTGGAAGTGTCCGGCGCGCGGTCGAGCAAGCCGATCTTGACCAGGTATTCGGGCGTGATGGAAAGGGCGATGGCGTCGCCCACGGCCTCGTGGAATCCGTCGTTGGCGCTGTCGCGGAACGAAGGGGCCAGCTTGTTGTAGGCGCGCTGGTAGAAGTTGTGGCCCAACTCATGGTGAATCGTGAGGAAGTCCTCGCCCGTGATCTGAATGCACATCTTCAAACGGAGGTCGTCGAGAGAATCCACGTCCCACGCGCTGGCGTGGCACACCACATCGCGGTCGCGCGGCCGCAGAAACAGCGAGCGCTCCCAAAAAGTTTGCGGCAGCGGGGCGAATCCCAACGAGACGAAGAAGCTTTCGCCGTACTTCACCATCTGCCGCCAATCGGTGTTGCGCTTCTTGAGAAGTTCGGTCAGGTCGTAGCCGGGATCGGCGCCGGCCGGCGCCACCAGGGGATAAATGTTGTCCCACTCCTGCGCCCACATATCGCCCAGCAGATCGGCGGGGATGGGACCGCTGGCGGGAACCGCGTCGCCGTACTTCTCGCGCAGCCTGGCGCGGACGTAGGCGTGCAACGAGACGTAGAGCGGCCGCACCTGTTCCCAGAGCCGGTCCAGTTCCTTGGCGAAGGCGTCCGGCGGCATGTCGTATTTCGAGCGCCACATGGCGCCGTTATCCGCAAAGCCGAGTTGACGCGCGCCTTTATTCGCCAGCTCGACATAGCGCACGAAATCCTTGCGCATGGGCTGCGCGACGGCGTGCCAGCCGGTCCAGGCATCGAGAAGCTGCTTGGGATCGCGGCTTTCGGCGATAATCTTGCTCAGGTCGTCGAGGTTCTTGCAGCTTTCCGGCCCGGTGGGACAGTACTTGCCCTTGCCATAGGCGCCTTCCATGCTGGCCGCGATGCGGGTGAGCTCCTCGCTTTCGTTTGGATCGGAGGGCGTGGCGAGGGTCAGGGAGAGCTTCAGCAGCGCGATTTTGCGCGCCGTCTCCGGGTCGAGCTTGAGGCCGGCGAATTGCGTCGATTTCTTAGCGTAGTCCACGGTGGCATCGATGGCGCGCTGATCGATCTTGGCGGCCACGGCTTCCGTATCGTCCGTGATATAGGTGGATTTGATCCAATCGGCGTGGTTCGCGTCCACGTTCAGGACGAGGAGCTTCCGCTCCGCGTCGTCGATGAACTTGCGGGCCTGTTGCGGCGTCGCCGGACCGGCGCCTACCGCAAGGGTGGCCGAAAAGAGCGCGAGACAGGCAAGCGGGCAAGTCTTCATAGGTAGATTTTGACGCGGTACTGGCTAAAATAGCCAGCCCGTTTTCAACAAACCGGAAGATTTCCTTGAGCTTCTCCAGCAGCGCCGTCCGCTTCTCCAACCGCGGCGTGTACTGCGGGGCGCCACACCCACCCTCTCCCCTTCCGCCGATTTCCCGGGTTCTCCGGTTATACGGCTTCCCTGCTCNNATCCTTGCCATCGTGCTGTCGCTCTCACCCCGCCAGAGTGGCGACGCCGCTTCGGTCAGTCTGCGACGCCCCATGATGCCTTCGCCCTACGGTTGCGGGCTCGGCCGCTGCCAGAGCGTTGGCCGGAGTTTGGAGCAGCCGTCTTCTCCGTGTTAGGATCTAGATATCTGCGTGACATTGCGGGGACGTAGTTC
>PLGA01000661.1:165-5189 GCA_003139735.1 Bryobacterales bacterium | reverse complement strand
GCAACACACTCGGCTTGGTCATGTCCGCGGTCAGGATTGCCTCGCGAACGAGGTTCGCGAAAGGTGCGGCTTGCTGGTATGTCGCATTGTCGTAGGTCGATCTTCGTGTCCCGGGAGGAGCCAGAAGCCAACCGTAGCGCGCGCCCACGGTAGCAACGTAGGCCTTGCTGGTGGCCCACTTGATGAACTGCTTGGCAACACGGGCTTTCGGGGAAGACTTTGGGATCGCCAACGCCCAACTCCAGGCCCAGGCTGCGCCATTGGGGACTTTCTGAATGGGGGCCTTGGCAAAACCGGTCGTCCCGGCCACTCGGCTTTGGCTGGCATCCAGGATGTAACCCGCCGCCGAAGTAGCGTCCACCCAAATTGCACAGTTACCGTTGGCGAACAGCGCCCGGACTTCATTGTGCCCATCCGTGCTGGCGCCAGGCGGCCCATACTTTCTCAGCACGTCTACATAGAAGCTGACGGCCTGGATCCACTCCGGGCTGGTGAGTTGCGGTTGCCAGTTGAGATCCATCCACCGCCCGCCAAACGTATAGACCAGCGTACTGAGGTACGCCATGTTCTGGCCCCATCCCGGCTCTCCGCGCAGGCAGATGCCGTAGATATTGCGCGCTGGATTGTTCAGTTTGGCGGCGAACTGGCGGATCTGCTCGTAACTGGGCTGCTCCGGCATTTCCAGGCCCGCCTCACGGAACAGATCCTTCCGGTAATAAGTGAAAGAGCTCTCTGCATAGAACGGCGCCGCATACATCTTGCCCTTATAGGAAAGTCCCTGGCGAACCACCTCGAAGATGTCGTCATAGTCATAGTCCGCGCCGAGATCGTCAACCGGCAGCAGCCACCCCCGTTCCGCCCAGAGAGGTGTTTCGTATGAACCAATAGTGACGACATCGAAAGTGTTCCCGCCGGTCGAAATGTCTATCGTCAATCTCTGCCGCAGCATGTTCTCCCCCAGAACCACCCAATTCAGCTTGACGCCGCTTTGCGCTTCAAACCCTTTGGACAGCCGCTGCATCAGAATCATGTCGGCATTGTTCACCGTGCCGATGGTCAATTCCGGTCTGGAGTGCGGGTGGTACGGAAGATATGCGAGCAGGACCGCGCAAACCGCCACGCCAAGAGATTTGAGAATCCGATTGGCCGGTCTCATGAGAGCGTAGTATAACAAAAGACATATAGTCGAGTTCCCAGGTGTCCGGCTGTTCATTATTGAAAGATGCAAAAATAACTTCACTGTTGTCTCGACGCGGCGCGCGGGAGTGCGTGCGCCACCCAGGTAACGGTGAAGTGATTCTTGCGTTAACCTTAAGACTTCGACCAGTTGGCTCGCGGATGCCTCAGCGGTAGCGGTACAGCGTCACGCGCTGGATGGCGTCCGGACTCGCGCGTTGCCGGTAGACGGGCGCCCGGCTTCCCGGCGCCCAAGGTATCCACCGCATTCCCTGACTTTTCGGCGATTTCCCGGCCCAGCGTCCGCGCGATCGGGTTGTGAGCGCCGCTCACGCCCTTTGGCCCGCGCTGTTCCATCATCCGTGGCGAGATTCGGGTTGGCGCCGGCTTTCTTTCTCCTCAGATTGCAATCGTCGCGTTGCTGTCGCCAAATCCGCTTCACGTCGTCCACGTCGAGCTTGTGCAGCACGGTCAACAGCACATTCGCCATGGGCGTTCTCCGCGGCGCCCGGTAATGTAAACTACCTGATTGTCGATAATTGTAGTTGACAATGGAGCGGACCTGGCCAATAATCCCGTTACCACCTATGTTTCCATGGAATCCAGGCTAGCCTGTCGCCGCTCAAAGGCTGACGCTCGCGCCTCCGGGCGGTATCAGAGAGAAGTCAATGGTGAGGTGTAGTGGACCAGACGGCTTGTGTAGTAATCGGGATCGGCGAACTTCTCCGCGAAGATGCGATTCCAGCGTGCGTCGTCGAGGCACTGGCGGCACAGGCCACACCGGCATCGCGATCTGCGGCGCGCCGCGGCTCTGCGTTCGGTCTGGCTGCCGTCCATCTGCGCGCCGACGCGCGGCGGCTTGGCCGGTCTCGCTCGCGCGGCGTCCTGCAACAGCGTGGCAATCAAATCCTGGCTTGCTAGCTCCACCGCATGCCTCCCTGGATTATAACCCTTGTCGAGCGTGGCGGCTCCGCCATACCGATCTCACAGAATTCTTATCGGCGGAAACGTCGCGTTATTCTAGTTAAAATCAGGGGACGCCGATATTGCGGAAGTGAGTTGGTTGCAAATTTCGGCCAGGCAAGTCGTATACTCGTTCTGTATGCCACAAACAATCGATGCGGACATGCTGGCTGCCGCCCTGGTTGGTTACGCGGAGAAGATCAACGAAATAGAGGCTCGCATGGCGGAACTGCGACGCGAGCTAGCTGGTAAGCCCGCGCCCGTCGCCGCGCCCGCCAGCGCCAAGCGGCCCGTAAGCGCCAAGTCCCGAAGGCGAATGGCTGCCGCTCAGAAGAGGCGGTGGACCGCTGTCCGCAAGGCCAAGGCTGCCGCGGCGGAGGAAGCGCGGCTAGCGGCGGCTCCGAAGCGGGTGGTGAAGAAGCGCGCCGTGAGCAAGCCGAAGCCGGCGGTTGCCCCGAAGAATGCGGCGAGGCGGAAGCGGCAGCCGGCCCCGGTGAAGCGGCCGGCGGCGAAGACGGCGCGGATCCCCAAGGCGGCGGCTCCACCCTTGCAACCGGAAACCGTCCCGGCGCCTGTGGTTGAGCAGTAGGGGCCTCCAGTCGAAATCCGCGGTCCGGCGAGGATGTGTGTTAGCGCACGCTTCTACAGCCACAGCTCCATAAAATACTGCCGGGGCGCAACTCGCCGCAGCTTTTAGGGTTCACTCCAGCAGTGCCTATTACGGCCAACCCAGGTTCCGGCGGGTTCGAGCCCGCCGCCTTCACGACCCCTCCAGGTTCCCCGAACCCCGCGGAGGGGTGCCCGCCCGATTCCCTGCTGCGGGCCGCCGTATTGCAGACGGACGAACCGGTTCTTTCCCATGTCGCCGGGTGCGGACACTGCATGAACATTTACATGGGGGCCCTGGGAAGCGACTGGCATCCAGGGCACATGCCGCACTGATCTCGAGGCTATCCCGCTGCTTTTCGAAGCAGCACGACAGTGACGTTGTCGGGGCCGCCAGCCTCCTTGGCGGCGTCTACCAGAAACCGGCAGCACTGCTCCAGGCTGGCCCCGCGGCCGCCCCGCAAAATCTCCTCCAGCCGGGACGCTTCCACCACGCCGTGGAGCCCGTCGCTCGACAGCAGCGCCAGCGATCCCGGCTCCAATCGGACCGCGTAGTAGTTTACGGTCAGCGGCGAACCGGCGCCGATCGCCATGGTCAATACGTGCCGCATGGGGTGCGTACGCAGGGATTCCTCGTCCAATCCGAGCGGACGGCCGACCTCGTTCACCCAGGTCTGATCGTCGGTAATCAGGCGGAGGCCCGCGCCATCCAGAAGATAAGCGCGGCTATCCCCGACGCTCGCGATGCAAAGATCGTCGCCAATTTCTAGCGCCGCCACCAGAGTGGTGCCCATGCCTTCCAGCGCAAAGTCGCTGTGCGCGGCCTCGATCACCCTCCGGTTGGCCTCTTCGACGGCTGCCAACAGCGCCTGGGAATCGCGGCTGGGCGCAAAACGCAGCATCTCCACCACGGTATCCACGGCCAGACAGGAAGCGCGTTCGCCAGCCCTGGCGCCGCCCATGCCATCGGCCAGAACGTACAGCCCCAACTCCGGGGCAATCAGGCAATAGTCCTCGTTGTTGGTTCTGACGCAGCCCAGATCGGATAACTGGAAGGCTTCCAGCATGCGGCGATTCTCCCTTCAAAATGCCCCGCCGCGTGGAAGCGCTCCCGGGGGCCGGCAATGCCCGGCCCCTACGCGGCACGCCCTACATTCTAGCGAAATGACGGCCGCGGGCGGTAAAATAAAGCATTCTCTCCGCATGATCTGGAAACGCCTCCGCTTAACGCTCGAAATGATCAAGTTCGAACACTCCATCTTCGCTCTGCCGTTTGCCCTGACGGGCGCGTTGCTGGCGTGGCGGGAATCGAGCGCCCACGCGGGGTTTTCGGTCAAGCTGCTCTGGATTGTGGTTGCCATGGTGGGGGCGCGCTCGGCGGCCATGGCTTTCAACCGCCTGGTGGATACCGATATCGACGCCCGCAATCCCCGAACGAGGGCGCGTCACCTTCCCGCCGGCCTGGTGAGCCACGGCTTCGGCTGGGGGTTCGTGGCGGCGTCCGCGGCCGTCTTTTTTCTGGCGGCCGGCGAGCTGAACCGGCTATGCCTGCGCCTGGCGCCGGTGGCGTTGATCATTGTCTTCCTCTACTCTTTTACCAAGCGCTTCACGTCGTTCTCGCACCTGGTGCTGGGGTTCAGCCTGGGCATCGCGCCCGCCGCGGCTTGGATCGCCGTCCGCGGCTCGCTCGACCCTCGCATTCTCTGGCTCACCGCCGCCGTGACGCTCTGGACCGGCGGCTTCGACGTGATTTACGCCTGCCAGGACTACGAATTCGATGGGGCCGAAGCGCTGTGCAGCATTCCGCGCAGCATAGGCATCGCGGCGGCGCTGCGGGTGGCCCAGGCGCTGCACCTCGCCATGCTGGTTTGCCTGCTCGCCTTGGCATACGCGCTGCATCTGGGCGTTCTGGCGCTGGCCGGCGTGGCGGCGGTTGCGGGCTTGCTGGTTTATGAACACAGCCTGGTCAAGCCCAACGACCTGTCGCGCGTCGATGCGGCCTTCTTCACCATGAACGGCTGGGTGAGCGTGCTATTCTTTCTTTTCTGGGCCGCCGATATCCTCCTGTTCCGACCGGGTGTTTAAGCCATGCAAACCACGATTGAAGACTCCCGTCTGGTTCCCATCCGCGCGAAAGTGGAGGCCGGCGAACGCCTGTCCGTCGAGGACGGCGTGGCGCTCTATCGCACGGGGGACATCCTGGCGCTCGGCTATCTCGCCAACGTGGTTCGAGAACGCCTGCACGGGAACGTGACGTACTTCAACGTGAACCGGCACAT
>PLGA01000661.1:0-144 GCA_003139735.1 Bryobacterales bacterium | reverse complement strand
GAGGGCTGGAGCGAAGCGGTCACCGAGTTCCATATCGTGGGCGGCCTGCACCCCGAGCTGACGTTCGATTGGTACTGCGAAATGCTGCGGGGATTGAAGCAGCGCTTCCCCAAGGTCCATTTGAAGGCGTTCACCATGGTGGAG
>PLGA01000362.1:6453-9612 GCA_003139735.1 Bryobacterales bacterium | reverse complement strand
GCCTATGGGCCAGGAGGCCCGCCCCACCTTTGGGGCATATCGCTCAGGCCGTCGCAAAGAGCTTCCGCTAAGCGTATGATTAGAAATGTGCAGTCCCGCGGCCTTCTTTGGAAGGCGGGATGCACGCAATTCCAGGTTCCCTCAACGCCATTATGTTTCGCTTCGACCAGTTGATCCGCCGGGATATGATTATTCGCGATGTGAAGCGTCGCTATCCTCAAACCATCCCTATCTTCGAGCAATACCGTATTCGCCCGGCGTGCGACGACTGCGACATCGAAACCGTTGCGCGTAAGAATGGAATCAATTCCCTGGACGTGGTGGAAGCCCTCAACCAATCCGCGTTCGGGTCCAAGGCGGATACCGAAAATGCAAGTGACGACACCCTCTCATAAGAAGAAACTGCGCCGTGTTAAAGGAAACCAACCGCTGGACGTTTTCTTTTCTCCGAAAACCGTCGCGGTGATCGGCGCCACCGAAACTCCCAATTCCGTCGGCCGCACGGTGTTGTGGAATCTGGTCACCAGCCCGTTCGGGGGCACGGTTTATCCCGTCAATCCCAAGCGGCCGAGCGTATTGGGCGTGAAGGCTTACAAGTCGATATCGGATGTTCCCGAGGACGTGGACTTGGCGGTGATCGTGACGCCGCCGCCCACCATTCCGGGCATCATCCGGGAGTGCGGCGAGAATGGCGTGCGCGGCGCGGTGGTGATCTCGGCCGGCTTCAAGGAAATCGGTCCGGAAGGGGCGCTGCTCGAACGCAAGCTGCTCGAAGAAGCGCAGGCGGCCAACATTCGCGTCATCGGTCCCAACTGCCTGGGCGTGATGAGCCCGCTGTCGGGCCTGAACGCCACCTTCGCCACCACCATCGCGCGGCCCGGTTCGGTGGCCTTTCTCAGCCAGAGCGGCGCGCTGTGCACCGCCGTTTTGGATTGGAGCCTCAAGGAAGTGGTGGGCTTCAGCGCGTTCATCTCGATCGGTTCCATGGTGGACGTGGGCTGGGGCGACCTGATTTACTACCTCGGCAACGATCCCAAGACCCGCTCCATCGTGATCTACATGGAGAGCATCGGCAACGCGCGCTCGTTCATTTCCGCGGCGCGGGAAGTGGCGCTGAACAAGCCGATCATCGTCATCAAGCCGGGCCGCTCGGCCGCCGCCGCCAAGGCCGCCGCATCTCACACGGGGTCGCTCACCGGAAGCGACGAGGTTCTGGAAGCCGCCTTCCGCCGCAGCGGCGTGCTGCGCGTCAACAACATCGCCGACCTCTTCTATATGGCGGAAACGCTCTCCAAGCAGCCGAGCCCCAAGGGACCGCGGCTGACCATCGTGACCAACGCGGGCGGCCCGGGCGTGCTGGCAACCGACGCGCTGATCATGGGCGGCGGCGAGCTGGCCGACCTCACCCCGGAAACCATGGAAGCCTATAACGCGGTGCTGCCGGCCACCTGGAGCCACAACAACCCGGTCGATATCATCGGGGACGCATCGCCCGAACGCTACGCCAAGGCCCTCGAAATCGCCGCCAAGGACCCGGGTAGCGACGGCATGCTGGTGATCCTCACGCCGCAATCCATGACCGACCCCACGCGCATCGCCGAGCAGTTGAAGCCGCTGGCCAAGCAGGAAGGCAAACCGGTGCTGGCAAGCTGGATGGGCGGCGTGGACGTGGCTGCCGGCGAGGAGATCCTCAACCGCGCCAATATCCCGACCTTCCCCTATCCCGACACCGCCGCCCGCGCCTTCAACTACATGTGGCAGTACAGCTACAACCTGCGCTCACTCTACGAAACGCCGTCCCTGCCGGAGGATTCCGCCGATTGGGCGCCCGACCGCAAGCTGGTGGAAGACACCATCAAGACCTGCCGCGGCGAAGGCCGTACCATCATGACGGAGTTCGAATCCAAGGAGGTGCTGGCCGCGTACGGGATTCCCGTCGCGAAGACCATCATCGCCGCGGATTCCGCCGCCGCCGTGAAAGCCGCCGATGGAATGGGCTATCCGGTGGTGCTCAAGATCTACTCGGAGACCATCACCCACAAGACGGACGTGGGCGGAGTCCAGTTGAACCTGGGCAGCGTCGAGGCCGTGAAACGGGCGTTCGATTCCATTCAAAAGTCCGTCTCCGAAAAGGTCGGCGCCCAGCACTTCCAGGGCGTGACGGTGCAGCCCATGGTCAAGCTGAAGGACGCCTATGAGCTGATCATTGGCGCCAGCCTCGACCCGCAGTTCGGCCCCGTGCTGCTGTTCGGCACCGGCGGCCAGCTTGTCGAAGTGTTCAAGGACCGCGCTCTGGCGCTGCCGCCGCTGAACTCCACGCTGGCGCGCCGCATGATGGAGCAGACCAAGATCTACAAGGCCCTCAAGGGCGTCCGCGGCCGCAAGCCGGTGGACCTGGCCGCGCTCGAGACGCTGATGGTTCGTTTCAGCGCGCTGGTGGCCGAACAGCGGTGGATCAAGGAAATCGACATCAACCCGCTGCTGGCGTCTCCGGATGGGCTGATCGCGCTCGACGCCCGTGTGGTGGTGCACGGGCCGGAAGTCCAGATGGCGGATATTCCGAAGACCGCCATCCGCGCCTATCCCAGCCGGTACGTCGCGAAGTGGACCATGAAAGACGGGACGGCGGTCGCCATAAGGCCTATCCGGCCCGAGGACGAGCCGTCCATGGTGAAGTTCCACGAGACGCTTTCCGAGCGCAGCGTCTACCTGCGCTACTTCCACCTGATGAACCTGGAGCAGCGCGTGACGCACGAACGCCTGACGCGCATCTGCTTCATCGACTACGACCGCGAAATGGCGCTGGTGGCCGAGCGGCGCAACCCGGAGACCGGCGAGCCCGAGATTTTGGCGGTGGGCCGCATGACCAAGGTTCACGGAACCAATGAAGGGGAAGTCGCGGTGCTGGTCAGCGACCACTGGCAAGGCCGCGGCTTGGGCAAGGAACTGCTCTCGCGGCTGATGGCGGTTGGCGCGGACGAGAAGCTCTCCAAGCTCACGGCCGACATCCTCCCCGACAACCGCGACGTGATGCGCATCTGCGAAAAGCTGGGCTTCTCGCTCAAGCACTCGCTCGAAGACGAAGTGGTGCGGGCGGAATTCAAGCTGTAGGACCGGCGTGTCCGGTTGCCCCTGTAGGGGTCGGACATGTCCGACCCC
>PLGA01000362.1:0-6397 GCA_003139735.1 Bryobacterales bacterium | reverse complement strand
GGCGCGCACTCCATCCGCACCGGCCGGAACGGCAGCTTCGAGTTCCCCTCGTTGCCTGCCGGTGTTTACGTGATCAAAGCCTCGCGGCGCGGTTTCATGCCCATGGAGTATGGGCAGAAGCGCTGGAATTCCGCGGGCACGCCCGTCGACGTCCCCGAGAGCGGCCTTTCCGTGACCCTGCGCCTGCCGCGATACGGCGGAATCACCGGAACCATCGTCGATGAGAACGACGTCGGGTGGCTGGAAGGCGACGTGCTTGCGTACCGCTACGTCGAGGGCCAGCCGCCTGCGCTCGCCGCGCGCGGTCACAGCGACGAGCGCGGCGTGTATCGCATCTCCGGCCTGGAGCCCGGCATGTACCTGGTGCGGTCCGCGCCGATGCAGACCGAAGACGCGTCGTATCTGCCCACATTCTCTAAGGAAGCCGTGAAAGCCGAGGAATCCCGGCCGGTCGAAGTGTACCTGGAACAGGACACCGCCGGCGTGGACGTGCGGCCCGCAGAAGGCCGGCTCTTCACCCTGACGGGCAGCGTCGGCCCAATCCCGCCGGGCGTGCCCGTTACGGTTACGCTGGTGTCGGACATGGGAAGGCTGACCAGCCAGGGGTCCCTGTTTCGCTTCACCGGCCTTGCCCCCGCCCTTTATGAAATCTACGCCGAAACGTCGGCGGATCCTCCTCAGGTGGCGTACCAGAATCTGGGCAGCCTGACCCACGATTCCGGCGCCGAGCTTCGCATGTTCGCCATGCCGGACCGGCGCATTGACGTCAGCCCCTCGCCGCCCGGAGGCACGCCGGCGGTTCAGTTTCTGGCGCGCCGCAAGGACCTGGCGGGCGTTGGGGAACCCGAGGCGCTTCACGTGGCGGACAATCGCACTCCCGCGAGGCTGGGCCGCTGGGAGCTGATGCTGATTCCGCCGATCGGCTATTATGTTTCCGAGTTCTCTGGCGGACCGCTTGGACGCGGCGCTGCTTCCCGTCCCGAGGGTTGGAACGAAGTCACGTCTGCCAATGCCATCCGGTTTACGCTATCCTCCGGCGGGGGCGCGGTACATGGCGTGGTGAAATCGTCGGGACAACCCTCGGCCGGCGCTCCGGTGTACCTGGAGGCTTACGATCCCGCGGCGCGGCGTCGCGTCACGGACTTGCGCGCAACGCGTACCGATCAGCGCGGCCAGTACCGTTTCGAGGGCTTGGCGCCCGGAGTTTACCGCATCCTATCCACGTTCGAATACCGGTCGCCCGATACCGCCCAGATGGAAATGGCCGGCGCACAGTCGGTCGCCGTTGCCCAAGCCGGCGACCTGACGGCGGACCTGGATCTGTATGAGATCCGGTAGAACTTAGCCGCCGCCCCGCTCGGCCGTCTTTGTGATGGCTGGGGCGGACGGCGAGGGCTCGGTCTGAAAATGGCTGAGGCTCTCGGCGTACCGTGAGACGCCGCGGTAGAGCGCCTCCGCCAGCCTCTGCCGGTAGTCGGATCTCTTCAACAGGCTCTCTTCCTTGACGTTCGTCAGGAACCCGATTTCCGCCAGGACGGAAGGCATGTGCGCGCCAATCAGAACCACGAACGGCGCCGACTTGACGCCCCGGTCCTTCGACCCCGGCACGTTGCGCTCGGCAAACGCGTAGAGCGCCGCCTGAATGCACTCGGCGAACTCCTTGGACTCCTGAGCCTTCTCTTTCTTGGCAATCTGCTCGACCAAATCGGGCAGGTCGAAGACCGATTTCTCAAAACTGGCGTTCTCGCGCGAGGCCACGTCCATGGCGTACTTCGTGCCCTTCATGCCGAGGTAGAAGGTCTCGATCCCGGCTACCGGCGCGACCGGCGAGGAGTTGGCGTGGATCGAAAGAAACAGGTCGGCCTTCTTTTCATTGGCCAGCGCGGTGCGGGCCTGAAGAGGAAGGAAGGTATCGTCGAAGCGCGTGTAGATCACCTCGGCGCCCATGCGCTCCTCGATCAGCGCCCCGAGGCGCTGCGCCACATCGAGAACCAGGTCCTTCTCAAGCAGGCCGTGCGGCCCCGCCGTGCCTTGATCGTGGCCGCCGTGACCGGGGTCGATCACCACCCGCGTCAGTTTCAGCCCCAAGGCGCGGACCAAAGAGCTGTCGCCCGCACTGGTGCGTTTGGCGGCTTTGGCGACCTCAACCGCTGCGGCGTCCGGGGTCGCCAGAGCCTTACGCGGGGGCGGGATTTCGATCGGCGGTGGAAGCGCCGGCCGGACGATAGTCTTGGGACGGCTTGCGGTCTCCACCGGAGCCGTCGGCGCGCCCGGCGGCCGCAATTCGATCATGAGCCGATCGGGGTTGACCAGCCGCGAGGTGGATATGTCCGTCCCCTCCGCCAAATCGAGCACCACGCGCGTCACGTCCGCCTGGTTTGGCGCCACGTGAATGCGGCTCAGCAGCGGGTCTTCAAGCGTCTCCGTATAGACGGACCCCGCATGGAAGCGCGGCGCGGAGTTGAGAATATCGAAGTAGACCCGCTCCGGGTGATGCAGGCGGGCGGTGCGAAAGGCGAAACTGCCCGATACTGTGACGGCCACGCGCGTGGCGTCTGTCAGGGTCCAGTACCGCACCGCGGTAACCGAACGCAGAGGCTCGCGGCCAGCCTGCGCCGGCAACAGGGAAACCGACATCGCGAACGCCGCCAGCCACCTCATGCCAAGAGCCTCAGCGCGTCACGTAGCGCACGCTGCCGTCCGCGGCCGCAATCTCCTGAATGTGGCTTGGGCCGGCCTGCCCCGCCTCCACGGGTTTGACCTCCGCGGCCTGAACCGGCGGCGCGGCGGGCCCAGGAGCCTGCCCCGCTAACCGATCCGCCACCAGTTTCACGTAGTTTCTGGTCTCCTCAAACGGCGGCACGTCGCCGTAGCGCGCCACCGCGCCTTCGCCGGCGTTGTAAGCCGCCAGAGCCAGAGTGTAGCTCCCGCCGTATAGACCCAGCAGGTACTTCAAGTAGGCTGCCCCGCCGCGAATGTTCTGCACCGGATCGAAGGCGTCCGAAACCCCGAATCGCCGCGCGGTGGCGGGGATGAGCTGCATCAATCCAAGCGCGCCTTTGGGCGAGACGGCATAGGGATTGTAGCCGCTCTCCACCTGGATCACCGAGTGGATCAATTCCGGCGGCAGGGCTTGTTCCAGGGCGACGCGGTCCACGTCGGCCGTGAAGGATTGGCGCTCGGGCGAGCCGTTGGCGGGCCGCGCATACGGTTCCACCACGACCCTCACCAGTTTGCCGGTGCGGGGATTGGCCCGCACCACGCTCGAAACCCGCGCCGGCCGAAGCCCCTTGCCATCGGGCGCGCCAGCGGCATGAATGGCCGCCGCCAGCGCCAAGCCAAAGCCGAGTTTAAAACAAAACCGCATCGAAATGTTCCACCCTAGCATAAACCAACCCGGCAGGTTTCGAAACCCAATGTTATCATTTCCATGTGAGCCGCGCTGGGTACGTGCTGGTAGGAGGCCGCAGTTCCCGAATGGGGCGGGACAAGGCCTTGCTGCTTTTTCGAGGAGGCGCGCTGGCCGAACGGGTGGCGCGCGCCGTGGAACTGGCCGCGGGCAGCGCCACGCTGGTCGGCCATCCGCTCCGCTATCGTCATCTTGGTTTTCCCGCCATCCCCGACGCTTACCCCGGGCAGGGCCCGCTCGGGGGAATCCTCACGGCGCTGCGAGCCGCCTCGGCCGACTGGAACCTGGTGGCCGCTTGCGACATGCCCGGTCTTTCGGCCGAATTCCTGCGCCGCCTGCTCCATGCCGCGGAACGCTCCGGCGGCGATGCGCTGCTGCCCGCGGGACCATCCGGCCGCCCCGAACCGCTTTGCGCGGTCTACCACCGGCGCCTCCTGCCGGCGCTCGAAACCGCCTTCGCCCGCGGCGCGCGCAAGGCGGCCGAAACCCTCCAAGAGCTTGGGGCCGCCGTGCTGCCGATCCTCGAAGCCGAGCCTTTTCAGAACGTTAACACCCCGGAGGAGTGGGCCGCGCATGACTCCTAGCGACCCTTATCCGCACTACATCGAGTTCCGCCACATCTATAAGACGTTCGACCAGCCGGTTTTGGTCGATGTCAATTTCCATGTGGACCCCGGCGAGACGGTGGCCATTATCGGCCGCAGCGGCGTGGGAAAGTCCGTGACGCTGGCGCACATGATGGGTTTCCTGAAGCCCGACCAGGGACGCATCATCGTGGCGTTTGAGGATGCCACCGGCCTGCCGGAATCCGAATGGAACCGCATCCGCAAGAAGGTGACGATGGTGTTCCAGTCGGGCGCGCTGTTCGATTCGCTCACGGTGGCCGAGAACGTCCTCTTCTCGCTGGAACTGCGCGAGGATTACAACGAGCGCAACAAGGAAGACGTGGTGGAGGGGTTGCTCGAAATGGTGGACATCGCCGGCTCCCGCGACGCCTATCCCGCCGACCTTTCGACGGGGTATAAGCGCGCCGTGGCGATCGCCCGCGCGCTGGCCGCCCAGCCGCAATGCATTCTCTATGACGAGCCGACCACCATGGTGGACCCCATCATGTCGGACCACCTGGGCGACCTCATGCTGCGGTTAAAGAAGCAACTGAAAATGACCTCCGTAGTGGTGACGCACGACTTGGAGCTGATGTACAAAGTGGCGGACCGGGTGGTCTTTCTTTGCGAGGGCGGCGTGATCTACGAGGGCCCGGTGGCCGATATGGCGAAGTCGGACCATCCGCAAATCCGGGAGTTCCTGGAGATGGACCGGGTGGTGTAAGCGCTACTTCTTTTCGTCGCTGGGCAGCGGCGATACGGGGAGGTCGTTGCCGATCGACAGGGGGATATCGACCAGGACGGCGTTTTGCGCGTCTTCATCGGTCAGGCGCAGTTTATAATGCCGGGGCGTCACGTCGAACACGATGTTGCCCTGCGCCGCTTCGGCGGTCTTCACCTCGCGCAAAAGCCCGATCCATTGCGGCGCGCCCTGGCCATCGGAGAGTTCGTTGTAGGCCTTGCCCTCATCGTCTTCGAGGGTCATGGCCGGAATCATGACGGGGGCGTTGCCGCTGTTGGCCGCGCTGAGCCGTACCAGGAAATAGCGGTTCTGAGGGATCTTGGCGTCCACGCCCTCGCCCAGGTGCGTCAACCACTGCGTGTCGAAAACCGTGTAGATGATGTGGCCGAGTTCGACCCGCTCACCCAGACTGACGGTGCGCGGCGCGACGCGGCTGCTCGAACAACCGGCGAGCAAGAGGGCTGCCACGAGCGGCAGCAACGGATGGCAAACTCTCATATCAGAAGCTATTGTGACGCCGGGGCTTGCGGATGTCAATGCCGGAGGGCGGTTGGACGGCGGTACTGACGACGGGTTACGTCCCGTCTGTCCCCGGTTTTAACTTAACTAGAAGCCCATCCCAATGATGGGTTACGTCCCGTCTGTTTGAATGTATNNGTCCCGTCTGTCCCCGGTTTTGAGAGCGCTACTTAGGCGGGTCTTGGAGTAGGCGCTCGAACTTGACCTTCTGCTCCGGGGTGAGGGATTGCTCGAGGCGTTGCTTGCAGTCGCTCAGGACGGTGCGGTAGTACTGCCAGAAATCGTTGAGGGTCGATTCCACCTGTTGGGATTGGGCGGGCGTGAGGTCGAGATCCTTCTGCAAGCGCGCGAAGGTGGCCGCCTTGCCCTTGCCCTGAAGGGTCTCCAGGGTCGCCGTGGAGCCCCGTTTGTGAACGCGGAAATCCATGGTCAGCGCGCCAACCACCGCGCCGCAGAGAAACACCAGCGCCAGGGTGAGCGCGCCGAGGACTTTGGGATTCCAGTCGAATCTCGCCGGCGCTACCGTCGCCAGATTAGTGCTCATAGGCCGTCAGCGTGACNNCTGATCCTGCGCCGGCGCGGAATTGAACGCCGGGGAGTTCTCCTGCGCCATCACGGCTTCCGTGGAGGGTCCGCCCGAATAGCCGGCCTCGCGTGAAACCAGATAGGTCCCCAGGACGGCCAAGGTCATCAGCGAGGCAAACACCAAACGGCGGCCGAGGGCCAGATCCAACGCAAACCAACCGGCGAACACGGGGACGGCTCTGCGCTCATCCACATGCCGCATGATCCCGGCATAGAACCCCGGCGCAGGCTCCCCGATTTCCTCGGAGCGCAAGCAACCGAGCAACTGCGNNCCTCGACAGCGCGGAGATCCACCGGTTCCAGCGCACCAACCAGATACTCTTCGAGGCAATCCACGATTACCGCATGCATGATGTTTCTTCCCTATACGACAATAAAAACCACGTCACCAAACCCAACCCGCAGCGGATCTAACGCCCGCTTTCGGGATCCCTTACCAACTCAGCCCGTCACCAGACCGGGAGCGCGGTCCAGGCGTTGCGCGGCCTTCACCAGCTTTTGCCGCGCGCGGAACAGCTTCACCTTGATGGTGTTTTC
>PLGA01000167.1 GCA_003139735.1 Bryobacterales bacterium | reverse complement strand
CGCGAGTATCTGCTGCGCGGCGGCTTCCTGATGCTCGACGATTTCTGGGGCCCGGAGGAGTACGCGCGCTTCGACGAAACCATGAAAGTCGTCTTCCCCGAGCGCTCGGCCGTGGAGATGCCAAACGACGATGCCATCTTCCACAGCGTCTACGACCTCAGCGACCGCTTCCAGGTGCCGGGCCAGTGGGGCCTGAACCCTTACAACGGAATGTTTCGCCAGCGTGCCGCCGGAACCGTGGCCCACTGGCTGGGCATCTACGACGATAAGGGCCGCGTCATGGTGGCCATGTCCTTCAACTCGGACATAGGCGATTCGTGGGAGTGGGCCGACGACCCGCGCTACCCCGAGAAATACTCCGCCCTCGGCATCCGCATTGGCGTCAATTACGTCATCTACGCCATGACGCATTGAGCTGAGTGGGACGGACGATCGCCTTTTGTCGTCTGTCGTGCCTCGCTAAAGCGCACGTGCCCGGCGCGTCAACGCTGGAATCTCAAACCATCCGATTTCTGCACTGCGTTATCCTAAATTAGTTGACGCCCCAATCCTCAGAACCTGTTGCGGCGCCGCCGCGCGTGTCCGTCGTGGTGGTTTCGCGCAACCGCGTCGAGCGCTTGCGCCGCTGCCTGGAATTGGTCGAAAAATCCGAGGCGCGGAAGTCGCTCGAACTGATCGTCGTGGATAACGGATCGACGGATGGCAGCGCCCAATTGGACGGGGAATTTCCGAATGCGCAGTTCATCCGCCTGCCCAAGAACTTCGGCCTGACCAAGGCCATGAATCTCGGTTGGCGCGCCGCCGACTCGCCCTACGTCCTCTTCCTGCATGACGATTGCGAGGTGCAGCCGGACACGGTCTTCCGCCTGGCCGAAGCGCTCGACGCCCATCCCGAAGCGGCCGCCGTCTGCCCGCTGCTGGTGGATGCCGAGGGCCGGCCAGCCCCGCAATTCGGCAGTTTTCCCCCCGATGGCGTCTACCGTCCCGCCGAGATTTCGGGAAGCGAGCCGGAGGCCGTCGAGTTCCCGCGCGGCGCCGCGCTTATGATTCGCGTCTTCGTCATCAAAGCCGTCCGCCAGATCGACGAGCACTACGGGCAATTCGGGGCCGATGCCGATCTCGCCATGCAGATCCGCCGCGCCTCGAAGATGATTCTCCTGCTTCCCGCCGTCCAGGTGCGCCACCGCGGCAGCATCGGATACTCCGCCGCCCAGCGCGCCGACTTCCTGTTGAGCCGCGCCGTCTTCCTGGGCAAGTACTCGGGCCTGGGCGCCGGTATTCGGGCCCGGCTGTCGGCAATCGCCGGCCCTCTGTTCTCCTTCCGTTTTGGTGAACTCAAGTACACCTTGGCGGGCCAGAAGATCGACGGCACGCAACTGTAAGGTATGAATCCGTCCATATCGCCTGCCGTCTTTAGCAGCGCCATACCCGTTTCCCTTCAAAACCTGTCACAATAAGGCGGCATGAGGGGATGCACTTATGGGTAGGCCCAAGTCTGGCCAATCCGGCGCCGCCGCAGCGACGGTCCACAAGGACATCGCGGGACTCCTGGCAAACAGCGAGCACATGGTTTCCGCTCTGCTGGAGTCCGCTTCCCAATCCATCGTCGGCGTCGATCGCTCCGGCCGGATCGTACTCGCAAACGCCCGCACAGAGGAGATGTTCGGCTACACTCGCGCGGAGGTGCTCGGTTCGTCCATTGAGGTGCTTCTGCCCGAAGCGGTCCGCGGCAAGCATGTCCAGGATCGAGACGCCTACTTCGCCAACCCCCACGTCCGTCCCATGGGCGCCGGCCTGGAACTCGCCGGGCGGCGCAAGGACGGATCGGAATTCCCGGTCGAAGTGAGCCTCAGCTACATCCGCACCCAGGATGGCCTGTTCGGCATTGCGTTCGTCAGCGACATCAGCCAGCGGAAACGCCTCGAAGAACAGTTGATGCACGCGCAGAAGATGGAAGCGGTGGGCCGGCTGGCAGGTGGCGTGGCGCACGATTTCAATAACATGCTGACCGTCATCTCGGGCTACAACCAGATGATCCTGGATCAACTCTCCGCGCCCGACCCCTTGCGCGGCTATGCCGAGGAGATCCTCAAGGCGTCCGACCGCGCCGCCGCCCTCACCAATCAACTCCTGGCCTTCAGCCGCCGCCAGATTGTGCAGCCGCGCGTCTTCGACGTGAATATGGTGCTCTTGCACACCGAGAAGATGCTGCGCCGCCTGATCGGCGAAGATGTCGAGCTGTCGTTGCACCTGAGCCCCGGCGCCGGGAACATCAAGGCCGATCCCGGGCACCTCGAACAGGCCATTTTTAACCTGGCGACCAACGCGCGCGACGCCATGCCCAAGGGCGGCCACCTCACCATCGAGACTGCCGCCGCCACGCTTGACGACACCTATGCCAAGACCCACATGGGCGTCAATCCGGGCGAGTACGTCATGATCGCGGTGAGCGACAACGGACAAGGCATGGATGTCAAAACCCGCCGCCGGATCTTCGAGCCCTTTTTCACCACTAAGGAGAGAGGCAAAGGCACCGGCCTGGGCTTGGCGATGGTTTACGGCATTGTCAAGCAGGCCGGCGGCGATATCTGGGTTTACAGCGAAATCGGCCGGGGCACCACCTTCAAGCTTTACTTCCCGAAAGTCGTCGAGCCGGCCACCGATTTGCGCGACGATGGCGCGTCCGCGCCCCAGGGCGCCGAGACCATCCTGGTGGTGGAAGATGAACAGGGCGTGCGCGAACTCACCACCAAGATGCTCAAACGGTTGGGCTACCAGGTGCTCCCCGCGGCCAGCGGCGCCGAGGCGCTGGAGATCGCCAAGGCCCACGCCGGCCAGATCGCCCTGGCGGTGACGGACGTGGTGATGCCCAACATGAGCGGCGCGCAGCTTGCCGCCGAACTGCGGCGAGCCCAGCCGGATCTCAAAGTCGTCTTCATCTCGGGCTATACCGAGAACGCCATCTCGCAGCATGGCGTGCTGGAGGAAGGCGTGGCTTTCCTGGCCAAGCCCTTCACCCGCGAGTCCCTGGCCCGCAAACTGCGCGAGATCCTCGGCGAGCCGCGTCCCAAGCAGAATTAGTGTAGTGTGGTGTCCAGGAAACAACTGGACAGTGGGGCAGGCCATCGTTTCTTGTGGCCTGCCTTCTTCGGTGGGGCGGACCNNCGTCCGTGCCGGCGTTCTTCGTGTTTGCTCGCCCGCCCCATCCGGCTGCTATAACGGAGGTCGAGCCAACCCATGGACTACAACTACCTCGACATTTCCAAGATGATCGACCATTCCCTGCTCAACCCCGTCATGACCGACGCGGAGCTCGATGCGGGATGCCGCCTGGCGCGCGACTATCGCGTCGCCTCCGCCTGCGTCAAGCCATATTATGCCCGAAGGTGCGCGGAGTTGCTGGCGGAGAGCGGCGTGGCCGCGAGTACCGTAATCGGATTCCCGCACGGGGGCCACAAAACCGCCGTCAAGCTGGCCGAAGCGCGGCAGGCCCTGGACGATGGCGCCACGGAGCTGGACATGGTCGTGAATATCGGCAAAGTCCTCAGCCTCGACTGGGCCTTCGTGCGCGAGGACATCCGGGCCGTCGCCGAAACCACCCACCAGGCCGGCGCGATCGTCAAGGTCATCTTCGAGAACTGCTATCTGCGGGACGAGCACAAGATCCGCCTCTGTGAGATCTGCGCGGAACTCGGCGCCGATTTCGTAAAGACTTCCACCGGTTACGGCACGGGCGGCGCCACCCTCGAGGACCTCAAGCTGATGCGCCGGCACTCCCCTCCGAGCGTTCGCATCAAGGCCGCCGGCGGCATCCGCACGCTCGATGCGCTGCTCGAAGTGCGCTCTATCGGGGTCTCCCGGTCCGGCGCCACCCGAACCGCCCAGATGCTCGACGAATGCAAGCAGCGCCTCGCCGGAATAGCCTTATGATCGGACCGGGGCGGCGGCGACGCCACCGTCCCGGCTATCGAACGTAGTCTACCGTTCCTATGCCCGCGAAGCCACCACCCAACCACCGCTGCAAAGCGAGAAGCACTCTCCGCAGCTGCTGCACGTCGCGTGCGGACCATCCACCAACGCGGGTTTGCGGTCAATCCCACGTCCCTTAAAATACAGCGCGTTCGATTTCTTGACTTCCGCGCAATAGCGAACGCATAAGCCGCAGAGGCTGCAATCGGCCATTCCCGTCGCGAATCGCGATCGGGTCACGCCGTACTTCTTCGCATATTGCTGTCCGGCGGGCCACAGAAGCTCCACCAGCATCTTGCGAATTTTGGTCACCTTCGCGGACTCCGTCTGAACGCTCAAGCCCTCCTCTACCGGGTAGAGGCAGGAAGCCACCAGCCTGGTGCGGCCCTTCTTCTCGATCTCCACCATGCACATGCGGCATGCGCCGTAAGGCTCCAGTCTGCCGTCGTCGCATAGCGTCGGAATCTCGACGCCCGCGGATTTCGCGGCTTGCAGGATGGTGATCCCCTGCGAAGCCTGAACCGATTTCCCGTTGATTTCCAGCGTTACCTGTCCCATATAAATCTCCCGTTATACTGTGATCTCAGTCCTCACCGGCGTCGATGGAAATTGCCAGGCAGGCCACGCTACCGGCGCCTTCCGTACAGCGTGGAATTTATCCGGACATGCGGTGTAGCAGGATCCGCATTTGATGCACTTCTCCTGGAGGACCCAATAGGCCCCGGTATCGATCTTCTGAATGGCCTCCACCGCGCATGCCCGCGCGCACGCCCCGCACGGCGGGTGAGAGCATTTCGTCTGGTCGATCTCATACTGGATCAGAGCGGAGCAGGCCCCCGCCGGGCAGCGCTTCTCGCGGATGTGCGCCTCGTATTCGTGGCGGAAGTAACGGATGGAGCTGCGAACCGGATTCGGAGCGCTTTTGCCAAGCGCGCACAGCGAAGCCATCTCCATGAACTCGGACAATTCCTCGAGCAGCTCGATATCGCCTTCGCGCCCCTGGCCGCCCGCAATGCGGTCCAGAATCGTCAACATCTGCCGCAGCCCTTCCCGGCAGGGAACGCACTTGCCGCAGGATTCGTGGGCCAGGAAGTTGACGTAGTACCGCGCCATGTCCACCATGCACGTGTCCTCGTCCATTACGATCATCCCGCCCGACCCCATCATCGAGCCGACCTTATCCAGCTCGTCGAAATCCACCGGCAGATCGAGCAGCGCTTCCGGCAATACGCCTCCCGACGGACCGCCCGTCTGCACACCTTTGAACTTCTTGCCGGCTGGCAGTCCGCCGCCGATCTTGAAGATGATGTCGCGTAGCGTGATTCCCATCGGCACTTCCACAAGGCCGCTGTTCTTCACCTTGCCGACCAGCGAGAAGATCTTGGTCCCCTTGCTGTTGGCGGTTCCCATGCTCCGGAACCAATCCGCCCCCCGGTTCACGATGAACGGAACGTTGGCCCACGTCTCCACGTTATTGAGACACGTCGGCTTGCCCCACAGGCCCTTCTCCGAGAGGTGCGTGTACTTCGGCCTGGGTTCGCCCACGTGTCCTTCGATGGCGTTTACCAGTGCGCTCGATTCCCCCGACACGAACGCGCCGGCGCCGCGATGGATGGTCACGTCGAAATCGAATCCCGATCCCAAAATGTTCGCGCCCAGAAATCCGTATTCTCTGGCGCGGTCGATGGCCATCTGCGCGTGTTTGCGCGCCAGCGGGTACTCCTGCCGCACGTAGATGAAGCCCTCCGTGGCGCCCATCGCGTACGCCCCGATGATGAGGCCTTCGAGGACGCTGTGCGGATTGCCTTCCAGCAGGCTCCGGTCCATATATGCGCCCGGGTCGCCCTCGTCTCCGTTGACGATCGCGTACTTGGGAGCGCCGGAGGCGTTGCGCGTGGTCTCCCACTTGACGCCCGCCGAAAAGCCCGCCCCGCCGCGGCCCCGCAGGTTGGCCCGTTTCACTTCCTGAATCACCGCATCGGGAGTCATCTGGTTGAGCGCTTTCGCCAGGGCCGAATAACCGCCCACCCCGATGTAATCGAGAATGCTGGTCGCCTCGATGAGAACGTTGTTTTCGAGCAGGATGCGCTTTTGATGCTTGTAGAACGGAATCTCCGCTGCCGTGCGCACCCGCTTGCCGGTCTCTTCGTCCAGGTAAAGCAGCCGCGTCACAACCTCATCCCCCAGGACGGTCTTGTCCATGATGGTGGGAATGTCTTTCGCTTGGGCGTGCAGGTAGCAGATCCCCTTGGGCTCGATCACCACCAGCGGTCCGCGTTCGCAGAAGCCGTGGCAACCCGTGCGCCGCAGCCCCACTTGCCGGCCCAGACCGCGCTTATCGATCTCGCTTTCAAAGCCATCGGCAAGGCCCTCGGCGCCATAGGCGCAGCAGCCCGTTCCGGTGCACACGGTAATCCAGACCGGCTTCGCCTTTTGCGCCGCCAACGTCTCCGTTCTCAAATCCGCCAGGTCCGCTGCGGTTCTTACGCTTGGCATGGAATGTTCTCCTCGTTGGCGAAGGTCTCGATGATCTTCTCCAGCTTCTTCTTACTCGGGTCGTGATAATACTGGTTGTCGATCTGAGCCACCGGCGCCAGCGCGCAGCAACCCATGCAATGCACCGTCTCCAAAGTGAACTCCTGCCGGCTGTCGGTCGTCCCCGGCTCCAGGCCGAGCATCACCGAAAAGCGCGATAGCAATTCGGAAGATCCGCGTACATGGCAGGCTGTCCCGTCGCACACCTGAACGCAATGCCGCCCGCGCGGCTCCAGGCTGAAGGCCTCGTAGAAATTGGCGATCGTGTAGATCTCGCGCGCCGATACGTTGAGCCGGGCGCCAACCCAGTGAAGAATGTGGCGCGGAAGCCAGCGCAGCTTCTCCTGCACGTCGAGGAGCACCTGGATCAGGGCGCCCTTCCGGAAGTCGTACTTCTCCATGATCGCGTCGGCTTGCTGCAGATCGTGGCGAATGTCGAGGATGGCCCGCTCTTTCTTCTTGATGTGCCCAAGGCTTTCGGCATGATACTTCGCCTCGGCTTCCAGATAGGACAATTCGTCGATAAGCTCCCGTTTGTCGAGGCCCAGCGAATAGGCCTCTCCCAAAACGTCCAATCCGCGCAGAAGCAGATTGTGCTTATCCTGAACCGTCGCTGGCGCGGCGTCCACGGGCTTCTCCTTGGCGGACTCCTTGGCCTTTCGGAGTGCGCTCAGACTCATGCCGCGGCGCACGGATTCCAGCAGCTTTTCGGGCTCGAACGGCTTGGTCAGGAAGTCGAAAGCGCCGCCCTTCATGGATTCGACGGCGGAATCGACAGTGCCGTGCCCCGTCACCACGATCGGCACGATGCCGGGCTCGGCCTCCGACAAACGGCTAAGAACTTCGATGCCATCCATACCGGGCATCTTCAGATCCAAAAGCACGACGCTGGGACGCGCGGCGCGCACCAGATCCAGGCCGCGGAGGCCGTCACGAGCGACGGCCGACCGGTACCCACCCATCTCGAGCGTCTGCCGGCAACCCTCGCCGAACATCTCTTCATCGTCAATGACAACCACGTCGAGCGGGAATGCCTCGGCCGCTGTCGCCGTTATCGTCTCGATCATAGATAACCTCGATCGAGTAACTAGCAGGTGGCCTGCCATTTCAGATGTCTTTATCTTTTATAGAGATCGCCCCGCCGGCGCCGGTACGTTTTGTACCGCTCACTCGCCGCCCGGCGCGAAATGTACCGGCCAGTGGGGCAGGCCTCCTGGCCTGTCTTCTTCTTCCCGATCATTCTCGCCCAAAGGGCATGCCAGGAGGCCCGCCCCACTACCCAGTCGCGTGCTACAAGCTGTACTTGCGGATCTTCTCGCGCAGCGTCTTGCGGTTAATCCCCAGAAACTCCGCCGCCTTGGTGCGGTTCCCGCCAAACTGCTGGAGGGCTTTCAGGATTTCGCCTTGCTCCGTACGCGCCAGTTGTCCCTCTTGCGATGAGGACGCCGCCGGCGCGCCTTCCGCCGCAAACGGCAGATCGCCAGGGCCGATCGTGCTTCCTTCGCTGGTCACCACCGCATACTCGACGGCATTGATCAACTCACGCACGTTGCCGGGCCAGTCCCGTTGCTTCAAGAGCCGCATCGCATCTTCGGAAACCGCCGGCGCTGGCCGCCGCTTTTCCGCCGCCAGCTTCCTGACGTAGTAATCGACCAACGCCGGTATATCGTCCAATCTGTCGCGCAACGGAGGCACCGCGATATGGATGACGTTCAACCGGTAGTAAAGATCTTCCCGAAACTTCCCTTCGTGAACCGCCTGCAGCAAATCCCAGTTCGTCGCCGAGAGGATTCGAACGTCCACAACCTTCTTCTGCGTGCTGCCCACCCGGCAGATTTCACGTTCCTGGACCACGCGCAGGAGCCTGGCTTGCATCTGCGTGTTGATATTCGCGATTTCGTCGAGAAACAGCGTTCCGCCATCCGCCAGCTCGATCTTACCGACGGTCGACTCCACAGCCCCCGAAAAAGCCCCCTTCATATGCCCGAAAAGCTCGCTCTCGAAAAGGCTCTCCACCAGGGTCCCGCAGTCCACCGTGACGAATGCTTTTTCGGATCGCGAACTGAGCCGGTGAATGGCCCGCGCCACTACCTCCTTGCCAACGCCCGTCTCCCCGGTAATCAGCACGGTCGAATCCGTCGGAGCGGCTTTCCGGATCAGCCGTCCCACATTCCGCATTCCCTCGGAACGCCCAACCATGTCGTCGGAGAGCATCTCGCGCTCGAGCTCTCGATTGATGCACGCGTCTTCGAGGAACCTTCTGCCCGCCGCGGCGGCCCTCACGACGATCGCCGTCAAGGCTTCCGGGGTGAACGGCTTCGGCAGGTAGTTGTATGCTCCATGCTTGATCGCCTCCACGGCCGACTCGATAGTGGCATAACCGGTGACGATCACCACCATGAGATGCGGGGAATCCAGCCTCAGCTTTCCGAGCACCTCCATGCCGGACAATCCGGGCATCATGAGATCGAGCAGCGCGACGTCGAAGGATTCGCGGGAGGCCTTCTCCAGCGCTTCCTCGCCGTCCGACGCCAGCGCGATTCGGAATTTAGCCTGTTCCAGCGTTTGTGCGCAGGCGATCCGTATCGATTCGTCGTCGTCGATGATGAGGACTTTGCCGCGGCCCGCCATTAACCAGGTCCTTTTGTCGTCGGCAATGAGATGGTGAATATGGCGCCCGATCCCGGAACGCTGGACACGGCAATGTCGCCGTTGTGGCTCTGGATGATGCCGTAACTCACGGAAAGTCCCAACCCGGTTCCGTGTCCCACGCCCTTCGTGGTGAAGAACGGGTCGAAAATGCGATCGATGTTTTCGGGGGAAATGCCGCCGCCCGAATCCGAGATGCCGATTTCGATGACCCCATCCGCCGCGTTCGTTCTGGTGGCGATGCCCAGGCGCCCTTTCCCCTTCATCGCATCCACCGCGTTGAGTATGATGTTCATGAAAACCTGCTGCAATTGCGATCGGTCGGCCGGTATGGCGGCCAGCTTCAAGTCGTAATCCCTGGCCACCTCAATATTCTGAAAAAGGAATTGCCCTTCAAATAGCTTCAGCGTTTCATCCAACAGTTGATTCACATCCGCCGACTCCACCAGCGGCTTCCGCTCGCGTGCGAAATCCAGAAGACTCTTCACGATCGCGTGGCAGCGCTTGGTTTCCTTCTCGATGCGCTCCAGGTTCTCCCTGGCCCGGCCGCCTGCGGGCATCTGCTGCACCGTGAGCCGGCTGAACAGCAAAATGCTGCCGAGAGGGTTGTTGATCTCGTGCGCCACGCCGGCCGCCAGTTGACCGATCATCGCCAGACGGTCGGATCGCATGAGCTTTTCATGCGTCTGGCGGTGCAGGCGGTCATCGCGCTCGTGGATAGCCAACGCCATTTCATTGAAGGCGCTTCCGAGAGCCTCGATCTCCGGCGGCGCCCCGTCGAAATGGATCGGCCGCGGCGAATGATCGGCGGCGATCCTTCTTGTCGCGGCAATCAGTTTATTCACTGGCCGCATGATGGAATCGGAAAGCAGATAGCTGATGAAAATCCCCAGGATCACCGCAAAAATCGTCAGTTCGAGCAGAGAGATCATCGCTCGCCGCGGCAAATCGTCGAATTTTCGATTGAGGATTCCCAGTCCCAGAGCGCCGATTACTTTGCGTCCCGGGTCCCGGATCGGCTCGTAAGCGGTCAGGTACCAATCGTCCACCACATAGCCCGCTTTGAGCCAGCGTTCGCCCTTCAGCATCACGCGCTCGTACACCTCCGCCGAAGCCTGCGTGCCGACGGCGCGTTCCCCGGAGCCGGCGGTGGCGCTGGTGGCAATGCGTATGTCTCCGAGAAAAATGGAGGCGACCGCGACATCGCGTCCGTCGAATCTTTCGTCGCGATAGAGACTGCTTCGGATCCGGTCGGCCACGGAGTTGCGGCGGTTCAGAAGCTGTCCCGCGCACAGCACGCCGACCAGCTCTCCATCCTCGCTCAATACCGGCGTCGCGTCCGCGGCCACCAGCCCATCGGTCACCGTGCTCCCGCCTGCGGGAGGAGAATGGGGCGTGGCCACCACGGGAATGCGGGCGCGTTCGGCCATCTCCGGGCTGAGCGCGGCCAATTCCTCCCCGGAGAGTAGAATGGTCGCGGCGGCTCCCTTGCGCTGCTGGATGGCGCTCGCGATTAACGCAGACACCCCCGATGCCATTGGCTTGCCCTGAATCTTCGCAGGGAACAACGCCCGGCCATGCAAGTCCGCCAGGACCAGGAAGTCCAGGTCTTCGCTCTGACGAACGGCTTGGAGCGGCGCGATTAAACTGTCGACGTTGTCCGTCTGCATGTTCTCGCGCAGGAGTCTTTGCTGCGCCAGCAGGTGCACCAGGTCGCCGATGTGAGTTGCGTACTCCCGGTAAACGTCCTGCGCCGCGCTCAAATCGATTGCCAGAACGCTTTGCGCCTGCGGCAGGCTCCGATGAATGTAGCCTGCTTCCAGCACGCCCGACACCACGCCGACGAACAGGACCATTCCGGTGAGGGCGAGAAGAAGCCTGGCGCGCAAGCTGACCGACGTCATCCACAGCTTGACGGGGCGGAGGAATGTTGGCAGTGCCACCTATTAGCTACCAACATACCCTAAACGTGTTTAATTTCGCAACGGCGCCCGAACGCTACACCGTGCACAACGCCACCGCCTCTTTCAATGAGGTGATGGGGTCCCGCGTGGGCAGGAACTCGTGCGCGAAGTAGCCCTGGAAATTCAGGTCGGCGATCGTCTTGGCGATGGTCTTCCATTGGAGTTCCTGGGTTTCGTCCAACTCGTGCCGGCCAGGCACGCCGCCCGTGTGATAGTGGCCCAGGTATTGGAAGTTGTCCTTGATCGTGCGCAGGACATCGCCTTCCATGATCTGCATGTGGTAGATGTCGTACAGCAATTTCACGCGCGGCGAACCGACCGCCTTCACCACGTCCACGCCCCACGCCGTGTGGTCGCACTGGTAGTCCTTGTGGTCCACCTTGCTGTTCAACAGTTCCATCACCACCGTGACGCCGCTGTCTTCCGCGATCTTCTTGACGCGGTTCAAGCCCAAAATGCAGTTGGCCTTGCCTTCCTCGTCGCTCATNNGCCTCCAGACGGTCGTGGCTCTCCTTGCGGTTCCAGCCATCGGGAATCGACGCTTTGCCCTGAGTCACCGTCGGGACCAGGCCGTACTTGCGTACCGTGGGCCATTCGTCCGGTTCCACCAGGTCGATGCCGCTGATCCCCATATCGGCGGCCTGGCGGCAGAGATCGTCGAGCGAAATCCTCGAATAGCACCACCGGCACACCGATTGCTTCAGCCGTCCGGCCGATCCCGGCGTCGCAAGTGCGGCGGGCGCAGCCACCATGGCGGCCGCAACGGTTCGAAACGCGTTTCTCCTGTTCATGATAGAGGATCGTACCACGTCGCGCTCCTATCCCGCGTTCCTTTCAAGCCCTCGATGGCTGTACGGGTGCGCGACATGAGAGTGGAGATTTCCGGCG
>PLGA01000045.1 GCA_003139735.1 Bryobacterales bacterium | reverse complement strand
GAGGTTGCGGCCGCTGCGACCTTGCCGCCTGAGGCGCGGGTGTATTCGTTTTAAGGCGGATTGAGTGGGGGGGGGAACGCCGCAGACACGCGCCCTGCGATGCTTCGGCGAAGCGCGGCGGGGTTTGGGGCGCCGCCCCATTCAAAGAAATTCTTCTCTTGATCGGCCCCGGCTGGGCGCGCGATGAGATAGCGCGTATTATCGGACCCGAAGGGCGCCGCTTCGGCGAGCCGCGGCGGGGTTCCAGCGGCTTCCGATAATACTCTTCGCGTTATGTCAGAGCGCGCCCGGCCGGGGCCTTCCGAATTGACGGTGTTTCTGCGCGCCTGCGCATGACGGCCGCGGGCTGTGCGTGTGGGCCCGGCGCTGTGCCCGCGAGCAATGCGAGCGGCCGGGCGGCTTGCTCTTCCCGCGAGCGTTGCACGCGAGCGCTCCGGATCTTGGCTAGCGCAGTTCGGCGACCTTCAGGAGCCGATTACTTGCCCTGCCCGTGCGAGTGTTGCGAGCGCGTTACTTGCCCTTCTTCGTGAGCAGGGCGATTGCGGCGCGGACCTGGGCGGGCGTCTTGCCTTTCGCCGCTGCCATCAGTTGCTGGTAGATCTTCAGCGCCGCGGGCATCGTGCGCTTTTTCTTCGCTGGTTTCTTGGCTGCCATGTTTGTACCGTAGCAGCGCGCGCGGCGGTCTTCGTGGTGGATCCACTCCAGCGCCAGCGACGGCCGCGACGGGTTATCAGCGGTCGGCGACGGTTGGCGCGGCTGGGCACGGGGCGACGGCGTCACTTTTCACTGGATGATTTTCTTCTGTGGCTTCCTCGTCGTGATCGCCGGGATGCTCGGGGTCGCGGCGACGGACCGCCGCTCTAAAAAAGCTGTGCGGAAACGCCGGCTTGGTGGCTTTGCCCTGGCCGATGCTGCCGGCGAAGGAAGACACCACATTCACGAATTCACCGTGGCTTGGCGAAAGCGCCTTGGCTTGCTGGCCGTCGACGTGATGCGCGCCCGTGGCTGGTATAGCTGCGGCTGCGCCGGGGCGGCGCAAGAAGTGGCCTAGCAGCCTGGCGCGGCGCCTGGCGGCGCGGAGTGGCTAGCGCGGGGTGCCGTGGTTGGCGTGGCCGGCCTGGCGGCTTCGGCCTGTGGCGCCGTGGGTTCGGGCGCCACAGGCCGAAGCCTGCGAGCGCCCGGCCTGGCCTTACCAGGGGCATTCCGCGGTGGACACTTCCGGCGCCGCCTGGCCTTCGAGCCAAGCTTCGTAGGCCGCTTGTTGCGCCTGTGCCTGGGCGAGCCGGCGCTTTACCAGCCTGCGCGCCCGCTTCACGTTGAGTGCCTGCAGGGCCTGGGCGATTTCTGCGAGAGCTTCGGTGACTTCGTGAATGTGCATGGTGTGTTCCTTCCGCTCTCTCGCCCGGCCAGGGCATAGCTAGGCCCGCCGCTGTTTTCCATAGCTTTTTTTTGGCGGGCCGGCGACGCGAAGGGGTTACGGGAAAGGGCTACAAATCCCGTATAGCGTCGTTGATCGGGTGGTTATTGAGGATCGCCAGGCGGACAGTCTCCACGACGTCGGTCCCTCCAGGGTGCGTGGGTGAGGGTGACTGGTCCTGTACTGGTGGCGCTTGTGGCGTGCCTGCGGTGAGGTTCGAACCGCTGTCGGTGGTCCTGACGGCGCCTTGCTGGTCGTAACTGACTCCCGAGCTCGAGAGCTTGCCGGCGCTGTCGTTCGCTGAAAAGTCGAGCGCTGGCGGCATAACGTACTTGGTCAGCGGCTGCGGTTGTGGGTCGCTGCCCTCGAAGAGCCCGGCTATCGCGAGGCCGATCGCTACCGGCATGCTGACCAGTGCCAGCAGGTCTCCCGCGATGGATCCGCCGCCGCCGCCCCCGCTGCCTCCCCCTGCTGGCGCAGCCCCGCCGCCGCCCTGGCCGCCGCTGCCTCCTCGCTGGCCTTGCTGGCCGAGCAGCTTACCGCCGCTGCTGTCGCGGCTTGGGCCGTAGGTCTGCGCTTCGTCGTCGCCGAAGGGCTGGCTGTTGCCGGCTTGCTCGGCGCTCTCGGCGTTGTAGACCAGGTCCTCGGCGTCGGTCGGGTTGCTCGTGCCGTCGCTTCCCGCTGCGTCTTCGAACGCGGCGAGTAACTGGGCCTGGGTGTCGCTGCCGTCTGCCATGGCGTTAGCAGTCGATTTGCGCGTGGGCGCTGAGTGCTCCCGCGGCGGTGAGGGTGAGGACGTTCACGCGGAGTTTCGACGCGGCAAGGGCCACGGCGGCGGCGGGGAGCTCGTACGCGCGCTTTACGAATTCAACCTGGCCCGTGTTTGGGCCTCCTGGCATTTCGGCGGCGCCGATGGGCCCGGAGAAGTGGAACACGGCGAGGGGTTGCGCGTCGGCGAACGTGCCTAAGACCGAGTCCTCAATGGACACCCGGGCGACGGCGCCGGCCGCAAGGCCGGTGCATGTGCAATAGAGCGTGAAGTCGTGCGGGGCGGTGCCGGTTCCGAAGTCCGGTGTGGATGTGTCAAAGGTGCCTGGGAGTACGCCTGGGGCGTTCGCCGGCGTGGTGGCCGTGGCTCCTGTGTCGATGTCGTGTCTCATGGCCTGAGGGTAACTCTTTTCATTTTGGGCTACGGGGCGCTTGGCGTTATTGTTGCGGATGCGGGGGTCTTGAATGGCGCAGCGTGAGACGGTCGCCGAGTTCCTGGGGGCGGCTGCTATGCTCTCGGGGCGACGTCCGGATGTGGATCTGGATGACTTGACGCCGGGGCAGGTTCTGCGGTTGTTGCAGGCGCTTCGGTTGCGCCATGCGGCGGTGGTTGCGCTGATAGCTGCTCTCGAGGGCGCGCGTGACGCCGGCTGCGATCTTAGCTACATGCAGTGCCTCGGCTGCAGTGGCGCTGGGCGGGTACCGGTGAAGTTGCCGCCGCTGCCTGCGGCTGTTGGCCGGCCGCCTGGCCGGCGCTGTGCGCTGGTTCCCCCGCTCAAACGAGTAGAGCGGTAACTAGCGTGCTGTCTGGCTGCGCCCCCTGGATTTCCGCCATGACTCCGGCGATGTGTTTGAGTTGGCCGGCTGTTAGTTGGTTGATCGGCTTGAGCAGCAGGGCCTGGAACTGGGCTTCGGTTACTCGCGGGTCGGTGGCCGGCGCGGGTGGTTTTTGTGGGGTCATGCCTCACGGTAGCGCGAAGTGGCGTGCGGCTGGCGTGTGGACTGCTTAGGCGCGCCGGCCGCTTCGGCCAGGCGCGCCCCCGGGATGGGGCGCCCCAGGCAATGCCGGCCGCTTGCGGCCGGCGAGCCGCGGGGCAGATGGGCGTGCCTATGCGACGCGCCGGCGTGCTGGTGGGGGTGGCGGGGCGCTGCTAGCCGCTGGTCGGCGTAGCAGCCCGGCCGCGGCGAGGTTGCGGGTACGGTAACGGCGCTGGTTTGGATGGCCGCGCCTGGCTGGGTGGCCGCCTGCGCCCTCGCCCGCCGCCTGGCTGCACGGAGGCGGCCGGCATCGGCCGCGGTGGAATGCTAACCGCTTTGCTGGTCGCCGCGCCCTGCTGCCACGGAGCGGCCGACATCGGCCGGCCTATTACTCGCCTGTGCACTCGTGGCCTTTGCTCTGGCGGCGGCGCGCCGCTTCCGCCCTGGTCGCGCCTGGCGCTGGCTATTCGAACGGGCTACAAATGGCGCGCTTGCCTGTGCCCTCGCGTGTTCGCTGGTGTGGATCGATGCGGGGCTGGTGTTTTGTATCCCACTCCGGGGCATGTCCCATTTTTTCGAGAGGGGGGGTGTTGAATCAGGGGGCCTCGCGGCGGAAGCGTGCGTGCGGGCGGCTGGCCGGTGGGCTGCTTCAGCGGGGCGCGCGCCTGTTATTTGCAGGGCCGAAACAGGGCCTTTCGATTGCAGCGGCGGCCTGAGCGGGTGCGGTGCGTTCGCGGCTGGCGCGGCGGGCAGCTTCAGCGGGGCGCGGGCTTGCTTGGCGGTCCGCTGCTGGCGGGCTCTTGGTGGGTTTGTAACGCTGGTCTTTACAGGGTGATTTCTGCGGGAAATCAGGCGGCGTGTCTGGCGTGGCCGCCCTGGCTGGCGATCTCTCGGCGGGTGCGTGCGGGCACTTTCGTTAGGCGTGCCCGGCTTCGCTGCTCGGGGCTGCTGTTGTAGCCTGAGCAGCGGGCGCGTCGGGCTGGCTGTGCGGCTCTCTTGGCGGGGTCGTACACTTCCGATTTTAGCGGACTACAGGCGGGGCACTGAGGCCGCGGCTGCGGCCTGTGCCTGGCCGCCGAGTACTTCAGGCCGGGGCACGGCAGCCGCGGCGGCGGCTGGTGCCTGGCCGGCCGGGCGGGCGCGACGTGGCCTCGGCACCGCTGCGATGCCTGACATGGTGCGCAGCTTGGCGCGGAGGTCGTCGGCCTCCTCGGGGTGGCGGTCGGCGCTGATGAGGTAGCGCAGGCGGCGGAGCTCGTACGGCTCGACCTTCATTGCGGCTCCTGCGTTGGCCTGGCCGCGCCTGGCGTGAGGATCTCTGAGAGGCGCGGGCATGTTGACCACTCGATGTGGACGCCGGCGCGCTCAAGCTCGCATGGTGCGTGCGCGGTGGTGATGATGGCGCACTGGTTGCCCGACGTCGGCGCCAGTAGAAACGGCGGGTCGGTCCGNNGTCCGGAGCCTGATAAGGGCGCGGCCGTAAAACGGGCAGTTGGGCGGCTTCACTTCCACGGGTGCGGCTCTCCCTTCTCTGGCCTGCAGGCTTGCGCGATCGCGGCGGCGATCGCGCCGGCGACGGCGGCGGCCTGCAGGCCGAACCAGGCGATCAGTAGCGCGCGCATTGCGGCCCTCTCCTGTCTTCGCATCGGAGCGCGAAGTCTGTTGACGCTGCCGGCCACACGGCGCGGCCGATGCGTTGGACGTCGCAGTGATGGAGGCGTAGTCACGCCTCGCGGCATCCGCCGCGGTGCGGCCTGAGCAGGTAGCCGCGGAGCTCGTACGGTTCGGCGCGGGTGATCACTGCCAGCATTCCGCCATAGGCGCGGTCTGCGAAAGGGCGGATCTGGGCGATATCGCCGGGGGTGAGGTCTGGCGCTTCTTCGGGCGCGATGGTGGCCGGCTGTTCGGCGGCGCGGGCCAGCAGGGAGCGGAGTACTTGAGTTTCGAGCGCGGTGAGCATGTGGAAACATGATCATCGGCGGCCCATGCTCTTGGCGTTAGCGAGGTTATGGACGTCGGCGCGCAGCTGGTCGACGGTGGGCGGCTGGTCGGCGGCGCGCGGCTGCTGGCTCTTCTTGTGCACGTGCCAGTCTGCGGTGGCTTGGGCGGTTTGGCTCCAGTGGATGTGGTGAATTCTTTCGAGCGCGATGGTGACAAACCAGCCGTAGCTGCGGGGTTGGAGCGCGTTTTCCTGGTGGGGGTGCATGGCGAGCTTCTGGCCGGCTTCGGACCATAGATCGTCGAGCAGCCGGGCCAGTTGGGGCGGCTCGGCGGTTGCCATAAGGCGGGCGAGGATGGCTTTATCGGGCGGGGGCGGCGGCTCGCCTGGGGTGTCGAGGAAGGCCCGGCCGTCGTCGTGGCGGCCGAATTTTGCCATGTAGGAGTGCAGGCGGTGGCCGATGTACTCTAGGGTTTGTCGGTCGTGGTCTCGGACTTCTGATTTAAACACTCGATCGAGTATTGGTATCGAGGGGTGAAAATCGGAATTCGACGTTTCGCGCGCGCGGGGCATTGGCATGGCGGCGGCGGCGGTTTCTGTCGCAGAATCTGCGTCGTCTTGTCGCTGGATCAGCGACAAGCGGCCCTGTTCTGTCGTCAAATCTGCGACGTTGGCGGGGGGGTTTGTCGCAGAATCTGCGACAACGATTGTGTTCCACCAGCCGAC
>PLGA01000557.1 GCA_003139735.1 Bryobacterales bacterium | reverse complement strand
CCAACTTACGCCAGGTGGAAGAATCCCGCATCGTCGAGAACGACAAATGGATCGCCTTTTACGATGCGCAGTATGGCATCGAGCGGGCCCGCTGGAACGTGCTGCGGCTAACGGGGCAATTGACCGAGGCCATCGAGAAACTGCCGTAATGCGTGCGATAGCGCTTGAATGCAAGCCGCACTCCTGCGCTGACGGCCTACAGCTTTTGACCGATCAACGCGTAATCCAATCCGCCGAAAAACGCGTCCCGAAAATCTTCCGGCAGCGATGCCAGCGCGGGCATCCCATCCACGGCCGGTGAGAGCTTCCGGAACTCGACCACTCCCAGGCCATGCTCCGCNNGTGGCGAAGATCGCCAGGCACTCGGGATTGGGAGTCTCGATGGCGATCGCGCCGCCGCGCGCCAGGCGCGTAGCGCAAAGTTGGATCATCCGCGGCAAGCGTTCGGGCGGCAGATGCTCCACCAGGTGCGCGCAGAAAATGCCGTCGAGCGACCCTTCCGGCAGATCTTCGAGGTAAGCGAAAAGGTCCGCCGCCCGCGCCTCCAAACCCTTATCGCGGCACAGGGCGACGCATTCCACGTTCAGGTCGATGCCCACTGCGGGTATGCCGGCCTCGCGCATCAACTCCAGGAACTCGCCGCGGCCGCAGCCGATGTCCAGCACCTCGCGCCTGCCGGCGAAGCGGTCGAGGTAGATGCGCTGGCCCGCTTTGACGCGCTCCTCGGGCCCACGGAAGCGCTCGGCGAAGCGCGTGTAGTCAAGCGGGGCGGCGTCCGCCGGTCCGGCGGCCACCGGCGGCGTCCAAACCGCCGGCGCGGCCCGCTGCCGGATGAGGCGCAACTCGGTATGGATGAGCCGTTCGTAATCCAGCTTAACGCGCTCCATGTCGGCCACAAGCTGGTTGCGAATGTCCAGACTGGCGCGCCCCAAGGCCGCCGTAAAGTCGGCGTGCTGCGCGCGCAGGGCGTCGCGATAATTGGCGTCCATCAGGTCCGCGCGGTAGGACGACGCCGATTGAAGGTCCGCCACGCTGCGCAGAAACTGAACCTCGTTCTGCGCCAGTTTATGCTCCCATCCCAGGCGCCACTCCGCCCAGTGCGCGCGCATGTCCTTCATCTCCGGCCAGTGTTCGCGAAACTCCTCCATTTCGCTCCCGAACCGGTCCAGCGCGTCGCGGGTCTCGACAGAAAGCCGGTCGAGGGCGCCAAGTTGGCTTTGCAAGTCCGATATGGCGCCCCCCGCCGCCGCCAGCGCGCGATTGGCGGCGGCCAGCGCCTCAATAGCGGCGTCTGCCACATCGATGGCCTTGCGATTGAAGATCGCCTGCTCGCGGACGTGCCAATCCAGCGTGCGCGCCACCAGCCGCTTCCACCCCTGCACCAGAGCATTGAGCGGACCGCCCCGCCGCGGATTCACCGTGCCGATGGCGGCGACCTTCGCCAGCGCGGCGTCGCGCGCGCGCACCAACGGTTCCAGGTCCGGAAGCGCCATGCCGGCCGCGCCCGCCGACGTCGAGGGGTGGCGGGCGCGTACGCGATCGCGCACTTCCCGCAGGATGGCGATCAGCTCAGCGCTTTCCACTCGGCCCCCCGCGGCCCCGGCGCCAGGAGGCCGTGACGATGGTGTTCAGCCCGCCGCGCGGCGCGAAATCGCCGGTCACGGTCGCGCTGACCGGGTTCGCGGCCTTCACCACGTCGCGCAGCACGCGGTTGACGATGTTCTCCTGGAAAATGCCCAGCCCGCGGTAAGCCAGCAGGTACATCTTGAACGACTTCAACTCCAGGCATCGCTTGGCTGGGACGTACCGCAAAACGATCTTGCCGAAATCCGGAAGACCGGTCTTAGGGCACACGGAGGTGAACTCCGGCATGACGATCTCGATTTCGTAATCGCCGAATTGATTGGGCCAGGTTTCGATCTCCGGCAGCGGAGCCGCCACGCCGGCCCGCGCGTGTTCGTCCGTGTAAGCGCGTTTCATGCCAACACCTTCGAGAGCAGGTCGAGGAACAGACCGACGTCGGCCACCACGCCCACCGCCTGTCCCGTGCCGCGGTCGCTGACCTTGGTGGCAACCGCCGGGTTGATATCTACGCACACAATCCGAACCCAGCTCGGCAGCATATTGCCGGTGGCGATCGAGTGCAGCATGGACCCCAGGCAGAGCACTAGGCCGGCGCCCTTGAGTTGCGCGGCGTAGGCGTCCTGTGCGGCGTTCATATCGGTGATGGTATCGGGCAGCGGCCCATCGTCGCGCAAGCTGCCGGCCAGCACGAACGGCACGCCCGCCTTCACGCACTCATAGAGGATCCCCGAGCCCAGCCGGCCGCATTCCACCGCTTGCCGCACCGATCCGGCGCGGTAGATGGCGTTGATGGCGCGAATGTGGTTGCGGTGACCGTGCTCTTCCTGGCGGCCGTCGGCCAGGCGCACGCCGAGCGACGTCCCGTAGAGCGCCGCTTCCGCATCGTGCACGCCGAGAGCGTTGCCACTCAACACCGCGTGTACATAACGGCCGCGAATCAGGGCGGCCAGGCCCGGCACGCCGCCGGTATGCACCACCACCGGCCCCGCCACCACAATGATCTTTTGTCCCTGCTCGATGGTCTGCCGCACCAACGCCGCGGTTTGACGCACGGCGGTCTCCACCTGCCGTTCCGAGGAGATGCCGTTGGACATGAACGCGAACGAGAGGCGGTCGCGCTCCTTCGATTCGGGCCAGACGCGTATGCCGCGCAGTCCTGCGACAATCGAATCGCCCTCCCTCAGATCGCGCAGGCGGCGGCAGAAAGCGCGGTTCTCCCGCACCACGATCATGGCGTCCATGCGCTGATCCTCCACCTCGATCCACTTCTGCCCGTGGCGTACCGAGGTGCGATGGTTGGTGGTGGAGTAGAAATCCTCCGGCGCGCAGCGGTCGCGCTCCACCGCGCGCAGCGTCGCGTCGCCCGCGTCCACCGGCGCGCAGCCCAGCTCCAGCAGGGCTTCGAGAAGCCGGTCCAACGATCCTTCGTCCGGAGCCTCCACCTTCAGCCGGAGATAGGACGCCTCGCTATTGGTGCGGCCGATGCGGAACTGATCCACCTCGAAGCGGCCATGGAATTCCACGACCTTATCGAAGATGCTCTCCATCACGTGCGAATCGATCAGGTGTCCTTCGGCCTCGACTACTTCCTGCAATGGCATGGAAAACACCAGTTTACCCTGAACCAACTCCGCTCCAGTCGTCGTAGAATCGAAGATGCAAGGGACTTTGCAATGGTAATCGCTCAGGGTGTCGAGTTGCCGGAGGCTGGAATCGCCGAGATCTGCCGCCGTTATCAGGTGAAAGCGCTATCGCTGTTCGGCTCAGCGGCCCGCGGCCAGATGCGCCCGGACAGCGACGTCGATCTGCTTGTCGAGTTCCTGCCAGATGCCGAAATTGGGCTGATCCAACATTTTGCCGCAGAGCGGGAACTGTCGGCTCTGCTCGGGCGCAAGGTCGATCTCGTTTCCAAGCGCGCGATTCGGAAGACGCTCATAGAGGAGATTCTCCCGCAGGCGCGGCTGATTTATGCGGCGTGAGCGGCAGTTTCTCGAGGACATTGTCTCCGCGGCCGATGCGATCGCCGCCTTCATTGAGAACGAAACAAGTGATTCGTTCGAGGAGCATCAAATGCTCCGGAGCGCCGTCGTCCACGAACTGACCGTCGTCGGGGAAGCGGTCGCCCACCTCTCTCAGGAACTGCGTCTCCGCCATCCAAGTGTCCCTTGGCAGGACATCAAGGGGCTCGGAAACATCGTAATTCACAATTACTTTGGAATCGATTGGGCGGAGGTGTGGCGCGCGGCAAAACGCGACGTGCCGGTATTGCGGAACCAGGTCGCCGCAATCCTTCAGGCGGAGTTCCCAGCCTGACAAGGGCCTGCCACCCGCTGACAGAGCTGAAAAATTCCGCAATTCCGTAATCTACTCGTGCTTCTCCAGCTCCAGCGTAATGGTTCCCACGGTGATCGGCATGCGAACCTGGATCTGCACCGGCAGCTTCCGTTGGTCGTCGGAGAGCCACACATACAGGTGCGCCGAGCGGCGGTACAGCACGTTGTCGAAGAGAAACGCTTCGTAGCGGATGGTCTTGTAATCGCCGTCGGGGACTTTGATCTCTTCGCGCTGCTGCGCCTGCACTTTGGCCACCACAGCCTTCTTTCCATCGCTGACCGGCACTCCCGCGCTCTGACCCAGCTCCAGGTTGAGCGTCCGCAGAACGAACAGGCCGCCAAGCACGTCGTGGACGCACGGGGGGATGTCGATTTCGTGCGCCGCCAAGATCGCGTTCCGCACCCGATCATGCTCCAGGTAGCTGGCTTTCTTCGATGCGTAATCGAACGTAATTTTGGCGTCGCGCTGGCGGCTGCCCTCGTTCGAGGTGGTCTGCACCGCGACCGCGCACATCCCCCGGTTGAGGCTGACGAGGTAATCGTCCTCCACCTTGTACAATTTCGAAACCAGTCCCACCGACTCCAGGTGCACCTTACCCTGCCAGCCGGGCTGCGGCTGCTGCGTGGCGCTCCACTCCAGCCTGGCCCTGCCGCCCGTGACGAGCCGCCACTCCACGCGGTACGTGAGTGTCTCCGCCGAAGGCGGATTCGCGCCCTGCGGCGCCGCGTACGGCGCGCACGTCATGGCCAGTATGAGCAGCTTCGATCGCATGGAAGACTCAGTGTCGCAGATGCATTGCGCGGGGCGCAACGATGGCGGATCGGTCCGGCGCTGGTACCATAAGAGTATGACGTATTTCCGCAGTCTTTGTTTGTTTTTGCCCGCGGCGTGCCTGCTGGCGCAGACGCCTCCCCCGGCGCCGCAGCCCGCCGCCCAGCCCCCTATCGCATCAAGCGCCGTTGCGCCGGACAAGGTGATTATTTCGGTGGACGACTTGAAGATGACCGCCGCCGATTTCGATCACATCGTCGATTCCATGCCGGACCAGTACAAAACGGCGGCTCGCGGCCCCAATCGCACGGTGTTTGTGAACAACGTGGTTCAGATGCTGGTTTTGGCGCAAGAGGCCCAGCGGCAAAAGCTCGATCAGGACCCGCAGTTCCAAGTGCTGGTCCGATTCCAGACCGATAACCTGCTGGCGACTGCCATGGCTGCCCAACTGACCAAAAATAATAAGCCCGACGAGGCGCAGCTCCGGAAGTACTACGACGATCACAAGGCGGACTATGAGCAGGCCAAGGTGAGCCACATCCTGGTGCGCTTCCAGGGATCTTCCGCGCCCGCCCGGCCGGGCCAGAAGGACCTGACCGACGCCGAAGCGCTGGCCAAGGTCCAGGCGCTGCGCCAGAGGATCGAGGGCGGCGAAGACTTCGCCAAGGTCGCCACCGCGGAATCCGATGACGCGGGCAGCGGCGCCAAGGGCGGCGACCTCGGGACCATCGGCCATGGACAGACCGTTGCCGCTTTCGAGCAGGCCGCCTTCGCTTTGAAGCCCGGCGAGTTGAGCCAGCCCGTCAAGACCCCGTTCGGCTATCACCTCATCAAGCTGACCTCCGTCGACTATAAGCCCTTTGACTCGGTGCGGGCCGATTTGGAGCGCCAGTTAAGCGGTCCGCTCATGCAGAAGGCCATCGCGGACCTGGTGAAGAAGGCTTCCGTAACGCTCGACCCGGTTTACTTTCCGCCCGCCTCGCCGGCCAAGTAGCGTGCGCACGCGGAAGCTGGAAGTCGCCTGCCCGGTCTGCGGCTCGACGCAAGTCTTCTACACCTGCACCACGGACTGCTGCTTCAACCACGTTTGCGGCGATTGCGGGGCCACCTTTGAGCCGGCCACCAGACCGGCCGGCGGCGCGCTCTCCGCCATCGCGCCGCCCGATCCGCCGCCGGAATCCACCGATCCTGCCGCCGCTTGCGCCCGGTGCCACGCCCCCTCGGTCTGCATGACGGAAGACGGCGCCGTGGCTTGCTGGAAATGCGGAGCGCTGCTCATCCTGGAACTGGAAGAGATCCATCCGGGGTGAGACGGCTGAATCACTTCCAATTCCTGCTTCGATCAAGGCTCGGCGCCCATCGCAGGGAATCGGCCATCCCAGGTCGGACGGAGGCTCATGCCCTCTTCGCGCTGGCTTTGGCGGGCCGGAACCGGCGATTTACGAAGCGGCCCGTGGTGCGCCGGCCCTCCGCGTCGATCCGCACGAGCATGCCAGCGCGGACCGGATGCGGCTCGTAGTGAGGAAAAGACTGGCTCCGAAGAAACGAGGCTACGCGCCTGTGTCCTTCCGGAGAATCCACAGACTCCAGGCAGGCCGACAGGGGACGCGCGGCGAGGGCGTCAGAAAGCCTCACAGGGCGACTCATCGCTTTCAGGGTCACGACTTCAGCGACGACATATCGATCACGAAACGGTACTTGACGTCGCCTTTCAGCATGCGCTCGTAGGCTTCGTCGATCTGCTGGATGCCGATCGTCTCGATGTCGCTGACAATGCCGCGCTCCGCGCAGAAATCGAGCATCTCCTGGGTCTCGGCGATGCCGCCGATCAGCGAACCCGCGAACTGCCGCCGCCTGAAGATCAGGTTGAACGTGACCACCGGAACGGGCGCTTCCGGCGCTCCCACCTGCGTCAGGGTCCCATCCAGCTTGAGCAGGTTGAGATACGCATTGATGTCGTGATCCGCCGCTACCGCGTCCAGGATGAAATCGAAGCTGTTGGCGTGCTTTTGCATCTCATCCGGGTTCTTCGAGATCACCACTTCGTGCGCGCCCAGCCGTACGGCATCCGCCGCCTTACCCGGCGAGGTTGTGAACAACACCACGTGAGCTCCGAACGCGCGCGCGAACTTGACGCCCATGTGGCCCAATCCGCCCAGGCCTACGATGCCGACCTTCTGGCCGGGCCCGACTTTCCAGTGGCGCAGCGGCGAATA
>PLGA01000570.1:561-8332 GCA_003139735.1 Bryobacterales bacterium | reverse complement strand
ACAACCGCTGCGACGAACTGGCCTCGCTAGCCGCGCGGGAGCAGAGCCGCGGCGTGAGGTAAGCGCCCCCGAAATCGATGTTTGGGATCGGATTGTCGCACGAACCAGCGCCTTGCTTAGAGTTTCAGCGCTTCACGAAGTCGCTTAGCGCTCTCTGCGGACTAGCGGGTACCGCAAACCGATGTTTCACCCCGCCCCGAAACACGGGGGCCAGAGGTCACTGCCCAAACAGGTCTTCGAGGTGGCGTTTCCCATGAACCACGCGAAGAATGAGAACGTCCTCGCCTTCGACGCAATAAACGATAACGTACTCACCCACGGTGAAGCTGCGCGACCCGATGCCGAAATCATCGTCGCGGACACGTCCCGCGTAAGGGAAGCTGGCGAGGAAAAAGAAACGGTCGGTAATCCAGTCAATCAGCCGGGTGGCAACATCCATGTGGCCGCTTTCCGTTGCCACGTAAAGCCAGATCTCGTCAAGATCGGCTTCAGCCTCTCGGGCTACACGGTGCGCCATTAGTGGGCGTTCGCCAATTGAGCTATCAGACGGGCGCGGCCTCGCTCTCTCACTTCGGCGGCAAGTTCCCGCATGGATTCCTGCGTGATCACACGGCCTTCGCCGCCGGCAAGAGAAGCGCGGGAGCGATCAAGCGTAGCCAGAAACTCCACGCGGCGGCGCTCGCGGTCTTCCCATAAGGTAAGCGCTTCGTGTACCGCCTCTTCCTCGCTACGCAACCGCCCGCTTTCAATGGCGCGGCGGGCGAATGCTTTTTGATCGGACGTAAGCTGCACTTCCATTGCGTCGTCTCCTTCTCTCAGGATACGCCAAAGGGTCCGCTGACCGCTTCGCCCGCGTCACCGCTTGCGCGCCCTCCGCTTCAGAAACCCCACCCAAAGCTGCTCCTGTCCCGGAGCGTCGAACACCTCGCTCCAATGCTTCCGGAATTCCGCCGCCTTCTCTTCACCGCGCCGCTCCACATATTCCCTTGCGCGCATCGATTTCGGCAGCAGCTTGGCGGCCGACACGNNTGTCGTTCACCTCTCCCAACAACTGCTGAATCGCGCGCAGGGTAGCCAGTCTGGTTTCGAGACCCGGGCCGTAACAGGGACGGAACAGCTCCAGCGTGTAGCGCAGACGCTTGGTGGCCAGGCGCACGCGATGCAACTCCGCGAGCGTCGGATTCTCCGCCAGAGTCTTGCGCACCTCCGCGAAGTAATCCGCCGCCAGCTTCGGCAGCTCGCTCCGCGCGTTGGCGCCCGCCCCGGCCGCCGCGTCCCACCGTGCTTGCGTCCGCTTGCTCATGCTACAGTTCCAGCGCCCCGCGCCACTTCCGCGAGAAACCGGCCCTCTCCCAGCGGCGCGTTTCCAGTTGCAGGTCCCGCGCAGCCTGTTTCCGTTCCGCCTCCAGCCGGGCTGCGAACGCGCTGTGCCGCCCCACGCCCGCCTCGGCGATCAAAGCCAGGACGATGTCCCGGTCGCGCACCCGGCCCGCCGACCGCATCAGCCGCCTGAGTTCCTTGCGCATCTTCTTCCAGGCGTCGCCCGGGTAAAATTCCGCAAAGACGCGCAGGCAGCGGCTCAGCCGCCGGACGGCCACGCGCAGATCGTGGATGGCNNGTATTCCCGCATAGCGTATTAATCCGGCTGCCGCACCACGCGGATCGTCCGATTATAAAATTGACGGAACGCCTCGCCCGCGCGCTCCGCGCCCCACTGCTCCAGGTCGATATCGCCGCGCGCGCGAATCTCCACCGTCACTTCGCCGTCGCGCAGCCGGCATTCCACGCCGCTCACGCGCTGTTCGTGGCCGCGGTCCAGATTGTCGGCCAGGCGAAGCAGGGGAATGGTCATCAGCAGCATGCGCCGCTCCTCCGGCGCCAGCGCCTGGTACGCGCTGTGATCCGGGACCGGCAGCGACTTGCGATGATAGCGGCACAGGCTCGCCACCAGCAGCCGTTCCCGCTCCGTGAACCCCGCCAGGTCCGAATTCGCCACCACATAATACGAGTGCTTGTGGTGGCCCGTGCTGCTGACGAAATGCCCGACGTCCAGCAGGTAGGCCGCCGCTTCCAGCAGTCTTCCGGAGGCCGGCGGAAGCTGGTGCAGCGGCGCGAGTCCCGTGAACAGCGCGCTGGCGATGCGCGCCACCTGGCGTGCGTGTTCCAGAGGGACGTTGTACCGGCGGACCAGGCGTTCCACCTCCATGCGCTGGTCGCGGCTGAGGCGCGAAAGCTCCGCGCCCACGTTGCGCGCCGCCAGATCGGCGATGATGCCGTCACGCACGCCTGCCCGCGAGTAGTACGCCGCCGGCAGGTGGAACTCCTGCAGAAACTCGAGCAGCACGGCGACGCCTGGCACGATGATCTCGGCGCGGCGCGGCCCGATGCCCGTCACCCTGCGGCGGGCCGCCAGGCTCAATTCCGACAGCTTGCCGTGCAGCCGGCGCACTTCCGTGGTGGGAACGCGCAGGCGGTCGATTTCCTCGCGCTTGGATCGCGCCACGCGGGCCACCGCGCTCGCCACGGCCGAGGCGGTGGCGGAGGTGGCGATCGCCCGGTCCCACTTCACGGCCCCCAGACGGCGCACGGCCGGGGCCAGCTTTTCCCGGATATATTCCTCCATCTGGCGAAGCTCGCGGGCCGCCGGGGGATCGCTCTTCAAGAAAATCTCGTTGAGCCGCACCGCGCCCAACGGCCGCGAGAACGCTTCCTTCAACTGGCCATCTTCGGCGCCGACGATCTCCGCGCTGCCGCCGCCAATATCCACGATGAGCACGCGCTTGCCGGTCTGCGGCCAACTGCCCTGTACGCCCAGGTGAATCAGCCGCGCTTCCTCGCGCCCGGAGATGATTTCCACGGGCGTCCCGGCGGCGGCCGAGGCGCGGGCCAGGAAGTCGGTCTGGTTCTTCGTATCGCGGATCGCGCTGGTGGCCACGGCCCGCACGCCCACCACATCCAGTCTGCGATACAGCGCGGCCATCCGCGCCAGCACCGCGCAACTGGCGGCGAGCGCCTCTTCGCTGACGGCCCCGGAGCGGAACACACTCTCCCCCAGCCGCGTGACTTCCCGGTCCGAAGCCAGCACGCGCGTGGGTTGTCCCGCCGCGACTTCCGCCGCTTCCATCCGGATGGAGTTGCTGCCGATATCGATGGCCGCGTAACGGGGCACTACTCTCATGCTACTAAACCGGGGACAGACGGGACGTTCGCCAAGATAAATCCGCCAAGCCCGCCAAGCTCCCCTAAAGCCGCCGACCGCCGGATGTTCCTGCGCGACCCCGCCGGCGCTCTACCGCACTATCCCCTGTGGGATCACAGGTTCAACGGCGTGGGCGACTCGCGATCGAACTCGATGGCGTACGCCAATAACACCTGCGAGAGTAGTGCCGGCAAAGGCTGAGGGCCGGCGCCGGGCGCCCAGGCCGTGAGGCAGTTCGAAGTCGATTTGCTCCAGGACGCCCTCCAAAGCCCGGCGCACGCACCCGATCTCATCGCCGCCGAACCGCGCTTGCCAGCGCCGCTCAATCTCGCCGAGCAGCGGCGGCCAGATTTCAGTCGCGTTACGGCCGCCGGACGGATGATTCGCCAGGCGCCGAGCTATCGGGTCCGTCGCCTGCGCGATTCGGACGTGCCGAATCGATTTGCCCTCGCCGCGCAGCAGGCCGTCCGGATCGGGCAGCAGCGAGCCACAGGCCGAACCGCCGCGCCAGCGGCATCACCCGCGCGAAGTCGGGCCACCATTCGGCCCCCACGCTCCCCTCACCCCTTCGCCGCCGCCTCCGGAACCCCGCCGCCGTCCGCCGCCAGCAAATTCGCCAGCATCCGCGAGTGCGGCCCGCCCGGCAGCAGCGCAATGCGCGCCTTCCCCGCCAGAATCCGCTGCGCCTCCAGAATCTCAAACAGCGTCTCGGCCACCGCCGGCTCGCGGGCGATCTCCTGGAACGCCTGCCCCAGCGTCGCGGGACGGATAGCGGCCGCCTTGGCGAACTCCACGGCGGCTTCCCGCTCCGCCGAACTGGTGATCACGCTGACCTGGTTGGCGCCCGCCTGCTTGATCGCGGAGGTCACCTGCCGCAGCCTGTTGACTACCTTTTCTTCGATCTGCTTAATCATGCCCGCATCGCGGAAGTGCACCTTGCGGATGTACACCGACCCAAGCTGGTAGCCCCATTCCTGCGACTTTCCGGTGACCTCCTGCCGCACCGTCTGGCTCATGTTGTGGCGGGTCTGCAGCATCTCCGCCAGCGGCATGTTGCTCAGACACCGCACCGTGGCGTTGCTGAGGTTGGCGCGCAGCGAACCGCGCGGATCGGTGTTCTTGAACAGGAACGCCACCGGGTCGGCGATCCACATCTCGTACCAGATGCCGATTCCCATGGGCGCGCCTTCCTCGGAATTGACCGGCTGGCTGCGCAGGTACTCCTGGTCGAGCCTGAGATCCAGCACGTAGCAGGAACCCAGGAAGTTGACCACCAGCGCGGAGGCTCCCAGCTTTCCGGGCAGGAAGTGCAAGCCCGGCTCGTCCAACACGCCCAGCACCTTCCCGAACAGCATGTAGACGCGGCAAGTGCGCTCCTGCACGATGGCGTAGATCCCGAAGATGCGCGCCAGCCCCAGCAGCAGGGCCTCGGCCAGGAACGCTCCCACAAAAGCGGCCAATGCCGCCATGAGTAATGGCGCCAGATTACCGCTCATTTGCCCGCCTCCAGAAACACCTGTTGCGCCCTCTCGTAAAGCGCCAGGCGCACGTTTCGCAGATACGCGCCGAGCACGTTCGGCCCGGCCCGGTGCAGCGACGCCAGTTCCGCCGCCAGTGCCTTAACCGGCTCCACCTCGGCCTGCGCTTTGAGCGTCTCGATTTCCACGGCCCGCCGGGATTGCACCACGCGCTGGTCCGCCCCCGCCTGCGCCAGGCTGATGTCGCTCGAAACCTGGTTGTGCGCCGTATTGATGGCCGCCAGCGCCGACTCCACTTCGGGCGGCGGGTCGATGCCGGTGATCAGGGAGGCGTCGAAGATCACCCCGTACCGCGCCGGCGTGGCCTTGCATTCGCGCTCCATGTATTCGTTGACGTCGGGCAGGTTCTTGCGCAGGTCGTTGATCGAAACGCCCGTCATCTCGCTCCCCGCCAGCGGCGCTTCGGCGGCCGGCGCCGCGCCGTCCGAAACCGTGGGCAGCGCCACCGGCTTCGCTTCGAAGTTCGCGATCCGCTGCCGCAGCACCGAGACGAAATACGCCATCACGTGTACGAACGGCTTCTTGATGCCGAACAGGAAGGCGTACAGGTTGGCCTCGCTCACGCGGTAGCGGATCTGCCCGCTCAGTCCGGTGTTGAGCTGATCCTTGGTCACCGCTTCCAGCCGCGCGCCTCCATCGTTGGCCTGGGGATCCTCCAGGTCGAGCGCCATATTCACGGTCACGGTTGCGATGGAGACCTTGCGGATGCTCTCCCACGGCATCTTGAAGTACGGCCCGCCGGGTTGGATCACACGGACTTGCGGGTAACTGTAACGCGAGCGCTCCTCCGGGCGGAGGAACTCCGCGATGGGATCGTCGAGCGTGGTCTTGCTTCCGGACACCCGCTCCGCGCGGCCGAAGCTGGTCTTCACCGCCCGCTCGTTCTGGTCCACCGTATACACTCCCATCAGGAGAAACCGCAGCAGGAACCAAGCCAGCAACCCGATGAGAGACCCGACAAGTATCTGCATAGCCGCCTCAGGCCATAGTATACGCTTTTCGGATGGCGGGGTCTGTAATGGAACGGTAACCATGGCGGCGGAGTAAAATATTCATAGCGTCGCTCTCTTATGCCTCTTTTCAAGCCCAACCGGTACCGCGGCAAGCTAATTGTCGTGGAGGGCATCGACGGTTCCGGTAAATCCACTCAGATATCCCTTCTGAGCCACTGGCTGCGGTCGTGCGGTTACGCCGTGGCCTTCAGCGAATGGAACTCCTCGCCGCTGGTGAGGCAGGCCACCAGGCGCGGCAAGAGGAAGGAGATGTTCACGCCCACCACCTTCAGCCTGATCCACGCCACGGATTTCGCGGACCGCATGGAAAGCTACATCCTGCCGCTGGTGAAATCGGGCGCCATCGTGTGCGCGGATCGCTACGCGTATACGGCTTTCGCTCGCGACGTGGCGCGCGGCGTGGGCCGCCGGTGGGTGCGCAACCTCTACCGCTTCGCCATTCATCCCAACATCGCCTTCTATTTCCGCGTGCCGCTGGACGTGGCGCTGGGCCGCATCCTGGGCGGGCGCGACGCCCTGAAATACTATGAGGCGGGCATGGACCTGGGATTGGCGCGCGACGTCGAGGAGAGCTTCCGCATTTTCCAGGGCCGCATCCTCGACGAGTACGAAGCCATGGCGCAGGAAGTCGGGTTCCACATCATCGACGCCTCGCTGCCCATCGAAGAACAGCAGCGCCAGATGCGTGAGATCGTGACCCGCGAACTGGGCGCCGATGCCGAAAACGGCGTGCTGCGCGTGCCGCCGGAAGGAGCCGCCGGTGCTTAAACGACAACCGCTGCAGTTCTATAGCGAGCCGCTTCCCGGCGTCGATCTCTCCGAGCTTCAGGGCAAACTGATCGTCATTGAAGGCCCCGACGCCGTGGGCCGCACCACCCAGGTCGCCCTGTTGCGCCAGTGGCTGGAACGCGAAGGCCACGCCGTGCTCGATACCGGGATGGCCCGTTCGGCGCTGGCGGGCAAGGGCATCAAGATGGCCAAGGAAGGCAACACCCTCGGCCCCATCACCATGACCCTGTTCTACACCACGGATTTCGCCGACCGTCTGGAAAACGAAATCATGCCCGCCTTGCGCGCCGGGTTCGTGGTCCTCATCGACCGCTATATATACTCCATCATGGCGCGGGCCATCGCGCGCAATGAGGACCGCCGCTGGATCGAACAGGCCGCCGGTTTCGCGCTGGTCCCGCACGCCACCTATTACCTGCGCGCGGAAGTGGAGACCCTGGTTTCGCGCGTGGTGCTGGGCCGGGGCGCGTTCGATTTCTGGGAAAGCGGCATGGACCTGCGCTTCGGTCCCGACAAGTACGATAGCTTCATCCGCTATCAGGCGCGGCTGATTCGTGCGCTCGATTCCATGGTCAAGCCCTACGAATTCACGGTGATCGACGCCGACCAGCCGGTCTTGCGCATCTTCGCCGAGCTGCGGCGGCGCATTTCGCGGTTCTTGCCGCGGGACTCCCGCCGCCGGCGGCCGAGCCGTACCGCGGTGAAAGCAGCCATCTGATGGAGATCTACCTTCTGCGCCACGCCATCGCCGAGACTGCTCGGCACGGGCAGCCGGATGCCGAGCGCGCGCTCACGGAGGAAGGGCGCGACAAGCTGCGCCGCGTTCTCGAGCGGGCGCGCGGGGCCGGTGTGAAACCCTCCGCCATCCTCTCGAGTCCCTATCGCCGCGCCATGGAGACGGCGGCCGTGGCCAAGGAAGCGCTTGCCTTCGGCGGCGAAATCGAGCGCTCGGAGGCGCTGGTTCCGAACGCCTCGCCCTACGACGCGTGGGAAGAGATCCGCGCGCACAAATCGGAAAGCTCCGTTCTGCTGGCCAGCCACGAGCCGCTGATGAGCTCCCTCGCCGCCTTCCTGCTGGGCGTCCCCGCGCTCCAGGTGGATATGAAAAAAGCCGCCCTGCTGCGCGTGGATTGCGACCGCTTCGGCCCCCAGCCCAAAGCCGTTCTGAAGTGGCTGCTCACCCCTGCAACGGCAGGGGAGTAGGATTAATTAAGTGGGGCGGGCCTCCTGGC
>PLGA01000570.1:0-509 GCA_003139735.1 Bryobacterales bacterium | reverse complement strand
TCGTGGACGTGGCTTTCGCGCAGGCCGGCGGAGGAGACGCGCAGGAAGCGCGCCCTCTCATGCAGTTCCCGAATCGTGGCCGTCCCGCAGTAGCCCATGCCGGACCGCAGCCCGCCTACAAGCTGGTAGACCAGTTCGCCCAATGGCCCCTTGGCGGCCACCCGCCCTTCGATCCCTTCCGGCACCAGCTTCGAGTTCGGGTCCAGGGCATAGCGGTCCGTGCTGCCTTGCGACATCGCCCCCATCGAACCCATGCCGCGGTACGTCTTAAACGTCCGCCCCTGGTAGAGAATGGTCTCGCCGGGGCTCTCGTCGGTCCCCGCCAGCAGGCTGCCGATCATCACCGTATCCGCGCCGGCGGCGATCGCCTTGGTCACGTCGCCCGAGTACTTGATGCCGCCGTCCGCAATCAGCGGCACGCCCGCATCGTTGGCCGCGCGCGCGCATTCCGCAATCGCCGTGATCTGCGGCACGCCGGCCCCGGACACCACCCGCGTGGTGCAGATGGA
>PLGA01000575.1 GCA_003139735.1 Bryobacterales bacterium | reverse complement strand
TTGGAGTACGCTCGAGAGCGTCTGTTGCAGCGATCCCTGTAGAGGATTCATCGCGGGCAGCGTTTGCGCTTTTGCATTGCTGTCCGTCGTCGTTCCGCCGAAGCTCAGTCCCATTGAAATCCTCCCTCGTGATCCCCACCGCTACCGCGTCGAGCGGTTTCCCGTCCCGCCGCGAGTGCTGCCGCAGGACCCCCTCGACCTTTCCCCCGCCCCGCACTGCCAGCGCGATCGCCAGCCGGTTGTTGGCCGGCACCAGGCCCAAAATCTTCCCAACCTCGGTCGATTCGAACAGCCGCGCGCACGCCATCCGCGACGCCGCCACCGTTTCTTTCCCCCACATGCGCCGCGCATACAGCACGTGCATGATCGCCAGCGCCGGCGACGCCGGCTCAAACAGAATCACCCCGCCGACCTGCCCGTCCCGCAACACGCCGAACGAGCGCCAGCCCCGGCAGGCCTCAAGATGTAATTCGACAAATTCTTCGGGGGTCTTGGGAGAGAAGTCGTCGCACGCCTGCGAGCGCGCGGCATCGAGCCACGCCCACGCCAGCGGCCAGTACATCGCAGGGAACGGCTCGACGAGTTCGATGGCCATATACCGGGGCATTCGCCCCGCAGCAAGCTATCGCCTGTAGTACGCGACCACCTGCAGGTTCGCCACGGGGTCGGCCGGAAGCGCGATCGTGTGAACGTGCGCCCCCGAGGCCGGCGTCGCTCCGCTGCCCGACGCGACCGCCGCGGTGGCGCTCGCCCCGCCGGCGGTGGGGACGGTGGCCGCCGCGATCGAGGCGCTATACCCCGCCCCAAATTTCAGATAGGCGGCCGTCGTGGCAAGGTTCGGCGTCGTAAACGCGACCGCCGAGGCGATCCCGGCGGCCACTTGCAGGTAGCTCGTCGCGCTGCCGTCGCAGAGTTGCCAGCCGCTGCCACCCGGGGCCCCGGCGCATCCCGCGATATAATTGCCCGCCGCGTCCAGGAATTCCCAGCCCGTCCCCGTCCAGCGGAGCAAGTGGGCATAATCCGTGACGCTCCAGAGGAACCCGGCATCCCCGGCGCCTAGGCCCGTAGGCGCGCCGCTAAAGGCAGCGCTCAACGCCCCGCTCACGTAAGCCCACGCGCCGTTTTGCACCTGGTAAAGCGCGCCCCGGTCGGTTTCAAAGAAGAACGCTCCGCCGGCGTATTCAGCGATTGGCCGGCCCATTCGCAATACGTGCGGGCCGAAGTGGACGCCCGGCTCGGCGGCGGCCGCGGAGGCGTCGCCGCTGAGCGCCACGTTGATCCTCCGGATGCGGTCGTTCAACACGGTGATAAGATTGGCCGCCGCGGTGGTCGACGGGATTGCAGGAATGGCCGTCATCCCGAAACCTCGAAGGGCACGTCTATCCAGGTCCACGTATCGGGCGTGTCCTCCACCGGCAGCACCTTGCCCCAGATCCATTGCGCTGGGCTGGCCGCGGCTCCCGGGGGCGTCGGATCCACCGGGATCGCCGACCAGGTCCATTCCGGTTTCGTCGGTTCCACGGGCAGGTCCGCCCACGTCCATTTCGCGTCCGGCTCATTAAGCGGACGCACCCAGGCGCGCACCGCGTAGAGCGCCACCGGCGCGCCCGCTATCTGCACCTGCAGAAGCTGCCCGCGCAAGCCCGGCGGAAGCGGCACATTGACCGTCTTGCGCGCCCCGGCCGTGTTCACGCTGAAGACGTATTCCACCGCCATCCCCCCGGACTGCGAGGTCAGCACGCCTACGGTCACCGCCCCGGCCGGCGTCCGCAGATCGATTTCGAGCCGCTTCACTGTCTTCACGCGCTGCGTCCCCAGGTCGAGCGGAGTAGAGTCCCACAGCGCGCCGCCCGCGGCCTCGTCCGGAGTGAGATAACAGCCGTATTCGCGGATCTTCACGCGCGCCCCGTACAGCATAAACGCGCCCGCGCTGCTCAGGATGAGCTGCAGCAGCCGGAAATCGAGAAAGGTTTCGGTAAAAGGCGTGTTCCCGAACACGGTCAGCGGCAGCCGCACGGTCCGCCTGCATCCCGTGGCGGCAATCTCGGCCGTGAATACCGCCGGCGATCCCATCGTCAGGGCCGGCAGGTCGGAGTACAGCGACGCCGTTACCGGGCCGGCGCCGTCCACTTCCATGTCAAGTTCCAGTTCGCGCGCTTCCTTCACCTTCGCCGAGCCGAAATCCTGCTCGCGGGAGTCGAAGACCGCGCCCGTGGCGGCTTCGTATTCCTCGATGTAGACCCCGATCGGCAGAAGCTCGACGGCCAGCTCGTAGAGGATGAATTTCGCGCTGCCCGAGAGCAGCACTCGGCACATGCGCCCGATTACCGGCGAGCTACTAAGCCCCGCCAGCGGCACGCGGATGAACCGCCGCCCGGCTTGCCCTGTGTTCACCACGGTCGAGGCGCGCACGGTTTGCGTATTGTCCGGCAGGTCCGTAAGAAACGAGAGGGTCACATTCTGACCGAACGTTTCTATTTCGAGCGAAACCGCGCGGAAGCGTTTGATGGGTATGGCCGCCAGCGCGATCGCAAACGTCCTGGGGATCTTCGTAATGGCCGTCTCGAAGGTCAGCTCCATCGAATCCCACACGAAGCCGGCCGCGCTCTCGTAGGCCTCGACGTACACCCCCACCACGCGCATCAACAGGCGCGCGCTGTAGAGCCGGAACGGCCCCGCCAGAGCCCGCAGCGCCAGGCGCCATAGATACCCGTCCGTTTGCGGAAACGGGTACTTCATCAGGGCGCGGCCGCCGCCGGCCGCCGCCGTGAGAGTTCGCCGCACTTCGAGCTGGTTATTGGGCAGGGGAGGCGGCGCGATGCTGTTGCCGGCGGCCCCGCCTCCGACGATGCTCGAAGCCGGAGCGAAGGTTACCGCGCTGCCCGCCAGGTCCGTCGAGAGCTCCACGCTCACCGCGCCGCCCGACGCATCCATGTCGAGCTGCAGTTCCTTGCACTGCTTGACCTTGCCAACACCCAGGTCCCCCGGCAGCGTGGCCGCCGTCATGGCCAGGCGCGCTTCCTCGTAGTAGTACAGATATACGTTGTGGACAATCAGCTTGGCCGACGCGATCGAGTCGACGAGGATCGAGATGTTCTTCGCGCGTACCCCGGCCCCCCCGGCGCCCAACGCAAAGGCCGCCGACTGCCGCGCGGTCCCGGTGATGCTCCCGACCGCCGCCATCTGCCCCGCTCCGGAGGCGCTGTTGCTGTCGTAGCCCACCGAAACGGTGGCCGTGTCCCCCGCGAATTCGTAATCGATCGCCACCTCCAGCCACACCTTTTGCAGGTCGGGAGATCCCGCGTCCTCGTAGTGCGACTGATACACGCACTCGATCCCCGGCGCGCCCACGTCATTGGTCGGGGCGTAGCGGAAGTCGTCGGCGTTGACGCCCAGCGCCGCCTGCCCTACCCAGCCGCCAAGGGCGGCCATTACGGCCCCGTCGAATAAAAAACCGAACGGCCCCGCCATCATCGGCACGAAGTTGCGGTGATAGAACCAGCGCCGCGATTCCTGGTGGTACACCAAAACGTAGTACGAAAAGGAATCGCCGGTGATGATCCGCCGGCCGGACTTGGTCTGATCCATCCGGCCCGGCAGCAGCCCGTCGCCCGCGGGGCCGAGCCACGTTTCCGCGCAGGCCACGTACAGCTTGCCCATCGCATACCCGAGCGCCACCGCATAAGGGAAAATGCTGTGCGCGTTGTAGGCGCTCCCCGGCTGGATGCTCCCCGGCGGCGTAAGCGGCCCCGTGTTGACCGTCCCGGCCTGAAACAGCGGCAGTACCTCGCCGCTGAAATCGACCACCCGGTCCATGTCGAAAACCTTGATGCCGCCCGAGCCTGCGAAGTAATCGATCANNCCGCCGCCGTGACCGCGAACGCGCCCGAGATCCCGATCTCGTCGGTGACCCGTTGCAGCGTCCCGGTATCCGGATCCCCCAGCAGCATCCAGATGGAATGCTCCTTGTAGATCACCAGCAGGTTGGTGTGCATGGTGCACCACACGATGGCCTCGCCTTCGTCTCCCACGTCCACCCAGTTGCCCGCGCCCGGGTTGGCCGCCCCCGGCCAGTATTGGGGGAGGTTCGGGTCGGTATAGAACAGCCGGTTGACGTTCCCGACCGTGCTCCAGGCGAACAGGCGCGCGAACAGCGGCCCGATCATCCCCGCCGCGGCCGGCGGCGCATCGTTGGTGGTCGGCATCACGATCCCGGCGTCGGTCGCCGAGAGGTCCGTGAAGGTGAGCGTGATCGTCGTTGTGGTGTTGTCGAGGATCGTCCCTACCAGGTAACACTGCCCCATGGTGCCGCCGATGGCGTAGATATTCCGCAAGCCTACGCGCGCATCCGCGCTCACGGGCACGCCGGTGAGCACGATGGCCTGCAGGGCGACGGTGACCGGATTAGAGACCGGCGACGGGTTGCTCTCCATGGTTTGATCGGCGGTCCCGAAAGTCACGTACAGCGTATAGGTCCCGTTCGGTAGGTTGGTGGCGGCGGTGGCCACCGTGGCGTTGGCGTTGCCGTCCGATCCGGACAATGCGAAAGCCGTACCCGCCACAATGGGGGTCACCACCAGGCTGCCCCCGATTCCGGTATACGTTACGGCGCAGTTGGGGTCGGAGGCGCAGAGCTGCGCCATGTACAGCGCGATCGACGCGGCGGTCGAGAACCAGCCCTCGGTGAATCCGTAAACGACGCCCGCAATCACCAGGATGTGGTTATAATCCGGATCGCCCTGCACCGCGTAGGTGAACGTCGCCGACGTCGTCGTGGACGGCGCGGCCGTCGCCGCCGCCGTGGGCGAGCTGCCCGGCGGCGCCAGGTTCCAAGCCTGCGCGGCCGTGGCCCCGAGCGCGGCCTGGTGGCGTCCCTGTTTCCCCCGGTTCATCATATACATCCAGCCGTTCATGGCCGCGAAGCCGATGCGGCCGCCGTCGAATCCCGTGGCGATCGGGGTGGGATTGAAGTTCCAGTACACGGCGCTCGTGAGCGCCAGGCCGAACTGCGAGTTGCAGCCGACGTAGTAGTCGCCGTCGATCCCGCCGTGGACCGCCGCCGAGTGGGCCATCCCGGCGCCGGCAATCGAGAACTTGGAGGAGTAGCCGAACCGCGAGACCAGCGCCCCCTGGCGGTCTACCCGCCAATTCTGCGCGAGCAGGTAGTCGGTGACCGGGACCTTGTCGGCTGGCGGCAGGCAGTTAAAGCCCCCGCCGAGAATCTGGATGGATTTGCGCTGGTACCCGGCCATGCCCGGTAATTCGCCAGCAGACCCCTATTGCCCCGGCCCAAAAAGGTGATCGATGACCTGCTCGTAGAGCGCGCAGCGCTGTTGGTAGTGCGCCGCCATATCGGTCATCTGCGCATCGCTTTCCTTGCCGCGCGCGCCGGCCAGCATGGCGTAGCTCACGTAGTCCTGCAGCGGTGTGGGCAGCGCCACGGTCGAAGCCGCCGGCGTCAGGGTGGCCGGAAACTCCTGGCAGACCTGCGCCAGCGTCCCGCCGGCGATGGGGTTCGGATACAGCGTGATCGTCCCCACCGCGCCGGCGTCGAGCGAGAAGCGCGCCGCGGTCCCCGTCGACGTCGACCAGTTCGCATCGAGCGCCCACAGATCGCGCACGGGCGTCGGCCGCAGCAGTTGGAGCACTCCTCCGCCCAGCATGAGCGTGGCCGCCACCGTGAAGACGTGAGTCGCCGGCAGCGCGTACGCCGCCGTGCCCGCTACTGCCGTAATGCTGCTATCGACCGTCAGAAACACGCCGCTCGAATAGGCGATCTTCTTGAGGGCCTCGTCGGCGAACTGGAACAGCTCGGCCTCGGTAGTCCAGGATACCGAGGTGATCTCGGCCGGATTCAGGAAGCCCAGCCGATAGATCGCGTCCTGAAACGAGTTGAGGGCGTCGAGGACCAGCCCCGATCCCGCCGGCGAGGCGCGCCGGCCGCCCCACGGCACGTATCCGAAAACGTTGCTCACGGGCCGCACACCCACCCGTGGCCGGGCTTGTAGTCGGCATAAGCCCCGGCGCCGCTGCCCGTGCAAGGGTTGCTGTTCACCGCGCAGTCAGAGCAGAAGACGCGCTCGGCAAGCGAGGCTGCGTTGATGGTGGAGAGTTGCGCGAAGCTCGCCGAAAGGAAGGTGACCGGGGTAAAGTTCACGCCGTAAAAAGAGGCAGTCCCATTGTTCACGATCGCCCCTAGAGTGATGTTGCCCGCCTGCGCGACGGACGCGCCCGCATCGATTTGCAACGCCGTGGTGGCGCCCCAGGCGCGGTTCCCGGTGTAGATGTGGTCCGTCCCTCCCGCAAATTCTACAGCAGGGGTGGTCGAGCCGTTGGCGAAGCTGTCGCCAACAATCTGATCTTGGTTGCCGGAGGCGATATAAAGTGAGCCGCTAGCCAGCACGCCCTCAATCTGATGCTGCCCTCCTGCCAGGTGGACCGCGTAAATATTGCCCGCTTGGCTGGCTGATCCTGCCCCCAAAATCTGCGCCCCGATCAACTGATTCCCGGCAGACAAAAAATCCACACAGTTGCCCGCACAGTTGAAGAAACTGGTATTTTCAGCGCGAATAGGACCGCTGCCCGCTTCCACGCGGATACCTGGCGCAGTATTCGAATTGGTCCAGGAGGTCGAGCCTCCAGCCCACTGCACATTGATGCCGCTCACGATGCCCGCCGACTGAAAGCCGGGAGCGCTGACATCTAGTTCCCCAAGAGCGTCGTTGTTCAGGAATAGGTTGGAGACCTGGGTAAACTCGGTGGAAGTCCTGAGTCCCCAACCCCCATTGTCGTAGGTGCCGCCGCCATCCAAAGAGCATGTCACGTTGCTGTTGTTTGTCGCGGTACTAAGGTGAAAGCCGTCGTTCGCATTGGAAACTGCCAACAGATTGAGGCAGCCTCCCTGGGCTCCCTTCAGGTTGAACCCATAGCGCGAGGAGGCGTAAGCTTGGATGTTCTGAAGTTCGAGGTTATAAGTCCCATCCGCCACCAGCCCATCGTAGAAGTGCTCGATCTCAAGGTTCTCGATACGTGGCGCCATCGCGCCGCCGGCAGAACCGTCATAGAAAATATTCACTGCGCTTCCGGCCGTGGCCGTCCCGCCCGTCTGCGCCAGTTTCAGATTCTGGATCACGACGTTGTCTTTTGTGACCGAGAACAGCGAAAGGGTCGTCGACGGAAAGTTGATGGTCGTAGTGGGCGCTCCACTCCAATCGCTCATCGTTCCCCCCTGCCCTCCGATCACCGTGCCGGCCGGGGGGGTGATGGTGGCGTACACGGTATAAGCCCCGGGCGGGAGAGCGATGTAGGCTGGAGCGTTGCCAATGGCGGCCTCGGCGATCCCCGCCGTGGCGCTCTGCACCGTCCAGGCCCCCGAGTGGCTGTTGGCCACCGTCAGGATGACGGACCCCGAGGAGGCCGCCGAGACGCAGGTTCCCCCGATGATCGGAACCGCCTCGGCCGTCCCGGTCCCTCCGCTGAGATAGAGATAGTGCGCCGTGTCCGCCCCGTTCACGCCCTTGGGGCATGGCGCCAGTGCGACGGTATCGTTGCCCGCCGCGAGCGATCCGCCAGGGGCCTGCGGCGTAAAGGCGTAGGCCGTGGGTTCCACGTAGGGGACCGGGGGCGCCGGGGGCGCCGGGCCGGCCAGGTTCGCCAGGTTCGCCCCGAGCGCCGTTTCGATGGCCTCCAGCTCCACGCGCGTCGCGTTGTGAAACCAGGCGTCCACGTTCAGGTAGGCCTGGGCCCCGGCGCCGTGCGCCGCCGCGGCCGAGCCGTCAAAGCCGCGCCCGTCGACGTTCGGGCATGCGCTTTTGCCGAAGCTCAACACGTTGCCCGCCACGGCGCAGACCGCCAGGTTCTCGTTGTCGATGGTGACGACGGAGTTGATCGGGATGCCCGCTGCATTCGAAACCGTGACCGAGGTATCGGTCGATCCCATGGGAAGGTTGATCGTCGGAGCCGACGCCTGGTTGGCCGCCACGCGGAGTTGACCGTCGGTGACCACCGCCGCCGGGAAAGCGGCCGTCTGGCCGTAAGCCCCGGCCGCCAGCAAGAGGAGAGCGAAAATGCGCAGCTTCATACCGGCTTATTCGCCGGAAGGCCTGCGGCTGGGGACCAGGTCGCGCCGCAGCTTGAGCAGTTGCGACGCGTCGAAATTCTCCAGCTCGAACGGTACTTTGTCGTAACGGCTTCCCAGGTTGCGGGCGCGCACGTAAGCCGCGTAATGTTTGGCGCCGTCCAGGAAGGCCTGGAGCAACGGCAGCGCCTTCGCGAACTCCTGGCCGCCCTCTACTTGCCGGCAGCGGTAGATCCCGTACTCGACCAGGCGCGCGTGGTATTCCGCCGGCGACTCGGGCACGTCCGTCGCGTGGACCAAGGGAGCCGGCGCGCGCGCATAGGTCACGTTGAGGGTCGTTCCGAGCGTGCCCGGCTGCTGGTAGAGCGCGACCAGGTCCGCGCCCAGCGCCACGTAGCGCAAGGGCGTGCCTTGCGAGGCCATCCACTGCGAATCGAGCGAGGCGAGGTCCTCGAGGCGCGCCGGCCGCACCTTGGCGCCTGTCGCCGTGGTGATCCTCAGCGGAACAATCCAGTCCGTGAAGTAGTCGAGCATGTGATAGAACGTGGTTCCCCCCGGCAGGTTCCACGCGGCCGTAACCTCCAGCCCCAGCGTCAACAGGATGAAGAACCGCTCGGCCTCGTTGAGCGCCGCCGTGATCTCGGCCACCGGGTAGAAGGTCGGCCCGGTCACTCCCTCGTTGAGCCGCGCCGAGACGCGCGCCTGCATGTCGGAGAGCTGCACTAGTCCGGCCCTCCCGGAGTGCCTCCCTGCCAGTTCGTTTCCAGTCCGCGCCCGGTCCGCTCCATGCAGTGCCGCGTGAACCGGCCGGCCATGCGCATGACCGGCTTTTTCCTTCGCTGGGCGTGCTCCAGGAGCATCAACCGTTTCAGCTCTTCCTGGAACTTGCCCTCGAAGAACGCCACGCCCTGCCAATTCTCCAGATGCGCCGCGATATCCGCCCGGCAGCCGTAGAGCAACACGACGTCGGAGAGGAACGGCAGCGGCGACCCGCTGGTGTTCGCGCCGTCGAACCCCACGGCCGCGTGCAGGTAGTGGAACGGAATTCCGCGCGCGTAGAGCGGCGGCGGATAGAACTCGACCTCATGGAGCACCGGCCCCGCCTGCTCGTTCGAGTCGCCGTCGAGCGCGTAGGCCCCCGGGTTGCCAACCAGCGTCCGGACGCCGGCCGCGGCGTCGAGCTCGTCTTTCGTCATCTTCTGCAGCGGGAGCCCCGAAACCGGGTCGAGCATCGAATCGACCGAGCGGACGTCCGCCGGCAGCGCGTAGACGTTCTGCATCAGCACGTACGCCGAGGCCGCGTAGATCGTGCCCGGCGCGTCCGTGCCCACGCCCTCGTAAGGCCGGTCGAGTGTGAGGGCCGTCGCGCTTACCCAGGTGGCCGTGTAGATCGCCGTGTCGCCCGGCCGGTAGATCTTCTTGCCGTTGGCGCCGGCCGCGGTCCACAAGTACGACGCGCCCACCACGGACGCCGATCCCACCGTGAACGTGCAGCTATTCGGGTTGACCGTGTCGTTCGCGGACTGGTAGGCGGCGATCGTCTGGACGGTCGCGGGATAGTGCAGGCCCTGCCAGTCCGTGGCTTCGAGCGCCTGGGTATAGCGCGAGTTCAGGTACTCGTCGAGCAGGTCGGCCGAGATGCCGGGCCCGAAAATCTGGAGCTGCAGGCGGAGCTGTCCCCACGTCATACCCGGCTATTCGCCAGGGGGATCTACAGCGCCGGGACCGTGCCCAGCAGCACCTTCCCATTCGCGCAGAACGGCACGGCCCCCACCGCTTCTCCATCGTGGCCGGAGCACCAGAGCGCCGGGTTCTGTGGCGTAAACCCACGCTTGACCCATCCCTCTAGGGCTTGGATCATCGTGCAGCCCGCCGCGCATCCGGTGGCCCCGTCCGTGATGATCGTCCCCGCAGGCGTTGCGTTGGCAATATCGGTAAGCGATGCGAACTGCCAGTCGTTGCGCCAGGACGCTCCCACGTTCGGCTCGGTGGTGGAACCGCTCGTGTGCGCCACAGTGCAGATGTAGTTCACCGTCGCTCCGTTGTACACCCCCGCCTTCGGGTCTGAAACGATCTGCCCCACCGTGTAGCCGGTGCTGGTCACCCACTGCGCCCCGGCCGCCTTGTGCAGGTATGCTGTATCGAAGGTCGCCACGTTGCGCGTCGTGTCGGCAAAATAGGGATGCGCCACGGTCGGTTGGAGCACATCCACGTCATGCGGGCCTTGCGCGGTCGCGGAAGACCAGTTTCCGAAATAGCTGTTGGCGGAATTGGGACAAGTCGTGGACGTGCAAGCGCCGCTATCACACGGCACACCCCATGCCCGAATCGCATTTACGTCGGCGTAGTTGTAATCCGCCAGGCTCACGACGTTTAATAGTTCCCCCGATCCACCCGCCCCGGTTGCTTCTGTGCCAACCTTGCAGTAGCCTCCGCCGTTGCTCCAGCCCAGGTTTGATTCCATCGCGGTGATCGGCGAGATCGTGATCCCGCCTTCATTGGTCTGCTGCATCCCAAACGCACCGATAGGGGTACTGCCGACCCAGGTGTTGTGAAAGAGATTGGTCACCGTGCTCACCTGGTAAGAACTGCTTCCAAACTCCGAATTGCCGTGGCCGGTTTTGGTCGGCAGAAGGATGCTGCCTTCCAGGGTAATGTTGATGCCGGAATTGGTCGAGTTGGTGTACATTTCCCCGGAGTCGCTGGTCACATCCTCGGGCGAATCGAAGATGTTCCCGTTCAACGTCGATGCTCCATACCACTCCGTCCAATGGGGGTTGTCAACCCCCGTCCAGTCCCACAGGAGATAGTCGTTGGTCATGTTGGTATTGGGGAGGGTTTGGTACGACGTGAATCTCAGGAAGTTTCCGCTGCCAGGAAAGGGCATCGCCGTTGGTGATGCGAAATAGTCATCGGCGAAAGTCGGAACCCCCGTACCTGCAAGGGGAAGGT
>PLGA01000036.1 GCA_003139735.1 Bryobacterales bacterium | reverse complement strand
AGCACATGGAGGAGCGACTCGACGTCTTCGAAGGCGACTACTCTGCTGGGCCGAATGCCTTCGCCTCGATCCGCAGCCTGCGCGGACTTGCGCCCCCGCTCGAAGAACGCATCCACGCGCTCAACCCGAATTTCAATCTTGTGCACGTCTGATCTCCTTCGCCAACGGCGCGCCCGATTCCACCCGCTCAGTCTGATCCACCTCGCCGTGACCCAAGCGGCCAGGCGTTTGCGGAGGAGCTATCGGTCGGCGCGCTCCTGGAGTTTGGTTTCCACCCAAGCGCGCAATTCTCGCAGTGACGCACGTGCTGCACTCCGGTTGAGGGAAACGCCCGCGTCGTAGTCCTCGTAGCGGTAGATGGCGCCGAAAGGCGTCAGGGCGTCAAGGTTCTCAAACTGGTCCGGTAGCGCGCGGCCGGCCTCTGCCAAAAGAGCCATCAGCGCGCCGATCTCGTGCGTCTTTCGGAAGCGAACTCCAACGTCAGAAAGCAGGGCCTTCAGAATCTTCTCGGCGGCCTGCTGGCAATGGAATCCGATAATTTCATCGCCGACTCGGTCCGAGGCGAGCACTTCGTCGAGCAGAGCTTCATCTTGAGCGGCCTTGCGGAGCAACAGCAGGGCTTGTTCACGCCGCTTCATAGAGGACTTTGCCCTCGGTGGCCGCCTCGAAATAGACATTCCCCGGAGTGTCACGCCAGTAATTGAACTTCTCGGCGCTCACCACCAGCAAATCTACGGGAATGTCCAGAGAGCGGAGCAGCCGATTCAGCCGCACCATCTCTCCGACACGATCCGAAACGACCTCCTCAACCACCATGACATCGAGGTCACTGTCTTGGCCCGCCTCACCGCGCGCCTGGGAACCGAACATGATAATGCGGTTGGGCTTCGCGGCCTCGATGAGCAAGTCGGTCAGCCGCTTGATCGTTCCGGCGTCTGTGGTCAGCGCTTTCACGCGCAAAGCTAACTCCTGCTTTCAGTTTCGCACAGGCGGCCCCGATGAGGCGCTGCTGCCGAGCCAGCTTCGCTCCCAGCGCAACCGTTTGTCCGCAGCGGACTTAAATGGATCCCACCGAGAATCCCTGCTTGCCGACGGCGCGCAGATGAGCGATGCCCGGAATCGTTCCCATGCATTATGCCGGGACGTCCACTTCCCGGATTTGCGCCCCAGAGGCCAACTGCCGGGCTACTTCCAGGTACTCGTGAATGGCATCGCGAATATTCGCCAATGCCTCTTCCTCGGTTGCGCCCTGCGACCAGCAGCCGGGCAGCCCCGGACAGCATACGCTATATCCCTCTTCACTTTGCGTGAGCGCCACAGGATACTTCATAAGACCGATCTTACCAGATGCCGCTGGACTAGGCTGCGCTGGCAGGCGACCCTGAAACAGGCTATAAAGCGCCTGCGCGGCGGCGCGACGCTGGTGTTGAGACAAGAATCGGGTTATCCATACAGCAGTTTCCCTTCCCGAACGATGGTGGATGGAAACGACGCCTTCAGGTGCAACTGCCTGTNNTTCATCGGGGAGAATGACCATCAAGTCATAATCGCTGTCAGGGCCGGCATCCCCGCGCGCCGCCGAACCGAACAGGTAAATCCGAAGAGGGTGATAGACCTCGGACAGCCGGCGGACAATCTCGGTTAGCACCGGGTCGTCGGGAGAAGGCGGTTTGAAGGTCCCGATCTGGGTCTTCGACATGTCTACCAGTCCCAGTTTGCCACATGCGATGGCAAAAAGGGTCAGCCTTGCGTTCTCACTTTGCATGCTTACTTCTTGATCCTCTTAACAGCCTCAAAGGTGTCCCTGAACGGTTCCCGATCATCGTCCCGCCGCAGCATCGGGTATCCGTGAAGGTTCACGCGGCGTCCAACGCGCCGGCCTCCGAGGTTTTCCGCTCGACGGCGGCAACATCCTGGCCAGAGCGCCGCGCCTGGATTTCCGACCATTCCGTAAACAGGCCTTCGATGATAACTTCAAAGTCGATCCGGTATTTCTCCTGGAACTTGCGCGGTCCAATCCGGTGCAATTCCATGTGCTCCTCGTGGGTGAGCGGGATGCACGTGTAGCCGGAACTCTTCTGCCAGAATCCGTGCGGCCCGGTGTGGCAGGCTTCGATAGCGCGCGTAGATTCCGACACTGCGGACGGTTGCTGGCGGACCCAGTCGCGATAATCTTCGGCCTGATCCGGCCCCCTTCGGCGCTGCCGGCGCTGGCGGGGCAGCCGAACGCCGTGCACTTGGTACATAAGCCAGGAATGAAGGTTTTGCATGGCATCACTTCCGGATCAGCGTTTTCTTCCCGACGATCAAATCCGCGCCGGGGACTTGGCCGCCGCACTCGATGGCTTTCTTGATGGCTGTTTTGCTCACAGCCACCTTGGGTTTCTCGACCGAATCCAGCACGCTGGCCCGCTGCTCCAGGTCCAGGGAGTCCAACAGCTCTTCCCACTTCAGCGCCGGCATGGTGATGGTGATGGCCTTGTAGTCCGCGGGGACCGCCGCTTCGTCTTGGATCTCGACCGAAGGCGGGCAGTCCTTGATTCCGAAGGTTACGGTTCGGCCTTCGAGCTTCTGGTACTTACCCTTCGCATCCCGACCGAGGGATTCGATGACGTTGATGACGTAGCCCTCCATGCGCTCAGTGGCCCGTTCGAACCAGGCTCTGCGTTCCTGCAGCCGGACGATTTCGGCCTTGGC
>PLGA01000540.1:4178-4734 GCA_003139735.1 Bryobacterales bacterium | reverse complement strand
ATCCGCCGGCAGGAGGCTGCCCCTGCCGTCACAGCCGTCGTGCATGCGGCGCTGAAAGAATATCTCGCGCGGAGAGGTTTTGCTCCAGTATCTCGAAAGCTGCGGATCACGCCCGCGAGGAAGGGCAGCGGCGCGCGGGACGCGAGCATCGAGCACGACCGCTGTCTTGCCGGCAGATGAAGGCTGTCCTGGCCGATACGGGGCCTTTGTACGCTCTTGCCGAGATGCTGGAAGGCGCGATATTGTTCAACCCGGAGCCCTCGGATTACTCGATCGCCGCGGATCGGCTGCATCGGTTTCCGGACCAGCGCATCACGCTCGTGGACGCCGTTACTTCCGTTATGGCCGACAAGCTGGGGATGCTTGTCTGGTCGTTTGACCGGCATTTCACGGCCATGCGCGTCAAGCTCTGGCGGTAGGACGTAAGGGCCGATACGCGGTCGCGCCCGCGGCTCCGGCGCAGAGAATGGATCTGCTAAGGTGAGGATGGCCTCATGGTAGAAACCATTCAATGGACCGATGGCGGCGTGGTCATGATCGACCAGACGCGGCTGCC
>PLGA01000540.1:0-4163 GCA_003139735.1 Bryobacterales bacterium | reverse complement strand
GCGGTGAATCTCTTCTGGGCCATCGAGCGGATGCAGCGGCTTTACGCTTCGTTGCGCGGACGGCCCGCCGCGGAGGTTGGGCGCGCGCTGGTGGTGGAAGCGCTTCGCATGCGGGAAGAAGACATCGCCATCTGCCGCGCCATAGGCCGCAACGGCGCGCCGCTGGTTCCGGACCACACGACGGTGCTGACGCACTGCAACGCGGGGGCGCTGGCAACCGCAGGGTACGGAACGGCGCTGGGGGTGATCCGCGCGGCCGTGGAAAGCGGCAAGTCCATCGACGTGTTCTCCGATGAGACGCGGCCCCTGCTGCAAGGCTCGCGCCTGACGGCCTGGGAGTTGCAGCGGGATGGCATTCCGTGTACCCAGATTACCGACAACATGGCCGGCCATTTTCTCAAATCGGGACGGATCGGCTGCGTGGTTGTGGGGGCGGACCGCATTGCGGCGAATGGCGATGTGGCGAACAAAATCGGCACCTATTCGGTGGCCGTTCTGGCGAAGGAAAACAACGTCCCGTTCTACGTGGCCGCGCCGATTTCGACGCTCGACCTGAAACTGCCCTCGGGCGACCGCATCCCCATCGAAGAGCGCGCGGCCTCCGAGGTGACACACGTTTTCGGGCGGCAGGTGGCCCCGGATGGCATTGCGGTCCAGAACCCGGCCTTCGACGTCACGCCGGCCCGCTACGTGGCCGCCATCATTACGGAGCGGGGCGTGGCCCGTGCGCCGTACCGGGAATCTTTGCGAAAATTGGAAGAACGCTCTTGAGGAAACCGATGCGAACTCTCATCCCTCTCTTGCTATGCGCCGCCGCGCTGATCGCCGGCGAGCAGACCGGCCGCCGCGCGCCCGGCTTTGCGTTGCCGGACGTGAACATGAAGTTGTACGACCTGGCGGATTACCGCGGCAAGGTCGTCATCCTGGAATTCACGCAGACCGATTGCGCGCATTGCGCGGCGTTCGCGCCTGTGCTGAACCAGGTCCAGCAGAAATATGGCTCCAAGGTTGCGATCCTTGCGGTTGCCAATAGCCCGCATGACAATGCGAATGCGGTGGACCAATACGTCAAAAACCACGGAATCACCTACACCGTGCTGTTTGACTCGGGCCAGATGGAATACTCGTACGTCCGCAAGATGACTATCGACAACCCGTACGTATTCGTCATCGACGGCAACGGGATCATCCGCGACGATTTCGGCTACAGCGCATTTACGAAAGACCTGTTCGAAGGCAACGGCCTGTTCGCGGTAATCGACCGCGTGCTGAACTCCAACGCGTCGATGGCCCCGAAGAAGTAGGGCGGGGAATCCCGGGAAACCTCCGCAATTGCCGAAATCAAAGCTCGTAGAGCGCAAGATAATAGCCCATGGCGTGAGCCATGGGACGATGGCGCATTTGCGAAGCCCCGGGAACGGGGCGAAAGATAATGGCGGCGCGCTCTTTCGCCCCCTCCGGGGGCTGCAAGGCCCCGCTTGGTCCCCATGGCTTGCGCCATGGGCTATTATCTTGCGCCCTCCGGGCTGGCCCTTACAAAATCACGCGCGCGTCCCCATCGCGGCGAGTGATGCGCTCGCGGTCCAGGTACTCGAGCAGCGGGATCGCGTACTTGCGCGAAACGCCGGTCCAGGTCTTGAAGTCGCCCACCGTGAAGCGCGCGGGCTTGCGGGCGGCGAGCATCGCGCGCAGCGTCTGAATGGCGGCTTGGTGGAAGACCAGGTCCTCGCCGATGCGCACCAGTTTCTTTTCGCGCAGCAGAAGGGCCAGCAGAGAACGCGCCCGCGCCGCTTCCACGCCGGATTGCGCCAGCACGCCGGCCAGCGCGGGGGTGGCCAGCCCGCCTTGCTCAAAAGCTCGCTCAATGGCGGCGCGCGCCTGCTCCTCGTCGTCCTTGAGCGCGACATGGTGGCCCGGCATGCGCACCCGGCTGCCTTCGAGGATGGGCCCGCCGCGTGCAAGCAACTCGTCCAGCAGGAAGGCGGGGGCGCCGGGCAACTCGCGGGCGCGCAGGTCTTCTTTGCCGATCCCCGGCGCCAACGGGTTGGCGCGGTGGAACTCGCCGACCGTTTGCGCAAGGTGTTGGCGCGCGGCTTCGAACCAGGCGCGGTCCACGTACCAGGGCTCCGGCTGGGCCAGATCAACAACCGGGGCGCGGGCGGCCGCGGCGGCGATGGCCGTCTCCAACATGCCGGTGCGCGCCACCAACTCGCGCATGGGCAGGCCGAATTTCGACTCTCGAACCAGGAGGGCGATGCGCGCGGCGGCGTCGGGGGATGCCAGCACGGATAAGCGAGAGGACGCGCCGGGATGGCGACCCGCCCCACTGTCCACTACCGCGCCGCCGCCGATGGTGGTCACGGGCGAGAAACTGCGGATGATGAAGCGGTCGCCCGGCAGCAGCAGCGCCGGACGGCGCAGGACAATACGGACCCACGCGCCGGCGCCGGGTTCGAGCGCCAGGGCAGGCGGACCCACAAACGGCGTGGGTGCCCCGCCGGCCCCACCAGCGCCAAGAAGGCGCACTTGCGCTTCGATCTCCGCGGTTCCCGAATGAAAATGGACCGGCGCGCGGTGCTTGAGAGGCTTGGCCGAACGCAGCAGGTCCAGCCGGCAATCGATCTGCTGGACTGCGCGGAAACGCCCCGGCTCGGAGAGCGCGTCGCCGCGCGCCAGTTCGGAGACCTCGACATCCGCCAGGTTCAACGCCGTGCGCTGCCCTGCCACGGCCCGCTCCGCCTTGGATCCATGCACTTCCACGCCCCGCACGCGCAGCCGCCGGCCGGAAGGGTAGACTTCGACTTCCTGCTCCCTGGCCACCGTTCCGGAGATCAGCGTGCCGGTGACCACCACGCCGGCGCCCTTCACGGAGAACACGCGGTCGATGGGCAGGCGAAACCAGCCCGCCGGATCCCTGGCCGGGACGGAGCCGGCCACGCGCGCCAGTTCGTGGCGCAGCTCGTTGAGACCGGCGCCGGTGACCGCACTCACCGGAACGATCGGCGCGCCCTCCAGGAACGAGCCGGCCACCAGGTCCTCCACCTCGGCCCGCGCCAAGGCGAGGATTTCGCCATCGACAAGATCCGCTTTGGTCAGCGCGATGACGCCGCGCGGTACGCCCAGCAGGCGGCAGATATCGAAGTGCTCGCGCGTCTGCGGCTTGACGGACTCGCTGGCCGCCACCACCAACAGCGCCAGGTCGATACCGCCCACTCCGGCCAGCATGTTCTTGACGAAGCGCTCGTGGCCCGGCACGTCCACGAAGGCCAGGCGCAGCGACGGCGTCAACTGCATGTGGGCGAAACCCAGGTCGATGGTGATGCCGCGCCGCTTCTCTTCCTCCAGGCGGTCCGCATCGATGCCGGTCAGCGCCTTCACCAGCGCAGTCTTGCCGTGATCGATGTGCCCCGCCGTGCCGGCGACCACGTTTTTCATGATTCCGCCTTCATGGTAAACCCGCTCGAGCGAGAACTCGTCTACACAGGACCAGCAGACTCAGGCGACCACCATCTCCCGGCGGTTGCGCTCCCAGCGTCAACGCGCCCATGACTGCCGTCAGCAAGACCATTCGCAGCATTCGTAATCGGTCTCTCAGCATAACCTCACCAACCGCTCTCTTACGTTCGCGGCTCGGCCTACTTCGGACCGGGGCCCCGCCCAGGTCAGCGTCCGGGCAGTCCGCCGATGGGACAAGGCCGCGGCCCAATGGAGCCCAACCGTCCGCCCATCGAGCGGATGTTCGGCGCGGTTCCGCCGGGAAGATGGTGGACCGATCCCGCCATCGTGCAGAAGCTCGCCCTGACCCCGGAGCAACAAAAGCAGATCGAGAACGTGTTTCAGGCGAGCCGCGTGAAGTTGATCGACCTCAACGCTTCCTTGCAGAAGGAAGAGGTGGTCCCCGAACCTCTGCTCGATGTGGACCATCCCGACGAGTCCAAGGTCCTGCCGCAAATCGACCGGATCGCTCAAGCCGAACTCGAAAAGGCCAACGCCAGAATGCTGCTCGGCTTCCGTGGCGTGCTGACCCAGGAGCAGTGGAAGACGCTTCAGAGCAACGGCCGCCCCGGTCCGCCGCCGCAAAGCGGGAATTTCCCGCCCCCGCGCAACGGCGGCCGGTAGCGCCGCGCCCAGCAAGCATATCGGGTGCGCGACATAAGAGCCCA
>PLGA01000550.1 GCA_003139735.1 Bryobacterales bacterium | reverse complement strand
AGCGCCCTCAACGGCATTCTGGTGGTGGGCGCGCTGGTGGTCATTCTGGCCCAGGGGAACGATCCGTCGAACTGGGATTACGCCCTGGTCTACTTCACCACGGCGCTGCCGTTCTTCGTTGCCGGCACGGTCGTCTCGCTGGCCATCTCGGAGACCATGGAACGCGTCAACCGGGTTTATTTCTTCGACCTGCTCGGCGCCGCAGGCGGCTGCCTGCTTNNGGCGCCATCTGGCACAGCATGGCCGGATCGGTGAAGGGACGCGCCGCCTGCGTCGCCCTGGCTCTGATTCTGGTCGCCTTTCTCGCGTACAACCGGCACGGCCAGCCCATCGTGGACATCCGCCGCGCCAAGGGCCAGACGCTCGCCAAGGAGTTTTTCCAGAAATGGAACAGCTTTTCGCGCGTGGGCGTGGCCCACATCGACGCCGAGAACCGCGACGACATCCGCATTGACGCCGACGCCGCCACCGGCATCGCGGATTTCGATTTCGACCATCTCACCCCCAAGCAGCGCCGGGACCTGCTCGAACAGGGTCCCGCCCTGCCCTATGACATCCGCCCCGGCGCCAAGACCCTCATCATCGGACCGGGCGGCGGCTGGGACGTCGCCCGCGCGCTCGCATCCGGCAGCCACGACATCACCGGCGTGGAGATCAACCCCATCATCGCCATCACCATCATGCGCGAGCGGTTTCCCGAGCGCAGCAACTATCTCTACGACCGCCCCGATGTCCACATTTACGTCGAAGACGGCCGCAGTTTCGTCCGCCGCAGCACCGATCGATACCAGGTCATCCAGGCGACCCTCGTCGATACCTGGGCTTCGACCGCCGCCGGCGCCTTCGCGCTCTCCGAGAACAGCCTCTATACAACCGACGCGTTCCGCGACTACCTTTCGCACCTGACCGGCGACGGCATGGTGGTCTTCACGCGCTGGGGGTTCGATCCGCCGCGCGAATCCCTGCGCCTGGTCTCACTGGCCATCGAGGCCCTCGGACAATTGGGGGAAAAGGAGCCGTGGCGGCACATCATCGTAGGCCGTGAAGGCTCCGTCCAAGCCTGGGGCGCCAAGGATACCGTGTTGATCTCGCGCAAGCCCTTCAGCCCGGAGGACCTGGATCGCGCGCGGGCGGCGCTCAGCCACATGCAGACCGTTTACCTGCCGGGCGCCGGCATCCACAACCATTTCACTGACCTGCTCACCAGCCCCGACCCCGAGAAGTACGAACGCGATTACGTCTTCGACATCACGCCCATCAGCGACAATCGCCCGTTCTTCTTTTACACCGTGCAGCCGCGCGACCTCTGGTCATATATGATGACGGCTTCGCGCGACACGGCCGACTTCAAGGTCATCAAGGCCGTGCCGCTACTGTTCGGCCTCATGGCGATCAGCCTGGCGGCGACGGCCTTGATCATGCTGCTGCCTCCCATCCTCCTGGGGACGCGCCTGCCGCGCCAGCCCGGCGTGCGTGGGTTCCTGTTGTACTTCATGTTTATCGGGGCCGGCTACATCCTGATCGAAGTCGGGTTGATCCAAAAGTTCGTTCTCTTCCTGGGCCACCCCACCTACGCGCTGACCGTGGTCATATTCTCGATGCTGATTTCGAGCGGGTTGGGGAGCGCCCTCAGCCGCCGCGTGTTGGGCCGGAGCGAAGGCCGCCTGGTCAAAGCCCTGGGATGCGTAGCGCTGCTGGCCTCTCTGCTGGCGGTGGTGATCTCCTCCTTGCTGACGGCCCTGGTCGGGCTGCCTCTTCCCTTGAAGATGGCCATCACCGCGGGGCTGATCGCGCCGCTCGGCTTCGTCATGGGCATGCCCTTTCCCACCGCCCTACAACGCCTGGAGGAGTGGCACCCGCCATCGGTTCGCTGGGCCTGGTCCTTGAACGCGGCTTCGAGCGTCCTGGGATCCGTAGGGGCGCTGGTCTTGTCCATTTACCTCGGCTTGGTCCAGACGCTGATCATAGGCGGTATGCTTTACCTGGCGGCGCTGGTGGTGGCCGCGCGTGTCCGCACCGACCACCCTGCCCAGGAATCCCCCAACGCCGGCCACGTGGCGCTGGCCAGGTGAGATCGGTCAGCCCCCTTCCCGCTCCGAATGGAGCGTTCCCGCCCAACCCGGATTTCCCTTACCTCGACGATTGGGAACAGCAGTGGCTGCTATAAAGCGCGTCCGGCGCAACAGGGGCCGGCTGCGCATTCGCCACGAAGTAGCGCTGTTCGGAGAGATTGCGGTAGATCTGGCCGGCTACCCCGGACGCAACCGGGCCGCTCACCGTCTTGGTGCCCAGCAGCATGACCACGATCACAAGCTGGTGATGGTCCACTTCGTTGAACGATCCAAACCAGCCCATGTGGTTTGACATGCGGAAATCCGTACACGTGCCGGTCTTGCCCAGAATGGGATCGTCCGGCGTGTAACCGGCCCGCCGCGCAGTGCCGAAATCGACAGCCCCGCGCATCCCGACCTTGACGTCCTCAATGCCGTCGGGCGCGAGGTCGAGCCTACGCTTGAGCGCCGGCTGGATCTGTTCGGCTTGCTCCTCCGTCCGCGGATATTGCAGGTAAAAGAGTTTGCCGCCGTTGGCGATCGAGGAGAGCAGCGCGGCCAGCTCCAGGGGCGTCATCAGGATATTCTCGCCGTAAGCCGTCATCATCCCGACCCCGCCGGCCGAGGGAGCCTTATCCGGCCAAGATCCGGGCTCCTCGCCGGAAATGTCCAGGCCGGCCTTCTCGCCCAGCCCGAGCATGCGAGCATAGTGCGTCACGCGGTCGTAGCCAAGCTGGTTGCCCAATCGCTGGAAGTAGGGGTTGTTGGAATGCGCGATGGCGGTAGTAAGGTTGAAACTGGCAAAGCGGCTCACGTGGACGGACGTTTCGGGCTCGATGACGCCCTCGCTCAAGGCCGCCAAAGCGGTCACCAGCTTGATGGTGGAGCACGGGACGAATCCGCTCTTCAGAGCCAGCTTCTGGTTGACCATGCTCAGGACGCGCCCGTTGGACGGGTCCACCGCCACCACCGCGCCGTTCAAGGTGCCTAGCGCATCGACTGCGGCGCGGCGAACGGTAAGGTCGTCGGCATCCACGTTGTCGCCCTCGGTGGGGTCGACTGGCGGCGCAGGCTTATACTGCGTCACTTGCCTGGCAGGCGTTTTCTTGACCGGCGCGATCTTGACGGGTTGCTTCTTAGGGGGAGCGGCAACTTTTCGGGCAGACGCCGGTTTGGCAGCGGGCTTCTGGGCGCGCTTTATTTTCGGGGCCGTACGCTTGGCCGGAATCTTTGTCTTGGGCGGCTTTTTCTGGCGGGCGCTCGCGCCGGTTGGCATTGCCGCGGTGGCGCCGGCAATCTGGAGCAAACCCACCAGAACCAGCAAGACTGGGAACAGAATCTTCATTTTAAGGCGCACCCTACACCCCGCCTTGGCCGGGCGTGTCCATTTCTAGGTCTTATACTGCCTGAGCCATTATTATAAGCGGCTTCAGGGTCTGGCGGGAATGCATAATACTTTGGGCAGGCGCCGTGTTCGATCTCAAGTCCATGAGATCGGCGGAAGCCGGTTCGACGATTACCCCAGTCGGCGCCGGCCGGCTGATAAGCCGACTGGACCCGATCGAAAGCGGGTCCGCAGCCTGAAAGGGCTGCCCCACGACGGCTTTCAGCCCTGGCTCAGGGGAAATCTCTGACGCACCAGCGCCATGGCTTGCTCTTCGGTGGCGACGGCGCCGTCTAACTGGGCGTCTTCCACGGCGGTCAGGATCTGCTTGAACAGGGGGCCGGGGTGGTAACCGTCGGCGATCAGGGTGGCGCCGGTGACCAGTGGCGGTGGCTTCAGGCGCTCCTCGGGGAGTTCCTCCAGCGTGCGCGTCACCAGGTCGTAGGTTTCCAGGCGCCGGTTGCTGGAGAGGACGTCCAGGCGGTGCAATTCCAGATGCTCTTGGAAACGGGGCAGGCGCAGGAAGCGCTTGAGGGTGCTCTGGCGCATGCGCCCCACGTCGGCGAAGCGCATGTGGTTGGCCACGAGCGCTTCCACTTGCGCAGATTCCTCGCGCGAGAAGCGCAAGCGGTTGAGGATGCCGCGGGCGAGTCTCACGCCGGCTTCCACGTGGCCGTCGAAGCGGATCCGGTCCGCCACGCGGAAGGTTGGCGGCTTGCCCACGTCGTGCAGGAGGGCGCCTAAAGCCAGCGTGGGGGTGGGGCGATCCAACTTCTCGAGCAGCAGCAAGGTGTGGACCCAGACGTCGCCTTCGGGATGGAATTCGGGCGGCTGCTCGACGCCTTTCATGGCGGCCACCTCGGGCAGGAGATCGGCGAGCATGCCGGAGGCCTCCAGCAACTCGAAGCCACGGCGGGCGCCGCCCTCGATCAGGATACGGACCAACTCATCGCGGACGCGTTCGGCGGAGACGCGCAGGATGGCGGCATGATTCCGGCAGACAGCCTGGAAGGTGGCGAGCTCGATCTCAAAACCGTAGCGCGCGGCAAAGCGGACGGCCCGGAGCAAGCGGAGGTGGTCCTCGCGGAAGCGCGTGTCCGGATCGCCGATGGCGCGCACCAGGCGGCGCTCGAGATCGGCGCGCCCGCCTACGTAGTCCAGCACCTGGCCATCTTCGGGGTCCATCATGAGGCCGTTGATGGTGAA
>PLGA01000301.1 GCA_003139735.1 Bryobacterales bacterium | reverse complement strand
TTTCCCGTTGCCGGTCAAAAGCACGTCGTTCCGTCCCCCCCCGGGAGCAATGCTGACCAAGCCCCTGGCCAAGACGACGCGTCGGTTGATTCTCTCCGCCAGGGGCATGGGAGAGAGTCAGTCGATTTCCCAAAAGGCATCCGGCGCCTGGCGTTTCTGGAACGATCGCAAACCCTGTTTCCGAACCTGCGGACGGGCCGCCGCTAATCGCCGAGCGTGGCCGTGGGCCAGCCTGCCGAGTCCCACTCAATGCGCCGTATGACCAGCTTGGAGCGGCCGTTATCCGTCCGGTCATAGGCGTGGAAAACCAGGTAGTCCACGCCGTCGAAAGTATACGCGGCATTGTGCCCCGCAGCCGCCCACCGTTTGCTCTCAGCGAGGTCTTTGATCACCATCGTACCGCCTCCCCAATCCATCCTCTGGTTCAACCGGTCCAGATAGGGACCGGCGACCTTTTTGGAGCGGCCGACGACGAGTTTGTACGTGCTGTTCACGCCGCGGCAGCACCTGTCCCACGAACCGAACAGGTAGTAATAGCCGTTCTTGACGAACATGAAAGGACCCTCGATCGAACCGTTGTCGCTGGTCTGCTCGCGCGCCAGCACGGCCTTGGGGTAAATGAGGTCGTACTTCAAGTCCGGATTCGCGGCGTCGCCGGCTTCCCGTTCGTCGAGCTTCCAATACCGTTCACGGGCGGCGATGGTATGCCACTCGCGGTCCGGAGGATCGGCCGCTTCCACCAGATTGTCCTTCAGGCGGACCAGCTTGATGCCGCCCCAGAAAGAGCCGAAATCCATCCACGCCTTGCCTTCCTGGTCGATGAAGACATTAGGGTCAATGGCGTTCCACATGTCCCGGCCCGGGACGGACTTGACCACCATTCCGCGGTCCACCCATTTGGACTTAGGGTCTTTGCCATTTAGGGTCGTGTTCGTGGCAACGCCTATGGCGGAAGCGTTCCTTCCGAAGATCGAGACTGCGTAATAAAGGTACCAGATGCCGTTGTGGAGGGAGATGTCGGGGGCCCATTGGCCGAACCGGGCGTTGGGGAACATTTTCGTGTACCATTCCGGTGCGGTCGTGAACACCGCGGGCTCCCTCTGCCAGGTCTTCATGTCCTTGGAAGACTGGACCGTGATACCCGTGCCGAATGCGTAGTAGGTATCGCCCTCTTTCGCCATGACGGGATCGTGAATCTGGGGATCTGTGGTGGGGCCCTGCGGCTGCGGCGCAGGTTGGGCGTATAGCGGCAACCCGGCCACGAATGTGAGCGCGCATAGGAAATGGGGCAGTGAATTCAGACTCAATCGATAGTTGTTCGAATACATGGTGATCCCCCTTCATTGAAGATCGGCGGATGGCCAGCCGTCGGCGTCCCAATGGATCTCTTGAATCCATAGCTTGGAACGGCCCTGGTCGGATGCATCGTAGCCTTGGAAGACCAGGTAATCCTTCCCTTCCAACGTGTAGACCGAGTTGTGGCCGACGCCGGGCCAGCTCTTATTGCCGCCCACCACCAGCGAACCTCCGCCGAACCGCATCGGCTGGCCTTCCTTGTCCAGATACGGTCCCGTGATTTTGTCGGACCGGCCCACGACCACCTTGGACGTGCTGTTTACGCCGCTGCAGCACTGGTCCCAGGAAGCAAACAGGTAGTACTGGCCGTTCTTCTTGAAGAGGAACGGGGATTCCACGGCGCTGCTGAGATCGTTACCGGGATCGGTTTCCTCGAGCTTCCAGTAACGTTCCCGCGCGGCGACGGTAGACCATTCCTCGGGCTGCGCCAAGGCGGTCAGATCGGCGTTCAGCCGGGCCACCTTGATTCCGTACCAGTATGACCCCAGCGCCAGCCAGGGCGTCCCTTGATCGCCGAAGGCGAGGTTCGGATAGATGGCGTTCCACATGTCCCTTCCAGCCAGGGACTCGACGATGGGGCCGTGATCGACCCATTTGAAATCGGGGCTCTCCGGTTGGAGGGTGCGATTGGTGGCGACGGCGATGGTGGAGTTGTTGGCGCCGGGCGTGGAGACGGCGTAATAGAGGTAGTAAGTTCCGTTGTGGAGAGAGATGTCAGGCGCCAATTCAGTATTGCCGGACTTGGGATAGAGCCGGGCCGCCCATGCCGGCGCTTCGGCGAACACTGGCTTACGGCTTTCCCACTTCTTCATGTCCTTCGAGGAGAAGACGGAAATGCCCTCTCCGGTGCAAAACAGGTAGTAGGTATCGTCCTGCTTGATCATCGCCGGATCGTCGGCCTGGATATTGAAATGCTCGGCGCACAGCGTGTGAGCGAACACGGTCAGCAGGCCCGGAACCAGGGCCGCCTTGAGAATGTCAGACAATCTACGCATACGCGTCCAATCCTCGCTAAAGGCTGAATGGTAATCTGCGGCGCTCGTAAAGGCAAGGGCACGGGCCGGTCCTGTCCACTCCGGAACCAGATGTCCATTCTTGTTCGTGACCAGCAGGTCCAGAGCGAACTCCGCGGCGCCCCGCATAATCGGATAGGCCTGCTCTTTGAGATACCGTTTATCCAGGCCAAAGGCTTAACGCTCCCACAAGTGCTGACAGAGCCAGATTCCGCCGATCGGCCAGTACGCCCACGCCGGATCGCCCGTCGCCATGGTGCTCATTGCCCAGATGTCGGAATTGTGATGCGCCACCCAGCCATGAAAGCCGTAGTTCACTTTCGTGGTGATGGCGCCGTTCTCCGCCAGATCGCCGATAAAGCTGAGAAGAGGAGCCGTCGTCTCGCTCAGGTTTCCGGGTTCCGCAACGGAATAGTATTTCTCCGGGTTCTCGTTGAGCGTGAAATTCGAGGCGTACGCCGGCATGATATCGCGATTCCAAATGCCTTGCTCATTGCGAGGCGCTCCGCCTCCAGGCCGCGAACTGGCGATCAGTATGTAGCGCGCATACTGGTAAGAGATCGCGTGCTTGTCGAGCGGGTCGCCATTAATCTCCACCCATACTCGGGAGCGCCCAAATCCGTGCTGTTCCATGGCCCGGCCGAATGCCGGCCGAACGCTGACGTTCTCGTCCGCCAGTTACCCACGGATTCCCCGGACGAGCCCAAAAAGCTAGCCCGCGGCGTTGACGACATCCTCGTAGTACTTTTCGTATTGGGGGATTATTCGGTCGCTGCAGAAGCGCGCGGCGGCGTTCCATCGGCCGGCTTTGGACATGCGGTAGTGGAGACTGTCGTCGGAGAGCAACGACGCCACGCGCGCGGCCTGGCCCTCGATATCGCCGACAGCTTCTAGAAAGCCGTCTTCGCCGTGGGTGATTAACTCGGGCACGCCGCCGACGTTGGTGGAAACCGGCACGACTCCGCATGCCATCGCCTCCAGCGCCGCCAGGCCGAAGGACTCCAGTTCGCTCGGCAGGAGAGCCACGTGCGCCAGCGGGATGAGCCGCTCCACATGATTCTGCTTGCCGAGAAACGTAACGTGGCGGTCCAGTCTAAGTTCATGCGCCAGATGTTCGGCGGCGCCGCGGTCCGGCCCGTCGCCCGCCATCAGCAGGTGCGCGGGGGCATTCTTACGAACTTCGGCGAGGATGCGGATGCAGTCCGTGACGCGCTTCACGGGGCGGAAGTTGGAAAGGTGAATCAGCAGCTTCTCCCCGGCCGGAGCATAGGCCGCGGCGCCGGTCTTTTCGTTATCGGGATGGTAGAGATCGCAGTTGACGAAGTTGGGGATTACGCGGATCTCGTTCGATACGCCGAAAACGTCGACCGTTTCCTTCCGCAACCACTCGCTGATGGAACTGACGCCGTTCGAGCGCTCGATGGAGAACTTGGTGATGGGGAAGTACGTGGCATCGGAGCCCACTAGGGTGATATCCGTCCCGTGCAGCGTGGTGACGAAGGGTAGGCGCCGCCGGGGGGCCAGCATCTGCTGCGCCAGGAGCGCGGAGATGGAATGGGGGATGGCGTAGTGGACGTGCAACAGGTCGAGATTGTAGGATTCGGCGACGTCGGCCATGCGCGCCGCCAGCGCCAGGCTGTAGGGCGGGTACTGGAACAAAGGGTAGGTGGAAACCTCCACTTCGTGGTAGTGAATGCGCGGAATGCCGGGGTCGAGGCGAATGGGGTTGGCGTAGCTGATGAAGTGTACTTCGTGACCGCGGCCGGCCAGTTCCATCCCCAGCTCCGTCGCCACAATGCCGCTGCCGCCGTAGGTGGGATAACAGGTGATGCCGACGTTCATGGCAGCGGTACCCGGAACTTGAGGCCCACGCCGCGGCCGGGCCGCGAATCGAGAGTCATGTCGGCGTTTAACGATCTGGCGCGGCGCTTCAGACTGGCTGGGCCCAGGCGGAGCAATTCGAGCTCCTCCAGGGTGAAAGCGCCTGAAAAAACGAACCCGTGGCCGTTATCGTCCACAGAGATCTCCAGTCCGCCGGAGGCCTTCTCCATCGCCACGGCGACGCGAGTGGCCCCGGCATGCTTCTGTACGTTGTGCAGCGCCTCCCGCAACATCTGAAGGACCTCCAGGGACATCTCGCGGGGCAGCCCCACGGGCGTGTTGGATCCCAGGAACGCGACGGGGATGCCGCTTTCCTTCTGGAACGTCTCGGCCGTGCGGCGAGCCGCGGCTACCATGTCGGCGCCGTCCACATCCGCCGGGCGCATGCTGTGGAGGAAGGCGCGCACGTCGCGCACCTGCGATTGCGCCAGCGCCTGCAACTGCTTGAGATCTTCCATGCCGGCGCTGAAATCGCGNNGCGATCCTTTCGCGCTCCAGTTCGCCAACCCGCCTCGCGGAGGTGCGCGCTTCTTCGATCCCTTCCAGGAGAGCGGCGATCCGGACACTCTGGCGGCGCTTGTTCACCGCGAAACCCGAGGCCAGGGCCCCGGCCACCACAACTACGCGCTCCACCGCTGCGGGGTTGGGAAGCGCGGCGCCGATGACGGAGCCGACCAGGGCGACGCCCACCACTTCCCAGGGGCCGTAAGAGGCCAGCGCCTCGGTCAACAGGTACAAAAAGAAGAGGGAAATGAGCCATAGCTGGCGTTCGGTCCCATAGCTCGCCAGCACCATGAAGTAGATGGTATCCACGACCAATGCCAGCAGCCCCAGCATGCCGCCCTGCCGGGATCCCCGAATGGCCAGCGCCAGGGCGCAAAGCAGGAACGCGCTCAGCACGGCGAAGAGAACCGCGGCCCCCGTCGCAGGCGGCCGGTGATAGAACGCGATTAGTCCGCCGACCGCGAAGAGGACCCGCGCGGAGACGATGTAGCGCTCCCAGGCGAATTTTGGCGGAAACAGCACGGCATCACTTCCGATAGAGGAACAGCGTGTGACTGCGCCCTTCACCGTCGTCGGCGATGTTCTGGGACTTCTCCGGCGTCCAGTTCGAGAATTCGAAATCGTGCGACACCACGCGGGCGCCCTTCTTCAGTTGCCGGTCGAGCAGCGGCTGAACCTTGTCGATGAAGCCGGGAAGCAGGTACACCGTCACCAGGTCCGCGGAACTGTAATTCTGCTTCAGGAGGTCGCCATTGACGATGCGGGCGGTCTTATCGAGGCCGAGTTTGCGGATCTTGTCCATGCTGGACTTCCAGAGGTCCTTGTCCAACTCCACGCCCACGGCCTCAGCGTGGAATCTCTGGGCGGCCATGATGACGATGCGGCCGTCGCCCGACCCGAGGTCGAACATCTTTTCTCCGGCCTTCAACTCGCCGAGTTGAAGCATCTTATTGACTACCGTCTCCGGCGTCGGATAATAGGGCGCGAGCTTTTCGCCATCGCCTTGCGCCGCCGCGACGCCAAGAGCGAACACCGCGAGAAAAGCAAGTTTACGCATAACCGGGACCGATCCCAATTTAACATCTTGCGTCTTTGGGGACTTCGCACTTTTCCGCCAGATTGTGGAAAAGCCTGTGGAAATCCCGCGGGGAGACGGGCTAACCCTTCGCGCCGTAACGCGCTTGTAACGTTATGCACCTTGGTTCAGCAATCGGCGCGAGGCCGCGGCGATCATCGCCGGAATCGTGCGATTCGGGCCAGGGCCCGCGCGGATTCCTCAATGCGCAACAGGTAGGTCATGGCGAGGTAGATTGCTCCATAGGGGCACAGAACCGCCAATCCCACCAACTGCGGTTTGTGGGGCCCGAGGGCCAACTTGATGGCCCAGGCGGCCGCGGCGGCGACTCCCGCCGATGCCCATAGGCTCGCGACCAGTCTGACTGGCAATCCTGTCCGCCCGATCCGCCGGTTCAGAGCATGGCGCAACAAGGTGAACTCCACCCAGCCCGCTACGCCCGCGGACGCCGTCAGCCCCGCCACGCCCCAGCGGGGATCCAAGCCCAGCCACCCCGGCAGCCACAGGGCGCAAACGCAACCCAGCGCCGTGGTCAGTGCCACGCGTATCACGGCGAAGCGCAACGGCGTACGCGTGTCCCGCAGGGCATAGTAAGTGGAAGAGTAGAGCCGGCCAAGCGTGGATGCCAGCAAGCCCACGGCGGACCCTGCCAGAACGCCCCAAACATATTTCGCGTCCTGTTCGGTGAATTTTCCACCCACGAAAATTGCGCCGGCCACCACGTCGCCAAGCGCCAGAAAAGCCATGGCGGAAGGGACGATGAAGAACGCGATGTTCCTCAAGCCGGCATCCAACCGCCCGCGGAGGTAGCCGGCTGTCTCCGCTTCCTCGCCGACCACGCTCGACATGGCCGGCAGTTCGGCCGCCGACACGGACATCCCAAAAAGACTCACGGGCAGCATGTACAGCGTCTGCGCGTTGCCGAGCGCCGTGACCGCGCCGGCGCCGAGCGGACTGGCGAGCATGCCGTCGACAAATGCGCTGATCTGAATGACGCCCCGGCTAATGAACACCGGACCAAAATTGCGCACCGTCTCACGCACATGCGCGGAGCGGGTATCCCAGCGAATGTGCAGGCGCCCCGCCAGGCGCAACACGTGCGGCGCCTGCACGCCCACTTGGAGCGCGCTTCCGACAACCGATCCCCAAGCCAGGGCTACCGCGAGCCGCGGCTCGTCCATGAGCCTGCCGAACGCCACCAGCACCCCGATCATCGCGAAGTTCCAAACCACCGGCGACGTGTAGGAGAGGAAGAACTTGCGGTGGCTGTTGAGAATTCCGAGGCACCACGCCGACATCACCAGCAAACCGGCGCCGGGGAACAAAACGCGCACGATGCGGATGGTCAACTCGCGCTTCGCTCCGTGAAAGCCCGGCGCGATCACGTCGATAAACAGCGGCGTCGCCAACACGCCGAGGAGCACCAGCACGGAGGCCGTAAGCGCGAGAATGGCGAAGACGGCGCCGGCTAAGCGGCCGGCTTCCTCCTGGTCGCCTTCGGCGACCAGGCGCGAGTAGATGGGGATGAACGAAGCGGAGAGCACGCCCTCGCCGAATAGGTTTTGGAGGAAATTGGGAATCCGGAAGGCCTGCGTGAACGCGTCGCCCGGATCGGACAGGCCGAAATAGCGCGCAAAGACATGCAGCCGCACCAGCCCGACGATGCGGCTGAGCAGAATCCCCGCGCCGACCAGGAACGCGTGACGGCCGGAACGCTCCGGGGGCTGGTTTGGTTGCACTAAACGCACCGTTCCTGGTGAGAATAGCGCACTAAGCCAGTTTCTCCAGCACGGCTTCGGTCACTTCTTCCGTACGGCTCGATCCGCCCAGATCCGGCGTGCGCGCGTGGCCCTCCGCCAGCACGGCAGCCACGGCGTTCTCCACGTCGCGCGCCGCGTCAGCCATTTCCAAGTGGTCGAGCAGCATGGCGGCGCTCAAAACAGTGGCCAGCGGGTTGACGATGCCCTTGCCTGCAATATCCGGCGCGGATCCGTGCACCGGTTCGAACATGGAGGGGAAGCGGCGCAGCGGGTCAAGGTTGGCGCTGGGGGCCAGCCCCATGCTGCCGACGATCGCGGCGGAGAGATCGCTCAGGATATCGCTGAAGAGGTTCGATCCCACCACCACGTCGAAGGTCTGCGGACGCCGCACGAAGTTCATGGCCGCCGCATCCACCAGCAGCGATTCGGTTTCAATGCCGGGAAACTCAGCCGCCACTTCGCGAAACGTGCGGTCCCACAGCGTCATGCTGTAGCCTTGCGCGTTGGACTTGGTGACCGAGGTGACGCGCTTCTTCTTACCGCGCTTCACGGCGAGATCGAAGGCGAAGCGCACAATGCGTTCGATGCCGCGGCGGGTGAATACCGACGTTTGGATGGCGATCTCTTCGGGCTGGTTGTGGTAGACGAAGCCGCCCACGGGGGCGTACTCGCCCTCGGTGTTCTCGCGCACGATCACCATGTCGATGTCTCCGCCCTGGCGTCCGGCGAGCGGCGAGGCGACGCCGGGATAAAGATAAGCCGGCCGCACGTTGGCATACTGATCGAAGGCGCGCCGGATGGGCAGCAGCATGCCGTTGAGGGTAGTGTGGTCGGGGATGTCCGGATGGCCGACGGCCCCCAGGAGAATGGCGTCGCAGGGCGCCAGCAGATCCAGGGCGCCGGCGGGCATCATGCTGCCCCAGCGGAAGAAATGTTCCGCGCCCCAGTCGAAATCCTGAAACGCGAACGTCACGTCATGTTTCCGTGCGGCCTTCTCCAGCGCGCGCTTGGCCGGCGGCACGACTTCACGGCCCACGCCGTCGCCGGGTATCACCGCGATTGTGAACGTCTTCATGGGATTGAACACAATTCTAGCGCCCTGCGAGGAAGGTGGGTCTGCGCTCGCGCTAAGCTACAGGAAGCGATGGCTAAGAAAACCGGTCCCGCGCCGCCGGAGTACGACTCGAACGGCGTGGACCTGACTTTGATCCAGTGGATGATGGACATGACGCCGGCCGAGCGCCTGGAGACGCTGCAGGCCGTGGTAAACGTGCTGTGGGAGGCCCGGGGAACGGGTGCGGGCGCCGATCCACCCTCGTTTCGACAGGTGGTGAAGGGTCTCTACCCGCGCGAGCAGCCGTAAAGCGCGCTTGTGACACCATGGAAGTAGCGATGGACTCCGAAAGCATTCGCATCCTGGCCACCGGTGGCACGTTCGACAAGGAGTACGACGAGCTCAGCGGCGAACTTTACTTCAAGGATTCCCACATCACGGACATGCTGCGGCTGGGCCGGTGTCATCTGAAGGTCGAGATCCGCACGCTGATGATGATCGACAGCCTGCGGATGACCGACGCGGACCGGCAGTCGATTCTGGAGCATTGCCTCCGGGCCGAGGAACGACGCATTGTGGTTACTCACGGCACGGACTCGATGGAATTGACGGCTGCCGTGCTCGGCAAGAACGTCACCGGCAAGACCGTCGTATTGACCGGAGCCATGGTGCCCTACACTTTCGGCAGCTCGGATGGACTATTTAACTTGGGCACGGCGCTGGCATTCGTCCAGACCTTGCCGCCGGGGGTGTATGTGGCCATGAACGGGCGGTATTTCCCCTGGCATTCGGTGCGCAAGAACCGCGAGCGCGGCGTGTTTGAAGAAGCCCCCCTGTCCACAACCTCAAATAAGCTTTAGCGTGCCGTTGTCAACCTTTATAAACTCTTTATCGTCAGCAGAATACAGATAAATTCTGTCACTCTAGCAGAGAGTGTGCTAATAATAGTTAGCGGAACCCTGCGACTTCGAGCCAGGGCTTCGAGTGAGTCAAACGATTCAAAATTCAAATTTCATTATGGAGGTTGAGGTCCATGAATATTCGTCCGCTCTATGACCGCATCGTGGTCAAACGAATCGAGCAGCAGGAGCAAATGCAGGGCGGCTTGTACATTCCGGATACGGCCAAGGAGAAGCCCCAGGAGGGCGAGGTAGTGGCTGTGGGGAAAGGCAAGCGCTTGGAGGACGGAAAGGTAGTCGCTCTGGACGTGCAGGTGGGCGACCGCATTCTGTTTGGCAAATACTCCGGCAGCGACATCAAGCTGGATAGCGAAGAGTATCTGATTATGCGCGAGGACGAGGTCCTCGGGATTCTGGTCGGTCCCGCCGTGAAGAAGTCGAAGGCGGCCTAAGAAAGCAGAGAAGGAGTCGATAACGATATGGCGAAACAAATAGTCTATGCAGAGAATTCCCGGCAGGCCATTCTTCGCGGCGTGAATCAGCTCGCCGACGCAGTCAAGGTAACGCTGGGTCCCAAGGGCCGGAACGTGGTTCTGGAGAAAAAATTTGGCGGTCCGAGCATCACCAAGGACGGCGTGACGGTAGCCAAGGAAATCGAGCTGAAGGACCCGCTCGAGAACATGGGCGCGCAGATGGTGCGGGAAGTCGCATCGAAGACCAGCGACGTGGCCGGCGACGGCACCACCACGGCGACGATCCTGGCGCAATCGATTTACCGCGAGGGCGTGAAGTCGGTGGCGGCCGGTGCTAACCCGATGGCTTTGAAGCGCGGCATCGAAAAGGCCGTCGAAGTGGCCATCGAGGAAGTGAAAAAGCTCTCGAAGGAGATCTCCGGGGAGATGATCGCGCAGGTCGGAACCATTTCGGCCAACAGCGATGCCACCATCGGCAACATCATCGCCGAGGCGATGAAGAAGGTCGGTAAGGATGGCGTGATCACGGTCGAGGAATCGAAGACCATGGTTACCGAGCTGGTCACGGTGGACGGCATGCAGTTCGACCGCGGCTACCTGTCGGCCTATTTCGTGACCGACGCCGAGCGCATGGAAGTGGTCCTCGAGGATCCCTACATTCTGATCCACGAGAAAAAAATCTCGAACATGAAGGACCTGCTGCCGGTTCTCGAACAGATCGCGCGTTCCGGCAAGCCACTGCTGATCATCGCCGAGGAAGTCGACGGCGAGGCGCTGGCTACGCTGGTGGTGAACAAGCTGCGCGG
>PLGA01000136.1 GCA_003139735.1 Bryobacterales bacterium | reverse complement strand
AAAGTCGGACGGAAGACCCTTTACCGGGCACTGACGGCGGGAGCATGACAAATAGGCTAGTGTTCCCTGCCCTACCCCGTGCCTTGTCTGATTCTGGCCCAGGGACACCCTTGCAATCATGCTTGCGGCCCGAGGCCGACTCAGCATATATTCGTATTTGGTTATAGTCATATAGCCCTGTAGCCCTAGAGAGGGTCACCACATGCACGTTTTAGCGATCATCGGGCAAAAGGGCGGGAACGGGAAAATCACAGTGACGCTACGGATAGCCGTAGAAGCGTTTTCGGCTGGCCGTTCGGTAGCTGTGATCGACCTTGACCCGCATGGAACAAAATCATGCGGTCAGAGACCTAGCCCACAGCGCCAGCAGCCCCGCGGCAATGCGCAGCGGCAGATTGAAGTGAAAACGGCGAATTCGTTGAAAGCGGCAGGCCATCGTGCTCCGTGCACCCTTCCAGTTTAAACGCTAAAAATGCATTGGATAAAGATGCGGCGGTCATGCTGAGAGACGTTATGCTTATCGAGATATGGGAACGAGTGCGCGGACACGACAAGTGGACGCAAACGGGAGCGATGATTCAGCACAGGTCAGTCCGAGTGTCCTCAAAAGAAAGAAGACGATATTCATGCAGCGTTCAATGGAGTGATGGTTCAGGACAGGCAGATATATCCGAATATTCGGTCGATGGGGCCGCGCTGCTTTTTCTGGGCCTCGGTTACGGGTTACGCCATTGTTCCGAACAGCGCTCCGACCGCCGCTGTGACCCCCATGGCCAGCGCGCCCCAAAAAGTGACGCGCAATGCGCCGATCATCACGCCCGCCCCGCCCGCCCGCGCGGCCAATCCGCCCAGAAGCGCAAGGAACGCCAAGGATGTGCCAAAAACAAGGGGAATCAAAATCGCCGCCGGAGCAAACACAGCCACCAGCAGCGGCAACGCCGCTCCCACGGCGAAACTCGCAGCCGACGACAATGCCGCCTGAATCGGACGCGGTTTGGCTTTCTTTGAGATGCCGAGTTCGTCGCGGGCATGCGAGCCCAGCGCGTCATGGGCCATCAGTTGTTCGGCCACTTGCTTCGCGAGCGGCTCATCCAGGCCGCGCTGGACGTAGATGCCCGCCAGTTCCTGATGCTCGGCCTTATTCATGGTCTTGAGTTCTACGCGTTCGCGCGCAAGGTCTGCCTGTTCGGTGTCCGCCTGCGAGTGGACCGAGACGTATTCGCCGGCAGCCATCGACATGGCCCCGGCGGTCAAACCCGCGATCCCCGCGACTAATACGTTGGCGTGTGTGGCATGCGCCGCCGCGACGCCGAGCACCAGGCTGGCCGTGGAAAGGATGCCGTCGTTTGCGCCCAATACCGCCGCGCGCAGCCAACCGGCGCGCCCCGAGTGATGGATTTCCCTGTGGCGTACAAACATGCTTGCCTCCTCTAGGCCTCACCTTAGTGTAGTGCGGGTTAGTGCGGGTGGATTTCGAGGTATGAGACTCCCAAACGCCGCGTTACCCGGCCCGCCGGCGCTCCCGGATGGCCAGGAACTCGGAGAGTTTCATGGGGGGACCCGGACCGGTGCGCATCTGTCGCGAAACCGCATTGCGATACTGCGTCAGGATGTCCGTGCGCCGGCGGCCGTCGAGATAACATGCCGTCAGGTCCGCCAGGATATCCACCTCCCACTGCTGGAATGTGTTGCGAGCAAGCTCTCCGCGCATTACGGCGCCGAGCAGCCGCTCGAACCGGTGGAAGGTCTGTTCCGCTTGCATGAGGTCGTCGGGTTGCACTGCACTGGCACTATCGGCGGCCGGCGGCGATAGGATTAGGCCGTTTAGGAAATTCGACCTGTTCCACGGGGCCGATGCCGAAAATGGTAAAAGCCGACCCCAATAGCGCCACCAGGGCCGCCGCCAGGAAGGCCAAATAAAACTGGCCGGTGCGGTCGACCACCCATCCTGTCACCGGGGGCGCGACGACTCCGGCCAGGTTTCCCACGCCGTTCTGGATGGCGCACCATTTTCCGGCCGCGCGCGGGCCGGCCAGAGTTTGAGTGATGGCCCACAGGTTGGAGCTCCACATTCCGATGAAGGCGCAGGCCAGCATGAGCAGCGCCATGGCCGCCCTGTCGCTGTGGACCAGCGAAACCGGCACAATGATCGTCGCCAGCGCAAGCCCCGTGCCGCTGAAGGTCTTGCGTACGCGGGTAACCGTGGCGCCGGCGGCGATCCACCGGTCGGAGAGCCATCCGCAGACTACGCTCGACGCCGCCGCGGTGAAGAAAGCCATCGCGCCGACAACCGCCATCTTGGGGGCGGGGAAGTGGCGCGCCTTTTGCAGATATGCCGGCAGCCAGGTGATCAGGAAATACCAAAAGTAGTTGCCGCAAAACAGGCCAAGAAAAGTAAACCATGCCGAACGCTGGAACAGGATGTCCACCACCGACGGCGCATCGCCCTGGTCCTTTTGACCGGCGGCGGGGCGGCCATCCGGCATGACAAACACCCAGGCGGCGAGCCATAACAAGCTGCCGAGCCCCAGCGCCAGGAAGAAAATGCGCCATCCGAACCGGGCCATCAGCAGGCCGCCCATCAGCGTTCCCACGGCGGGGCCGGTCCTGGTTCCCGCGTCGATGGCGGCATTCGCCAGCCCGCGCCGGCGCTCCGGGAACGTCGCCAGAATGTGCGCATAGGCCGGGTAGGCCACGGATTCGCCGACGCCCAGGAGCAGCCTCAAACCGAACAGCGGCGCGAAACCCCGGCTGATTCCCGTGCCGGCGGTGGCGGCGGACCAGAGCAGGAACCCGGCGGCGTAAACCCAGCCCACGTGGAAGCGGTCCACCAGCCACCCCGCCAGCGCAAAAAGCTGGCACGCGGCATAGGTCCAGAAGAACGCCGAGAGCAGCAGCCCAAGCTGGTAATTCGACAGCCCGAGTTCCTTCTGAATCGAAGCGGCGCCTACCGAGAGCGTGGTGCGATCGATGTAATTGATGAAGGCCGATACCACCAGCAGCGCCAGGATCCAGCGCTCTCGCTTGGACAGCATGGGAGCATTGTAGCGGGTAGATCGGATTCGGCGCCGTCGGAAACGCNNCGAACAGATTCGGGAATTGTTCCTTGAGCGCTTCGATCTTCGGCCGGTCGCAGACTTCGATGTACGGGTTGTCGGGGTTGTGGTAGGCGTAGTCCTGGTGGTAGTCCTCGGCGTGGTAAAAAGCTTTGAGGGGCGTGACCTCGGTCACGATGGGTCCGCCGAAAACCTTGGCGGCATCGAGTTGTTTGATATAGGCGCTCGCCAGACGTCTCTGTTCCTCGTTCGCGTAGAAGATCGCCGAACGGTAGGAGGTTCCGACATCCGGCCCCTGGCGGTTCAACTGCGTGGGGTCGTGCGCCACCGAAAAGTAAATCCGCAGCAGTTGTCCATAGGTAATGCGCGACGGATCGAAAATCACTTCGACCGATTCGGCGTGACCCGTGGTCTCCGTGGTGACTTGGCCGTAAGTCGCCGTGGCGGCCGATCCGCCCGAGTAGCCGGCGGTGGTGGCCAGCACGCCCTTCACGCGCTGAAACACCGACTGCACGCCCCAAAAGCAGCCTCCGGCGAAGACGGCGGTCTCTTTCCCCGGCTGTTTGGCCAGCGGCGCATCGGAGGACGGCGCCGGGATGGGAGGCTTGGCACAGGCCTGGAAGGCCGCCAGCAGAAGTCCGGCGGCGATTTGGCAAGCAGCGAATGAAAAACTCATGACAGCACCCCTGCTTTCAGGGTACTCCAGAGCCACCTACGCCGTCACGATGGCGCCCACTTCGTAATCGAGAACCCTGGGCACGGTGAACTCGATCGAGCCGCCGGTCACGCGGAACGGGACGTTGGTTTCGTCCCTCAGCAGTTCCACGCGGGCCACGCGCGCCCCAGCGGGCAGCTTCATTCTTACCTTCTGCGCGCCGATCGGGTAGAAGTCCCGAATCCAGCCCTTGTGCATCGTGGGATTCGTGTAGTTCAGGATGTGGACCGCGTATCCGGCTTCGGTTTCCCAGGCGAACGCTTCTATGACGCCGTCTCCCTCCACGGAAACCGGTGCGTCCGCGCCCGCCACCCAGCCGATGGAGTTACGCAAAAGCCGGCTGAGATCGGTGTGGCCCGTCCGCCACATGGTGCGCTCGATATCGCCGGGGAACCAGGCCAGCCGGCTCTTGCCTTTTTCGCGCAGGACCACCGCCGGTTCGTTGGTGGGCGGCTGCGGCGGATAGGACAATTCCGGAGGATACGCCACGAAGCCGGGAATCACAGTGAGAACCGGGCTATCGACCGGCGCTACGGGCAAGCGGTATTCCGCGCCGGGAAGCCAGTGCGTGTTGGTAAAGCCATCGAGGATCGCGTGGGGCTTTTCGATGCGCGCATAGAACGCATTGCCGTTAGTCCCCTGCACTTCGCCCGCCTTGCGGATGCCGAAAACATCTCCCAGGCCGAAATCCGCGCGGCGCTCATTGCGCTCGTTCAACATGCTGGTCTCAAACGTGGCCAGCATCGATCCGCCGGAATCCACGTAAGCGCGCAGTTGCCGGCACTGCTCGTCGCTAAGCAGGGCAATGTTCGGCAGGATCAGGGCCGAGTATTTCTTCAGGTCTTCCGGCGCCAGGTTGTCTTCGTGGACGAAGTCGAACAGAAAGCGGCCTTCGAGCAACGCGTAGTACATGCCGTCCAGGTATTGCTGAGCGGTGGCCCCGCGCGGAGGCGCGTAGAACAGGTGCGTCCGCTGGCCCATCACCACGCCCAGGTTGGCGATGGAGCGCTTGTTGGTGAAATGGCGGTCGTGTTTGGCGGTCCACTGGAAGTACTGGCGTCCGGGTTCCATCCAGCGGCGGTCCTCGCCCATGCCGGTCTCCGCCCCGACCCAGTGATGGTAAGGGACCATGCCGCTTGCCAGGGTCTCGTTCATCCACATCTGCCCTTCCGCCGTCGATTTGTGGATGTTGCGCCAGCGGGGCGTTCCGGTGGACCATGCGGCCGTCACGTTGGTGCTCATCTTGCCCTTCTGCACGGCGTTGCAGACGCGGCCTTGCAGCGCGCATCCCCAGATGGGCGTCTCATCGCCGCCGCGGCCCTGGTTATCGCACTGGAACCATTCGCACCGCTCGCCGAGTTGCTTCAGATTCGGGCCGGACCGCACGCCGCCGCCGAGATTCGCGAAATAAAAGCCGGCCGGGTTCTTCTCCTTGGCGATGGAATCGTAGAGACCCCAGAGGTACATCACGCGGTCGTTGAACTCGTCCCAGTAGGCCGGCGTGCCGGAGCGCGGCAGTTTCTTGCACTGCTCGCAATAGCAAACCGGCATGCTGCCCAAGGGCGGCCAGGCGTTGGTGAAGTGGCCGTCCACGGGGTAGAGCGAATTGATCTCGCGCATGATGGCCGGAATGTAATCGGTCATGTAAGTGGTGAACATGCACGTACGGAAGAGGCGCGGGTCCTCGTTATGGCGTTCGAAGGCCCCCTGCGCGTTGCGCTGGAACCACTCCGGGTGCGCCTGCGTGGCGTCTTCCCAGTTCAGGTCCGGGCTCATGCGGGCGATCACGTGGATGCCGCGCTTCTTGGCCGCGGCGCAGCACTCGCCGAAGAAGTCGCGGTCCCCAAGGAACTTCCCCTTGCGGTGGTAGGGCACTTTGGTCTGGTAGAACGCCAGGATTCCGGTGACGCTCACCAGCACGGCGTCCACTTTCAGGCTGGCCCAGTAATCCGCCCATTCCTCCACGTTCATGGCAACCGGGTCGTGTTCCGTCATGTTCAACTGGCCGACGCGGCGGATTCGCCGCTGCCAGGGGAGTTCGAGCGGCGCCGGGGCTTGCGCGGACGCGTTGGGCGAAGCGGCCAATGGTACGGCGGCCAAGCCGGCTTTGAGAAGGGTGCGGCGATCGATCATAGGCTTAACTGCCTACCATCTTTAGCACACCGCGCGAGGGATGGTTTGTCTGGCGAAAAAGCGCGGCGCGCATCCGGAAACCCATTCCGTTAGGGATTCTCTGTAGAATAGTCTTCGGACTTGTGAGCTATTTTTCATTTCGCCTGGTTTTGGTGGTCGGGTTGATCGCGGTGAACGGTTTCTTCGCCGCGGCGGAAGTGTCGCTGCTCTCGGTGCGGCCCTCGCGCCTGCGCCAGATGGCGGAGGAAGGACAAGCCGGCGCGCGCGCGGCGCTGAGCCTCCTGGCCAACCCCGGCAGGCTGCTTTCCGTCACCCAGGTCNNGTCGGCGTGACCATGGCCAGTCTCGGGCTGGGCTGGGCGGGCGAAGACCCGCTGTACCGCATTCTTTCCGGTTTCTTTCGCCCAGCCATCACTCCCGCCACCGCCGATTTGCTGCACGGCGCCGCCTTCGTGCTGGCGTTCCTCATCATCGGTTATTTTCACGTGGTGTTCGGCGAAGTGGCCCCCAAGAACCTGGCTATGGCGAAAGCGGACCGCCTGGCCGCTCTGGCCGCTCCGGCGCTGTTGGTGTTCTATCGCGTCTCGATCCCCTTTGTGGTGGTGATCGAACGCTCGGCCGGAGCTTTGGTG
>PLGA01000043.1 GCA_003139735.1 Bryobacterales bacterium | reverse complement strand
TCAACATACAAGGGTGGGAAAGCGATCCTCAGTTGTCCGTCGAGAAGCTATTCCCCGTACGGCACCCAGATGTTTTTCACCTGGGTCGCATGCTGCAGGAACCAGCGCCCCTCGGCCTGCGCGGGATTGAACCAGTCGTACTCGTGGCCGTCGTTGGTCCACACCTGCTTCATGTTGCCGATCGATGCGCTACGCACGAACGTCGCTTCCTCATTGCTGCGGAAACACCAGACAGCCTCGATGCCGTCGTGCTCGGCCAGCGTCTTGGCTAACTCCGCAGGCGGTCCCGCCACCAGATTCGCCACGCCGGCGGGAACGTCGCTCGTATCCAGCAGTTGGTACACGTCGCCGATCACCAGTGGATACTTTTCCGAGGGCACAGCCACCACCGTGTTGCCCATCGCAATGGCCGGCAGCACCAGCGAAAGCAACCCCAGCAGCGGCGCTTCCGACGGCGCCAGAATCCCGATCGCGCCCACCGGCTCATTCATTGCGATGGCAATGTTGCGTCCCGGCGGATTGTGCACCTGGCCGTCGTACTTGTCGGCCCAGCCGGCGTAGCTGAAGATGCGTTGCACCGAGAGATCCACTTCAACCGCGGCCTGCTCCTCGCCCACCGCGCGCGCCAACCGCTGCGCAATCTCGTCGCGGCGCTGAATCATGTTTTCCGCAAGGTAGTAGAGCACCTGCGCCCGATTGTGCGCCGTGGTCTTGGCCCAGCCCGTAGCATTGCGCGCAGCCTCGACCGCATTGCGAATGTCCTTGCGATTGCCCAGCGGCGCTTCGCCCAGCAACGCGCCCTCGCGCCCGTACACCGGGAACGAATATCCCGAGTCCGGCCGCGCCTGCTTGCCGCCGATATACTGCTTCACCGTGCGATCGATCGTCGACCCGGGCGTCGAACCCACCGCCACAAATCCCTCTTCCTCATCGGGCGTCTCCAGCTTCACTGCCTTCGCCGGCGCGCTCGGCAGCGCGTGCAGCCACTTCGGCGTCAGGTATTCCAGCATGCCCTCGCGTCCGCCTTCGCGTCCGTAGCCCGATTCGCGATACCCGCCAAACCCGCACGCCGCGTCGAACTGGTTCGTCGAATTCACCCACACCACGCCCGCCTTCACCTGGGAAGCCAGGTCCAGCGCCACGTTGATGTTCTCGCTCCAGACGCTTGCGGCCAGCCCATACACCGTGTTGTTGGCCAGCTCCGCGGCCTCGGCCGGCGTGCGGAACGTCATCGCCACCAGCACCGGTCCAAAAATCTCCTCCTGCACCACAGTCGCCGCCGGATGCACATCCGTCAGCAGTGTCGGCGGATAGAAGCTGCCCTTCTCCGGCAGTGCGTTATGTGGCTGCCAGCACTTCGCCCCTTCGGCAACGCCGTCATCCACCATCTTGCGAATCGACTCCAGTTGCACCGGCGAAACAATCGCGCCAATGTCGATCGNNGCGCAGCAAACCTGCCCCTGGTTGAACCAGATCGCGTCGACAAGTCCTTCGACGGCGGAGTCGAGGTCGGCATCGTCGAAGACCACGAACGGTGACTTCCCGCCGAGTTCCAGCGAAAGCTTTTTCGCCGAAGTTGCCGTCGCCTTGCGAATCGTGCGCCCCACATCGGTCGATCCGGTAAACGCAACTTTGTCGATCCCCGGATGCTCCACCAGCGCCTGGCCGTTTTTCGCATCGCAAGTCAGCACGTTCAGCACGCCCGGCGGCAGACCCACTTCCATCGCCAGCTCGGCAAACGCCAGCGCCGTCAGCGGCGTATATTTTGCCGGCTTGATCACCACCGTGTTGCCTGCTGCGAGGGCCGGCGCCACCTTCCACGCAAACATCAGCAGCGGAAAGTTCCACGGAATCACCTGTCCCACCACGCCGCACGCCGTGTATTGCGGAAACTCCTGCTCCAGCATCTGCGCCCAACCGGCGTGGTAATAAAAATGCCGTGCGACCAGAGGGATGTCGATGTCGCGGCTCTCTCGGATCGGTTTGCCGTTGTCCATCGTCTCCAGCACCGCGAGCCGCCGCGCATGCTTTTGCACCTGCCGCGCCAGCGCATACAAATACCGCGCCCGCTCGTACCCGCTCAGCGCCTGCCATCCCGGCTGCGCCTTGCGCGCCGCCGCCACCGCGGCCTCCACGTCGTCCGTGTTGCCTTTGGCCACCTCGGCCAACACTTCGCCCGTCGAGGGATCGCTGGTCGTCTGGTACTCGCCACTCTTCGGCGCAACCCACGCGCCGCCGATGAACTCCTCAAACCGGCGATGGTGCCGCTCCAGCCACTGCACCGCTTCCTTCGGATCCTCCGGCGCGGCTCCGTACTCCATGGTGTAGAACTTTTCCGCTATGCTCACAGCCCATTCCTCCTATCGCTGCGCCCTTGTTTCCTATAACCGAAGACTCCAATGCAAATGCGCTGTCATCCTGAGCGTAGTTTGCCGCGCTTTTTGCGGCAAACGGAGTCGAAGGACCTGCGGTTGCTTTTCAACGAGTTGCGACTCCACAACACCACTTCATCGCACGTCCCTGCAAGCAGGCGTTACCATTTTCTTCAAATAAGACGAATCGTTGCACCCATCTTCGGTAAACAAACACCCTTTCAAATGATCGCTCCGTGACTCTTGAGGAAAAATTCCTACGACTAATCGCGACTGTTCCGGTTTGCTGTTGGGATCGAGAAAAACGGTTACCGAATACCTCGGGACATCTTCGCCGGGCCTGGAGCCCATCAACTTAACGTACGCAGGGTCAGCACTCAAATCCTCGACCGAATGAACTCTGAAGATTTGTATTCCTACCCAACTCTCAAGGGGCCGATTTTTAACCGCCGCCGTGCAGGTCAATTGAATTTCCCAAGCGGAGGACCGCACCCGTTTGAACCCCTTCCGCCCGTCATGAGCCCTCATTTGACTTATCATCCCCGCAATTTCATTTTCGCGTGCCCTTTGTCTAAGCGCGCTTGCATCGGGTGCTTGCGAACTGTCGTTTACCTGCTGAGGAGCACTCTGAGCTCGACACGAGCCCACTCCAACTGTCAAGAAAACGAGCACGAAACAGGTCGATCGATTCACGCTCACGCCACCGGATGCCTGTACGTCGCCGAGTAGTGCCCAGTCAAATGATGCTCCAATTGCCGCTCGATGTCGCCCAGCATGCCGCTGGCGCCGATCCGAAACAGCGACGGCTCCAGCCACGGCCTGCCAAGCTCATCCTTCATCAGGGCCAGCCAATCCGTCGCCTGCTTGGCCGTGCGGATGCCGCCCGCCGGCTTGAATCCCACCGCCATCCCCGTTCGCTCGGCATAGTCGCGGATGCACCGCACCATCACCAGCGAAACCGGCAGGGTCGCGTTCACGCTTTCCTTGCCCGTGGACGTCTTAATGAAATCGGCCCCGGCCATCATCGCTACCCAACTGGCCCGCGCCACGTTGCGCAGCGTCATCAAATCGCCGGTGCCCAGAATCGCTTTCATGTGCGCGTTGGGACCGCACGCCTCCTTGAACGCGGCAACTTCGTCGTAGAGAGCCTGCCATTCGCCGTTGAAAACATGCGCGCGCGTGATCACAATATCGATCTCCTGCGCGCCCGCCTCCACCGAGCGGTGAATCTCCTCCACGCGTTCGGCCAGCGGATTCAGCCCGGCCGGAAACCCTGCCGAAACCGCAGCCACGGGAATGCCCGATCCCTCCAGCGCCTTCACCGCCGTCTCCACAAACACGTGATACACGCACACCGCGCCCACCGTCAGGTGCAGATCTTGAATGCCGAGCCCCTCCACAATATGCCGCTCCAGCGGGTTGCGCGCCTTGGCGCAAAGCCGCCGCACGCGCTC
>PLGA01000294.1 GCA_003139735.1 Bryobacterales bacterium | reverse complement strand
CCTGTTCCATGCACGATAGCTGGATTGCCCTGCGTTCGCGTATCATGGATTATCTAGGGAAGAATACGATCGCGGACTTGGCGAAGGCGCTGGACCAGAAGAAGAAGGCCTTGGCCCTGACCAAGCAGCGCAAGACCAAGCGCGCGGCCGCAAAACGGGCTTAAGCCCAGACTGAATCATCCCGGAGGCGCAATGGGACACTCCATGCTTGTCCCGATGGTGGTCGAACAGACCTCCAGAGGGGAACGTGCGTACGACATCTATTCCCGGCTCTTGAAGGAAAACATCATTTTCCTGGGGACGCCGATTGACGATCAGGTGGCCAACCTGATCATCGCCCAACTGCTGTTCCTGGAGGCCGAGGATCCCGAGAGGGACATTTCCATCTACATTAACTCGCCCGGCGGCTCCATTACGGCAGGGCTGGCCATTCTGGACACCATGGCCTTCATCCGGCCGGATATCGTGACCATTTGCGTGGGCCAAGCTGCTTCCATGGCCGCCGTGCTGCTGGCTAAAGGCAAGAAGGGGAAGCGCTTCAGTCTCCCCAATTCGCGCATCATGATCCATCAGCCCTCCATGCAGGGGCTGGCCGGCCAGGCTGCCGATATCGACATCTACGCCCGCGAGATCCTGCGCATGCGCGAGATTCTGAACGGCATGCTGGCCGACGCTACCGGTCAACCCGTGGAACGAATCGCCAAAGACGTGGATCGCGACTACATCCTGGAACCGGAGCAGGCGGTCAATTACGGCATGATCGACCGGGTGATCTCCACCCGCGACCTGGCGCCCGTTCCCATCAAGGGGTAGTGGCGAATCCCCGATTCCGCATACCCAGCACAAGGGCCTGATTGGTCTGATTAACGAGCTCCACGAAGCCATGCTGGCGAAACCATGCATTTTCTGAAGAACTGGCTGAGCGGCCACATTCTGACCGTGGACATGGCCTACGCCCGCGCACTCGAGAAATAAGGCAGCGGCAACCTACTGCGTTCAGAGGATAAACCGCAACCCCCGCGCCCGCGTCTACAGTGATAGGGGTCCGGCGCGCCCGGTCCTCTTATGAGGCGCCTAATGATTTTCAAACCACAACGTGTAATGACCGGGATGTTCGCCGCGGTCGTGGCTGCCATCCCCAATGCCGGGGCATCCACGCCGAATGCCACGGGCGAGCCGGCCCAAATGGTGATCACCGTGCAGCCCGCTCACCCCGGCGGCCCTGTACCGGCATTTCTCGTTCCAGGTGAACTCACGGTCCTCCAAGGCAACACCCCCGTGCCCGTGCTCAGCGTGGAGCGCCTTTCAAATAGCATGGCGGGCATGCAGCTTTTCATTTTCCTGGACGATTCCGCGCGCTCGACCAGCCTCGGCGTCCAATTGTCCGAGTTGAAGGCGTTCGTCCGGTCTCTGCCCGATACCATGCAGGTGGGCATCGGCTACATGCGAAACGGAGGCGCCAAAGTGGTGCAGCCCTTTACCTACGATCGCCAGAAGGCCGCCAATGCCTTGCGCCTGCCGGAGGCCATGCCGGGCGAGAATGGCAGCCCTTACTTCGCACTTTCCGATCTGGTCAAGCATTGGCCGTCGAAACAGCCAACCGGCCGCAGGGTAGCGCTGATGTACGGACGGCGTGGATCGCTACAACCAGGACGGGACGATTATGGACGATCCTTACGCCGACGTGGCCGCCGAGGACTCTCTGAAGAACGGCGTGACGGTCTACTCCGTGTATCTGCGCGACGCCGGACTCTACGACCGGGGCGGCTGGGTGACGAACATGGCGCAGTCCCGTTTGCTGAAGCTCTGCCAGGAAACCGGCGGCCATGCCTATGAGGACTATCTGTTCGACCCGGTGGAGATTTGGCCGTATCTGAACGACTTTCTGAGCCGCCTGGACAATCAGTACACGGTGACGTTTCAGGCGCTGAACCAGCGCGGGGTCGAGCCCGTGAAGCTGCGCACCGAATTACCGGGCATCAAGATCGAGTGCCCCTCGCGCGCCTGGGTTCCGTAGGGCCTCTGAAGGCGGGGCAGGGGATTCGCCTGCCACGGGCAGCAGGCCTACGCGTTCGTGGTTTTCGGACGGCTACCCCTCCGCCGTCTGCGCGCTGGGGCGGCCGCAAGCGCGCCCGAATGTCGCAGGCCGAATTCGCGCAAACCTATCGCATAGGCAAACGCGCCTTGCAAGAGTGGGAGCAAGGCGGACGCCAGCCGGATTCGGCCGCACGCGCGTACCTGACCGTCATCGCGAAGGATCCGGCCGCAGTGCGGCGCGCGCTCGCTAGTGAATGACGCGTCGTCCCCGCCGCCCTACAACTCCAACACAGCTTCCTTCACCACCGTCTTCGTCCCGCCGCGCAACTGCAGTTCGGCGTCGCCGAATCCGTGGAAGACGTGGATGCGCCGGGACTGCGCCAGCGGCTTGCCGTCCAAACTGCGCAGCGTGAACAGCGGAATGGCCGAGTAGGTGTGCCCGTTCCAGTTTCGCGACCGGAAAGCGACGAAATCTGCGCTCTCCACCAGAAAGCCGTACGGGGGAAGCTCGATGGCGCCGCCCAGCTTGGATTGCCATTTCAAGTCCGCGTCTCCCATGTTCACCACCACTTCCACGGTCTGCTTCCCATCGCTGAAGACGCTGTGCTGCACCTTGCGGTCGGCGGTCAGGAACTCGTGCCGCGTCATGGGCATCCTGCCGCTCAGCTCGTTGAGCGGGCTGAGCACCTCGTGCGTGTTCTTCATGAAGCGGTCGGCCGGGTGCATGCCCTGCGCCCACCCGTTCTCCGCGCGCACGAACAGCGCCGGGTCCTTGCCACCGTCCGGCGGAGCGGGCGGTTCGGCGGCTGCCGCTCCCTTCCAGTACAGGTGGTTCGGCACGCTGTGATAGTTCAACGTGCGGCCCAGGATCATGTGCTCGAGCGCGTACTCGGCGGCGCGGTTCGCAGCGTAAGAGTACTTCCCGTAGGCTGCGATGGCGTCATGATAGACCAGCTCGAACAGCGGAATCGCCGCTCCCCCGGTCTCGGTCAGCAGGGTCCGTGTGGCGAAGGATGCGCCCGATACCCCGGTGATGCCTTCGAAGTAATCGGCATGCGGAATGGCCCACTCGCGGCCATCCTCGCTGCCGAAGCTGCCGAACACCCCGCGCGCGTAGTCGGAGATGGCCTGTTTCCACTTGATGTCGTCGGCTTTCGTAAGCGGGTGCGCGGGATCGAAGCATTCGTACAAGCCCGCCGCGTAAGTGGTGTCGATGAAATAGGCGTTGGCGCCGCTCAGCGTCTTGACCGCTGTCAGGTTTTGCGGCCGCCGCGCCAAATCGAGGGCCTTACGGGAACAGGTGACGTAAGCCCGCCCGCCGTCCCAAGTCCCGCCCCGGACCAGGCTGCCGTCGGCGTTCTTCATGATGAACTCTTCGCTGAACGACGGGGAGTCGTGGTACATGTCCTGGTAATTGTCGTGGGGGCTGAACAGGTACCCCAGTTTCATCACGCGGCGGGCGCAGTCGGCGAAGGCCGCGTCGCCGCCCGCTTCCGGCGCCGTCGGCAGGATGTCGGGATGCTGGTTGTCGTAGCCGCGATGCGTCCAGCCGCCCAGCCCGAAGAGAACCTTGTCCATCTTGAGATCGTTCTTGATATGTTCGGCCACCTGCGCCGCCTCGTCGAAGGTCCAGTTCACGCGCATCGACACTTCCGCCGTGCTGTCCGCGTTCATGCGCCGCTGCAGCGCTTGCCAGAGCTTGACGTTGGAGGCGCCGATGTACTTTGCCCGCTCGGGATTTTCGCGGATCTTCCGTTCCCAGGTGACCAGCAGTCCCTTGGCGCGCGCTACCTGGCGGTACGCCGCGGCGATCGAATTGTAGTCGCCCTTGCCCAGCGCCGTGACGCGCAGCGATTTCGCGGAATTCTTCAACACCGCCGAAGTTGCGAGTGTCTGTCCGCTGGCCCCGAGCACGCTCTTGACCTCGATGGCCAGGTACGGGTCGTCCCATGTCACCAGCAATGCCGCGCCATTCTTCACCAGGCCGATCATATTCATGTGACAGCCTTCGTAATCGCTGGTCCCGAAGCGGTGGTTGAATGCCAGGCCGCTGTCGGAGGGAATCAACAGGCCTTCGCGGGCAGGCACGACCACGTAGCCCTTATCGGAGGCGGCTATGGAGAAGGTTTCATCCAGCAGGCGTACGTCTTCCGTCTTCAGGCCCGGCGCCGTTTCGTAGGAAAGGTCCAGGCTGCGGTTGTCCCGGCCGGCGCTCGCTGCGATGCGCACCCACGCCTCCGGCCGGTTCGGGATGGGATGGAAAGTCAGCGTGCGAGCATTGCGCGCCCCATCCGCCTCGAAGGCGCTGAGAGGGTAGCGCACGGGCTTCCCGTCCACCAATACGGAAATCTGGCCGAACCGCCCCGCGGCGGAGGACCATGTCACTCCCGCGGCTTTGTCCATCAAACGGTAGGATCCGTCGGAAGCAACCTCGAAACGAAAAGCCGAGGTTTCGATCCCGACGGGCGAGGATTGTCCCCAACCCGCGGCGGCAGGGTAAAGAAGAGCAAGCAGCAAAGCGAAGCGCGTCACGGCGGCCTCCTGGAAAAACCCAGTGTAGCCCGCGCGATTGCGCTACGCCAGCGTATCATTACAGGACGCGAATCTCGAGTGCGGCGGACCATGGCGTCCGCCCAATAAGCGTTAACCTAAGCCATGCGTGGACGTGGCTTAGGTTAACGCTTATTGGGGTCCGCCCCACTTTACGCCAGCGTGTCGATCGACCCTACGCGGTGCGCTTCGTACTGCGCGATGGCCGCTTCATGGCCCAAAATATAGCCCAGTTCGTCGACGCCGTTCAGCAGACAATGCTTGGAGAACTCATCCACCGGGAACCACACCGCGCGGCCGGCGGGCGTGGTAAGCGTTTGGGTTTCCAAATCGACTTTCACGGTTGCGCCGGGATTCTTCGCCACCGCGTCGAAAAGCTCCGCGTGGGCGTCGGGAGGAACCACGATGGGGAGCAGCGAATTCTTCAGCGAGTTCTGCTTGAAGATATCGGCGAAAGAGGTGCTGATCACGGCGCGGAATCCGAACTGCGTCAGGGCCCACGGCGCGTGCTCGCGCGAGCTGCCGCANNCAGCCGAAATTGTCGCCGGCCAGGAGGATCTGCGCGCCTCGGGCCCGCGGCTGATTCAAAATGAAATCCGCCTTAGGATGCCCCTGCGCGTCGTAGCGCCAGTCGTTGAAAAGCTGGTCGCCAAGACCTTCCTTGGAAGTGGTCTTCAGGAACCGCGCGGGAATAATCTGGTCCGTATCGACGTTGTTGATGGGCAGCGGAACGACGCGGCTTTCGAAATTCGTGAATGGCTTCATAACAGTGTCCTCACATCCGTCACTACGCCCGTCACGGCGCTGGCGGCGGCCGTCAGCGGGCTGGCCAGGAGCGTTCGGCCTCCGGCGCCTTGCCGTCCTTCGAAATTCCGGTTGCTGGTGGAGACGCTATACTGGCCGGGCGCAAGCTGGTCGCCGTTCATGGCGATGCACAT
>PLGA01000217.1 GCA_003139735.1 Bryobacterales bacterium | reverse complement strand
GGCCCCCGACCCGCAGGAACGGCGGGTACCCCGCCCGGCCCCTGGCCGACCACGTCCTCCAAAAACTCCGCATACCGCCGTGCAACGCTCCCCCAGCCGCACTCCCGCGCCACGTAATCCTTTGCCCTGGCGCCGATCTCCCGCGCCACATCCGGCCGCGACGCCAGCAGGTTCATATATTCGAAGATCGCATCTTCCTCGCCGGGGCCCACCGGCACTTTCAGACACACATCGTCCGGCAGTTCGCGAAACGAACCGACCTCCGAAACCAGCGCCGCCTTCCCCAACCCCAGCGCCCGCAGCAGCGTGCCGGAGCTTTCTCCCACCGTGGGGTAACGCAGGTTGAGCGCCATGTCGCAAGCCGCCAGGTAGCCCACGAAATCCTCCTCCGGCGTGAATCCCAAAATCCGTACGTTGGCCGACAAGCCCATCGACCGGATCATCGGCTCCAGCGGAAGATCCGCATGCGGCTCGCCCACCAGAATCATCTTCGCCTCGGGGATCAAACGCACCAACCGCCGCAAGGCGCGCAGCGATTCCGGAATGCGCTTGTAAGGCTTTAGGAAACCAAAAATCCCCGCCAGCGGCGTGACCTCGTCGATCCCCAACTTGTGCCGGTATCGGTTGCCATCCGACTCCGGAATCCAGGCGCCGTGCGGAATCACCGCCAGCGGCCCGGCGAATCCGGCGGCCCGCACTTCCTCCTCCATGAACCGGCTATGCACCACCACGCCGCGCGCGGTCTCCAGCAGGCGCCGCGTCATCTTGAGGCCTTCGTAATCCGGTCCGGTTTGGAGGCTGCGCACGCGCTCCGCCAGGGCGCGCGCCTCCGCGCCCCCGTTGTACGCGCATTCCTCCACGTAGGCGTCCCAATCGCCCCGTTTGATGGTGAGGTCCGCCACCAGGTGGTGCAGATTGCACTCGTGCAGCGCCACCACTCCGGGATGCCGCAGGGCCGCTTCGTAGACGAATCCGTGATGCCCGTTATTGCCGATCTGATAGAGCGCGATATCGAACCGCTCCGGATCGAAACGCGCGCCGCCCTCCGCAAACGTCTCCATTTCGGTCAGGGGATTCAAGGCTTCGATCAGCGCGGCCGAATAATCCGCGATTCCACTGCGCGCCGGCGGCAGCGGGGAGAAGAACGCCAGACGCATCATCGGGACGCCCGGACGAGGATCACCGGCGTGCCAGGTAGGAAGGTCCCACGGTTTCCGCCGCCGGAACGGTCCGCTCGGCGACTTCGTGGAAGACTTCCAGAGTGCTCTGCGCCGTGTTCTGCCAGTTGAAATGCGCCGCCCGCCGCAGCCCCAGCCGCTCCATCCGCGTGCGCATCTCGGAATCCAGCAGCATGTCGGCCATCGCGCGCGCAATCTCGTCCACCGAGCAAGGGTCGGTCAGGATGGCCGCCCCATCCACCACCTCCGGCAGCGCCGCGGCGCTCGAGCAGACCACCGCCCGGCCGCACGCCATCGCCTCCAGCGCGGGCAATCCGAAACCCTCGTAAAAGGACGGGAACACGAATAGGTCGCAGGCGTTGTAAAGCCGCAAAAGGTCGTCGTCGTTGACGAAGCCGAAGAAGTGGATGCGGTCCGCCACGCCCGATTCGCTCGCGGCTTCCCGCACGCGGCCCGCGAACCAGGTGTCTTTTCCAGCCAGCGCCAGCTTATGCTTGATCTGCGGATATGCCCGCACCAGCCGCGCGAACGCCCGTATCAGGCCGATCTGGTTCTTGCGCGGTTGCAGATCCCCGACGTTCAGGATAAACGGTCCGGAAACCGAAAAGCGGTCCCGCACCGCCGCTTGCGCCGTCTCCCGCGGAAGAGGCCGGAATTCGGGGGCGGCCGCATAGGGCACCACCACCACTTTCCTCTCGTCCAGGTCGCTGTAAGCCTTGAGAATCGCCTGCCTGGAAAACTCGCAGCCGGTAAGCACCTTGGCGGCGCGGCGCACCGTGCGCCGTACCGTCCAGCGCAATTGGACGGCCCGGTCGCGCGTGAAATACTCCGGATGCTCCAGAAAACTCACGTCGTGAACGCTCACCACCACCGGAGTCGCGCAGCCCAGCGGCGCCGTGTATTGCACATGCAATAAATCCGGCCGGTCCTGGAGAAGCCGCGCCGTCAGGTCGATCCCCAGCCTGCGAAACGGGTTCGCCGATACCCGGCGCGTCTGTATGTTCGCCGGAATCGCGGCTCGCGCGGCGTTGGTCGAAACATACGCCACGAACTCGCAATCCGCCGTTTGCGACGCAAAGGCGTTCAGGAGACTCCGAATGTAGACTTCGTTTCCGGTCTGGTGGCGCCCGATAGCATGAGCATCAACGGCGAAGCGCATGAATTGTTACCAGTATAGCGAACGGCGCGCCTTCGGGTACTATCACAGATCCAACTTTGTCCAGGAGGCGGTCTCCCACGTAAACTCCCGCTCCAGCAATCGCCTGCCGGCGATGCCAAGATGCCCCCGTAGAGCAGGGGACGCGAGCAGCCTGGAAACCGTTTCGGCAAAAGCGGTTCCCGTGNNGGGCCATCCCATACGCCGAGTGGTATTTGGAGACGCGTCTCTTTGGCTTAGAGAATGGCCCTACGCTTGCCTGGTAGTACCAGTACCCGTCGGCGCGCTAGTGTAGCGTCCAGGAATTAACTATACAGNNGCCTTCTTCGGGTGGGGCGGACCTCCCGTCTGCCTTCTTCTGGCCTGTTGAGTTAATTCTTGGACACTACGCTAGATCCGGCAGGCCTCGCTCCTCGTGCGGGCGGCAAGTGTCGGCGTTGAGGTAGTAGAAGTCGGCCAAGAGCAGTGGCTATGGAGCGGGGAAGCGTACGGCAGTTTATCGGTATTGAGGTCTTAAAATCGTAAAATTCGTATAACAAAGGATAAACGTCTATGAAGAACATATTTCACGGGCGGGCGGCTCGGATCGTCCTAATGATTCCGCTCGCCGGATGCCTCTGTTACCCATCTGTAGCGTTGGCCGACGTAATACTGGGTTCGGCGCAGAACTTCGCGGTATTGGGCGCCTCGACCGTAACCAACACCGGTCCCACCACCATCGACGGAGATCTGGGCGTCTGGTCCGGAACTTCCATTACCGACTTCGCAGACATCACCCTCACGGGAACGGAACACCTAACCGACGCGGTCGCGGGCCAGGCGCAGAGCGATGCCACGACTGCGTACAACGCGCTGGCCTCCCTGGCGGCCGGTACTGTGTACCTGATTCCGACCGATCTGGGCGGACGCACGCTCGACCCGGGCGTCTATGAATTCAGCTCGTCGGCCGCAGTGACGGGAACCCTGACCCTCGACGCCGAGAACAATCCGAATGCGGTCTTCGTCTTTCTGATTGGCAGCACCCTCACGACCGCGAGCAGCTCGGTTGTTGACGTAATCAATGGCGGCGCTGGGACCGGCGTGTTTTGGGACGTCTACAGTTCCGCGACGCTCGGTACCAGTACTAACTTCGCAGGAAACATCATCGCAGACGCCAGCGTCACCCTGGATACCAGCGCCACAATCTGTGGTCGGGCCATCGCGCTGACTGGGGCAGTGACCATGGATAGCAACACCATTTCCAACGTCTGCGCCGCTAACGGCACGCTCAACAGCGAACTCGGCGACTTCGGCAGTCAAGGGTTCGCTGGCAACGGCGCCACCAACACTCCTGAACCCGGAACCGCCCCGCTGCTTTGCGCCAGCCTTCTCGTCCTGGCGTTCTGCGGGTGGCGATCGCGGAAGCGGGCGGCTTAAAGGCCGTCACAGATGTAATTTCTCCCAGGCGCGGTCCCAAGTGAATTCGCGCACCTGTGACCGCCTGCCAGCCATGCCTATCCGTTCCCGAAGCGCAGGGGACGCGAGCAGCCGGGAAACCGTTTCGGCGAATGCGGGTCCGGTGTCCGCAATCAGTATGTTTTCTCCATCCCGCGCGGGCAGTCCCTCGGCGCCCACGGTGCTCGAAACCACCGGAATCCCCGCCGCCCACGCCTCCAGGATCTTGAACCGGGTCCCGCTGCCGGCCAGAACCGGGACCACCGCTGCCCGCGATTTCGCCAGTTCCCGCACCGCGTCGTCCACCGGGCCGGTCGCTTGGATGCGCGGGTCGCCCGAAGTGTATCGCTTCACCGCATCCGGATTTTTTCCCACCAGACGCCAGACCAGCCCCGGCCAGCGTTCGCGCAGCCGCGGCCAGACCTCGGCGCGAAAAAACCGCACCGCCGCGATGTTCGGGTGATACTCCATGTTGCCCGAAAAAACGATGGCTTCCTCGTCCATCCTCGGCGGCGGCGGGACCGGCGGAATAGCGTTCGGGTAAACGGAAATTTGCGCCTGGGGAGCGATCGCGCGCGCCAATCCGGCGTCGTGCTCCGAGGCCGTCAAAACCTGGGAATACCGCGGCAGCCACCTGCGCTCCAGCTCCAGACTCGCCTGCCCGAAAGCGCGGTGCGCCAAAGCGGCCGCGCCCCGTTCCAGCTGCGCGCACCGGCCGTGCAGAACCGATTCGATGTTGTGCAGGTCGAGCGCCGTACGCTCGCACACCCGTGAAACCTCTTCCCAGTATGGCGCGCACCAGAAATGCTCCACCACGCCGATTTCGTACCGCTGTCCGGCGATGGCTTCCGCGATCTGGCGCCCGAACCCCGCGAAGCGGTCCACCAACGGCGGAACGTCCCGCGCCAGGCGCACCGCGTTCCTGAAGGCGCGGGCAGCCGTCCCACGGCCGGTTTCCGGAAGATTGATCGACACAATCCGGCGCGCCAAGCCCGGCGGCATCTGCGCGGCCGGGTCCGGCGCCCCAGGCTGGCGGAACACGATCAGGTCGACCTCGCGCGCGCGCGCCAGGTAGTTGAGCAGCGACGCGCTGCGCAACGCCCCGCCGCCCGCCAGCGGGTAGGGCGCCTCGGCCGCCAGGAACAGCGCCAACGGTTTCGGTTCAGCCTTCAAAACGCTTTTGCGCCTCCGCGTAGACCTGGTGTGTGAGGCGCGCCGTGCGCTCCCAGGAAAACTCCCGCGCCCGCGCCAGGGATCGCGCGCGGCAATCCGCCCTCCATGCGTCGTCTTCCACGGCCCGCAGCATGGCGCGCGTCAGGTCTTCGACGCTATCGGCGTAGACCGCGGCCCGGCCGCCGGTTTCCTGAACCGCGCGCGAAGCGATCACGCAAGCACCGCACTGCATGGCCTCCAGCACCGGCAGCCCGAATCCTTCATAGAGCGACGGATACACAAAAGCCAGCGCGCCGCTGTACAACTCGGAGAGCGCCGCGTCGGAGACCTCGCCCAACAGGCGTAGGCCGGGCTGCTCGGGGATGGCCGGACAGTCGGCGCGCCTGCGCCCGGCCAGCACCAAGTCGATCCGGCGCCGCCGGCGAAGCCCCCGCCAGGCTTCCACCAGCGCGGGCAGGTTCTTACGCGGTTCGAGCGTTCCCACGAAGAGGAAGTACGGCGTCTCCGGCCGCGTCTCCACCGGACCGAGCCACCCCGCGGCGGCTTCCGGCACGGCAACCACCCGCTCCGGCCGCAGCCGGAACCGTTCGATAGCCTGCTTTCGCACCGCCTCGCTGGGAGTCGCAACCATGGTGGCCGCCCCCATCCCCAGCAACACCGGCGTGCGCCGCGCCACCCGCTGCGCGGCGGAATGCCAGCCGGGGTCCATCCACGGAGACAGGTCGTGCAGGGTGAGCACGCTCGGCCGCCGCGCAAGGTACGGCACGGCGAAATCCGGACCGTGGATTACGTCCGCCCCCAGGCGGTCGAGTTCCCGGCCCAGGCCCCACAGCCACCAGCGCCGCTCCACCGCATTGCGCGCCCCACCCGCCTGCCTCAGGTTCGCCGGAGCCCCCGCCGGCATTCGGAAAGCCCGGTCGGATACCAGAAAAAACTCGTCCTCCGGAAACCCTCGCGCCAGCGCCAAACTCAGCTCCGTCGTATAGCGCGCCAACCCCCCGCTAGAAAGCGAAAGCGCCCCCGCCTCAATGGCTACGCGCATAAGCGCCGCGCTGAATTCTTGACGCGGAGACGCAGAGA
>PLGA01000481.1:295-3105 GCA_003139735.1 Bryobacterales bacterium | reverse complement strand
AGCGCATCATCCAGGAGCACCTGATAGCCGGCCGCGTGGTGGAAGACCTGGCCTTCGCCCGCGCCTCGCTGCCGGGCCCCGAGGGCGCCCCGTAAGACTGCGGCCGGTTGTACTACAACCCTGTCCGTTTCGTCGCGCGCCGCGACGAGATCACCTATAATGATCGGTCCGCGGGCGCCGGCGTGGATCGCCAGGTCGAGATGCCATTCGATTCGGATGCCCGTTCCAGGCGGTTTACATGCCCCACACGATCCTCTCCGTCGACGGTGATGCCGCCCTTCGCTTCGCCCGCAACCAGANNACGCGGGCTTTGAGGTGGTCGAAGCCGGCAACGGTCCCGATTCGCTGAACCTGGCGTTTCGAAACCAGCCCGCGCTGATCGTTCTTCCTATCGAACTGCCCGGAATGGACGGTTTGGAGGTCTGCCGGCGGCTGAAGGCCGATCCCCGGACCGCGCCCATTCCGGTGCTCCATNNGGAGCCTCTCGATCCGCCGGTCCTCATCGCCGTGGCGGCGGCGCTAATCCGCACCCGCTCCACCCCGGCGAATTCATCGGCCCTCCGGGAATCCCAGATGGACGCTCCCACGCTCACCGAACGCAAGCGGGCGGATGAGGAACGCCGCCGCCTGGCTGGCGAATTGGCCGACCGCGTCGGCGAGCTTCAGGCCATCCTGGACGCCGCGCCGGTCGCCATTTGGATCGCGCACGATCCACAGTGCCTCCGGATTACCGGCAACGCCTTTGCGGATCGGGTCGTAACCCAGTCTGAGCCGGGCGGCAACAGCTCGCAAAGCGCGCCTTCCGGCGATGCCATAGTCGTCTTCAAGGTTTTTCGCGGCGGCGTCGAGTTGCCACCCGCGGAATTGCCCGCCCAGGTTGCCGCGGCCACCGGCCGGCCTGTGAAACAGGAAGAGATCGACATGGTGTTCCCTGGCGGCCGCACCGTCAACATGCTCCTCGGCGCCATGCCTCTGTTCGATGCCGAAGGCCGCGTGCGCGGCTCGGTCGTGGCCGGCGCCGATGTCACCGAAACCAAGCGCGCCGAGGAAGCCTTGCGCGAAAGCGAAGCCGTTCTGCGCAGCTTCTTCGACAGCCCTGGAGCGATGCGCGGATTCGTGGAACAGATCGATGGCCGCATCGTTCACGTCTCCTGCAATGCCGCCGCGGCGGAGATGTATGGGGTGGACCGGGAGTCGATCGCGGGCAAATCCTTAACTGACGCGGGCGCTTCGGCGGAGGTCGTGCGCATCTGGGAGGGTTTCTATGAACAGAGCCGGCGCACCGGCAAGCCAGTCTCGGGCGAGTATGCCCGCCGCGATGCGGAAGGCCGCGAACGCTGGCTGCTCGCGAGCGCCAGTTACCTGGGGACCGGGCATTCCGGGAACCCGCGTTTCGCGTACACCGTGTCCGATCTCACCGAGCGCCAGCGCGCCGAGCGGGACCGCGAGCGTCTCGCCGCGCAACTCGCCCGCGAGCGCGAACTGCTGCATACCGTACTGGAGACCACCCCGGTTGGCATCAATCTGGTGCGCGGCAGCGATCTGACCTATGAGTGGATCAATTCGGCTTATCAGAACATCGCGTTCGGCAAGGAGATGTTGGGTCATACTCTCCAGGAAGCATGGCCGGAGATTTATCCCGAGCTTGTGGATCTGTACCGGCGCGTACTCGAAACCGGCGAGCCCCATCAGGCCGTAGACCAGCAGTTTCAGATCCGGCGGTCCCCCAGCGGCTCTCTCGAACCTCGCTATTTCACCTGGACGTTGGTCCGCGCCCGATTGCCCGGCGAACAGGGTTGGGGCGTCCTGAATACGGCTATCGAAACCACCGAGCGCGTGCGCGCCGAACAGCGCCTTCGGGACTCTCAGAAACTCGAAAGCCTCGGATTGCTGGCGGGCGGCGTGGCCCACGACTTCAACAATCTGCTGGTCGGCGTGATCGGCGGCGCCAGTTTGGCCCAGGAGATGCTCCCTCCCAGCCACCCTGCCATCGAGTTGATCGAGGGAATCGTACGCGCGGGCGAACAGGCCGCTCACCTGACCAGGCAGATGCTGGCTTACTCCGGCAAGGGCAAGTTCCTGGTGGAACCAGTGAATCTTTCGGCTCTCATTCCCGAGATGAGCGGCCTCGTTCGCCGGTCCATTTCGAAGAAGATCGCCTTGTGCCTGGATCTGGCGGAGGATCTTCCGCCCATCGAAGCCGATCGGGGCCAGATGCAGCAGGTGTTCATGAACCTGGCTCTCAATGCGGCCGAAGCCATTGGCAGTCGCGAGGGCCGCATCGACGTCCGCACCTGCGTTGAGGATGTGGATGCGAGGTTCATGCGGCTGCACCCCGAAGCAGCCGAGCTGCGGCCGGGGAAGTACGTTTGCCTGGAGGTGCGCGATACCGGCTGCGGCATGGACGACGACACCAGGACCAAGATCTTCGACCCTTTCTTCTCGACGAAATTCACCGGGCGCGGGCTGGGGCTGGCGGCCGTGGCCGGCATCGTTCGAGGTCACCAGGCCGCAATCATGGTAACGAGCCAGCCGGGCAAGGGCGCCTGCTTCACCGTGCTGTTCCCGGCCGCTGCCGGCGCGGCCGAGGCCCCGCCCGCCGCGGTGCGCGATGCCGCGCTCCAGGGATCCGGAGTGATCCTCGTGGTGGATGATGAACCGCTCGTGCTGAATACGGCGAAGATAGCCCTCGAACATCGCGGCTACACGGTTCTGCTGGCGGACAGCGGGCCGGAGGCCATCGACATCCTCAAGCGATACCCCGGCGAGATCGCGCTGGTGGTCCTCGATTTGAGCATGCCGCGCATGAG
>PLGA01000481.1:0-280 GCA_003139735.1 Bryobacterales bacterium | reverse complement strand
ACTGCCTCCGGTAGCGGAAAACGCCCGTTCTGTACGATTCGTAACGTTTCTCGCGCTCCCGGACGGCTAGTCCGGCAGCCGGCCCGGTTTTTCCCGATTTCGGCGTGCCGCAACCCGCCTGGTTTGTGTATCATATCTCAATGCGCTTAGTCGTTTCCTTGCTGTTTCTCGTGCCGCTGGTCGCCCAGCAGGCGCCCACCAACCTGAAGGTTTTGAAGTCGGCGGCGGAAGTCATGCCGGCCATGCAGACTTTCACCCAAGGCCTCGGCGTCCGCTGCGA
>PLGA01000143.1 GCA_003139735.1 Bryobacterales bacterium | reverse complement strand
TATCACGGGGGCTTCGTGAATCTGGCGACTGGGCGGGTTACGCCGTTGCCGGTCGATCCGGCCACATGGCAGCGAATGCGGAGACAGGCTGAGAAGGAGCGCGCCCGTTTCAACCGTACGTCCCCAAAGGCGGCGGGCGCCAGTCAATAGACGGGCGGGTTTCGCCCACGTCCGATTTCATTCAACTCGAAAAGGAAAACCATGTTTGTAGAACTATTGCCGATCCTCAAGAACCGGCCCGTGATGCTTACCCTTGCTCTGACCGGCAACGAAGCCATCAGGGTAAACGTCATGCCGAAACGCCTGAAAGACAACGATTCCGGCGATGACGCTCTGACAACGCCCCTAACCGTCACTGGTACGCCGGATGAGTTAGACCGGGAGTTCGCCGGCCAACTCGTCAGGTTCACCGACACCTTTGTCAAGCTTGGATCGAACCTCGCCGAAATCGAAGCCGCGCACGCCACTGCCGTCAAGACGGTCGAGGCGGAGAAGAAGAAGGAGATCGAGAGCAAACGCAGGGCGTCCTTTTCCAAGACTGCGCCAGCGACCGCAGACGCGAAACCGGGGCCGGTGATGAAGGACGGCAAACCGGTATTCGGGACCAAGACGGCCACCGGAGAAACGCCGAGCCTATTCGACTCGCCCGGCGCCACGGCGGCATCGGAAGAGTCGCAGCACGGGCCGGCAGTCCCGACTGCCGGGCAACTGAGCGCGGCGGCTCAGGCGGAACCGGCGTTCAGATCGAACCCCGCAGTCGAGACCGCGGCGGTGCGCCTGCCCGGATTGGAAGAAGAAGAAGAAGAAGGAGTGGCACATGACCATCAGCAGAACGGCGCGTAGCTTCAGATATTCTGGGCTTATTTTGCCAGATCCGGCGAGCGAGCTAGATATCGAATCCGTCCGGTCATTTTACTCGGCAACCTACCCCGAACTCACCACGGCTGCGGTCACTGGACCGGAGATAGTGGACGGCACTCTCGTCTACACATTCACGAAAGCAATTGGCACGAAGGGGTAAGCAGGGTCGTGCGGCGATTCCGCACTATTCGAAAGGCCACCATATGCCGAATCCATGCTGGCGCGAGCGGCGCGAAGTCTACCTGCGCGAGAGTGGCCGTACCACTGATTTGATCCGCGAGGGGTTCGTCAAGAGCGGCCTTACGCTGATTGAAGGCGGTGGCCGCCGTCACCCGATCCGCAAGAGACGCCCCGACCTCATCATATTGAACCGTTCCGAGCGCGACAGAGGCTTGTGATGGGGGGGCGGCCGGCTTAACGGACCGGCCAAGACTCCTCCAGCGTGGTCATGGAATTGAGAGAGAATAGTCCACCGTTTCACCAATTCGACAACTCAACTCCCGGCTCCACCTGCGCGGGTCACTGCCGTGCGTCACACGTCCAATGAAACCGAGTTGTTGCGCCACGTTCCCCCGGTTCTTGCGGATGTCGTCCCGACACGTCTTGGCGTACCGGCCCACGAACTCGCGAACATCGGGCGCTTTGCCGAATACGTAGGTTGCGTGGCCCAATTGTGGGACCTCGGCGACGATCGATCGAGGCAGCAGGAAAATGAACTCTCCCCGGAAAAGATAGACGTTCTGGCTCCGCCTCTTCAACTGTTCGTAGAAGTATGGATCGTAGTCCGGCTTCCAGCAGAATTGAGCGATTTCGAAATCCGGCGGTATTCCCAGGGAGCGGCACAGGTCCAACACGTCGCCCTGCGACAGCGGTTCCCGCTGAAGGCGCTCACGAACGTGCTCGATGGCGTCATAGTGCTCGCCAAAGCGTTGATACGAGCGGCGAGCCTCGGCAAGAGACTTCTCCGCGTCTGGCGGTACCGTCACAGACAAGCGACTGGGCAGCGCGGTCTCCCATCTCACCAGGCGCCATTCACCGTTCTCGCGCCGGTATTTGCCGGATTCAACGAAGGCCGCCGTGATGCCAATCTTCGTCGCCACCAGATGTTTCCATTGGTTCCATGTCGGGTCCCACCCGAGGGGCAGAAGCGAGGGGTCCAAATATACCTCTGCCTTCCGGCGGCTATCCCGATACAGCGCAAGCCCGTCGAGGTACTCAATACGGCGCAGCGGCGCCCGGAACTTGCGTTGCCGCTGGTCCGGCAGGTAGGACAGCAAATGCCGGACGAAGAAGGTGCTCCCGTCTTCCGAAAGTTCGCCCGAGACGACGCACTGGCCGAATCCGCCGTAGGGGAATAACGCCGGGGCGTCCGGGTCCTGCAATACGGCGTCGTAGCAGGACCGGAGCTCGGGATGGGCCAAGAGGTTGAAAGCCCGCTCCGCATCCCGGGCTTCTAGCTTGGCGGCGGAATCAGTTTCATGCTCCAGGCGACGAATTCTGTAGGAGAGCCGCAAGTCGGCCGGCGTCGCCGTTGGCCTTGTCCGCAAAACGTCGTAGAGCGTGGCCTGTTTCTCGCTGGCGTGCGCCCGACTGAAGAAATAGAAGTAGTCTCGCACGGCGCTGTTCGGCAGATGGAGCCAGTGAACGCCAAGGCTGCTCTCAAGGATTTCCGCAGGCACGAAGTACTCATTTCGTTTGTCGGCTTTCGGTTGCGC
>PLGA01000491.1 GCA_003139735.1 Bryobacterales bacterium | reverse complement strand
TGGTCGAAGTGCTGTTCGCTGGCGTAGGCGCGGGCCAGATTGGCGTGTGAGTCGGCGTCGTTGGGGTTGATGGCGACGGCTTTTTCAAAGTGCGGAATGGCTTCGTCCATGCGGCCCTTCTCAGCCAAAGCCGCGCCCAGTTCGTTGTGGACGTCGGCGGCCTCCAGACCGGCGGCGAGGGCTTTCTCGAGATGCGGAATGGCCTCGTCGAACTTGTTCTGGGCCATCAGGGCGCGGCCGAGATCGACATCGGCCATGGCGCCGAGGGGGTTCAATTCGAGGGCCTTCTTGAAATTCACGATGGCTTCATCGAGCTTGCCCTGGCGCGCCAGCGCGACGCCGAGATTGGTGTGGGCGTCGGCGGCGTAGGCGGGACTGTGGCTGCCCTCGATGGCTTTGCGATAATGGGCGACGGCCTCGTCGAGGTGGTCCTGGGAGGCCAGGGCGATGCCGAGATCGTTGTGCGCCTCCGGGTAATCGGGGCGGAGTTTGAGCGCGGCTTCGAACTGCGCGATGGCATCGGGCAGGCTGCCTTGCGACATGAGCGCGGCGCCCAGGTTGTTGTGGGCATCGGCGAGCGAGGAATCGATCTGGAGCGCCTGCTTGTATTGAGCGATGGCATCGTCCAGACGGCCGGCGCTGGTCAGGGCGTTCCCCAGATTGTTGTGGGCATCGGCGTAACCGGGCTGGAGTTTGAGGGCTTGCTGGTACTGCGCAATGGCATCCTGGGTGCGGCCCGCGCCGGCCAGACTCAGGCCGAAATCGTTGTAAGCGCGGGAATTGTCGCCGTTCAAGGCGAGGGCTTTGGTCCACTCGACGATGGCGGCGGCGTAGTCGCCTTTCTGGGTCAGATCCGCGGCGATGTCGAACTGGCGGTAGAAATCGCCCGCCGGAACGTCGATGCGCTCGATGCCGTCCGGCGTGGTGTTCACAAACTCCGGAATGTTGACGGCCCGATTGGCCGCCGTGGAGTTCTCAATCAGGATGGCCGGCGAATCGTGCCCCTCCGCGTCGATGTGCGTGAGGAACATTTGGGTATAGGGCGTGCGGCTCTTGGAGGAGAAGACCAGCCAGCGCCCGTTGGGAGAGAAACTGTGCCAGGAGTTCATCAGCGGGGTATTGCAGGTCATGAGGCGCGCCTGACCGCCCTCCGCCGGGACGATGTAAAGCTTGCTGTCGGGGCGCATCAATAGGCCGTTCTTGGCCTGCACGAAGACAATCCAGCGCCCGTCGGGGGAAATCTTCGGGAAGCTGTTGCTCATGCCGTTCTGCGAGGCGCCGGCGACGGGCTCGGCCTTGCCGCCTTTGCCGTCGTTGAAAGGGATGCGGTACAGATCGTACTGAATCTGGACTTCCGCCGGGTCGTTGGCGTAGGCGGCCATCTTGCCGTTGGGCGGCCGCGGGTCCTTCGCCTCGGCGCGGTCGAACACCAGGTACTTGCCGTCGGGACTCCATACGGCGTTGGCCTGCACGTGTTGCGGATCGTCTGCGCCGGGCAGCGGCTGGAGCTTGCGGGCGGCGCGGTCGTACCAGACCAGGATGCCGCTGGTGGGATAAAAAACCTGGAGGAAGCGGTAGTCCGTGAAATTAGAAACGTAGTAGAGCTGATCCCGATTGGCGCCCGGAGGCTTGATGGTGGTGACCACGCGGCGGCCGTCGGGCGAAACCCGTGACATGAAGCCCACGCGAAGCTGGCTGCCCAGTTCGTCGCGGAAGGAGGCCCACGAAACCACGTTCTCATTGCCGATGGTCATTACCTTTTGCACGGACGTGAGCGCATAGAGGCTTTTGTCGTTGGCGGGCCCGTCGAGGTCCATGCCGAAAGTGCTGCCGTCGTCCGCAAAGGAGTGGCAGTTGGCGCAGGTGTGCATGTCCGTCAGCAGCACGCGGCTCTGGGTTTGCGAGACGTCGCGCAGGCGCCAGGCGATGAGGGGAACCTTGTTGGTATCGAGAGGCTTGATGACGCCCGACTCGGATTTCGACGGCATGAGCGGGACGTCGCGGTAGAAGATGGGCGCGCCGACCGGGTCGGCGGAAGTATGGAGCAGCATGTGCCCGCGCGATAACGGCTGACCGGCGCCTCCCGCGGTGAAGCCGGTAATGGCGATGGTGGCGCCGGCGACGGACTGCTTCTTGATGGCGGCCCAGTCGGCGGGATTGGGCAGCCAGGTGTGGGCGGCGGCCTGCTGCGGCGTGAGGGTGGGGAGCTTGTTGGTGGTCGAGACGCAGCGCTGGTCGATCTCGCCGATGCGCATGCGCTCGCCTTTAGAGGTCACATGGAGGGCAGGAGAGCCATCGGCGAACGATACATCGATGCGCCAGGAGACCGCGCCCGGAGCGGGGTCGCGCCAGAGGAAGGTAGGGGCGGCCATGTCGGGCGGAAAGATCGACCCGTTGGCCGGATAATCGATGACGATGGGGGCGGTCCCGTTCTGGGCATAGGCGAACGCCATGCCCAACCCAGCGAGAAGGAGCGCCCGTACGCGGGGCCACTTCATAGATTCGGATATCAGCATATCACAACGGGGCGGGCCAAGCGCCCACGGGTGCGCGATTTGAAAGTGGCGATATTGCAGATTCCGAAGAAATGCGCGGAGATCTGTGCGTACCGCTACGCAAGGGTGATTCCGCAGCCCGAGTGCGGAAGAAGATAGCCCATGGCGTGAGGTGAGCCATGGGAAAGGAACGTGCGCGAGGAAGTCCCCAGAGTCTTCTGAG
>PLGA01000322.1 GCA_003139735.1 Bryobacterales bacterium | reverse complement strand
GCCTGCATGCGGGCGATGCGCTCCTTGGCCGGCTTCGAAAACCCGCACTCGAGCATGCTGCAGGTGGCTACGGAATCCTTGCAGCCGCACTGGCAGGCCAGGCGCATGCCCACGCGGCGGGTGTCCAGGCTGGGCTTCTCCGCCGCGGTTTGCGCCAGCGCGGCCAGGACCAATACGAACGCCAACATTGGAATCTCGAACTTTGCGCGCCAGCCGTTACGCTTTGACATGCGTTTTCGCCACGCCCACCACGCTGGTGCGGGCATATTGCATTTTCACTTTGCTGGGAACCAGGCAGACCAGCGTGCCGCCAATCAGCACCAGGCCGCCGGCCCAGATCCAGAACACCAGCGGGTTTACGTAGGCCTGGATCACGGCGCGCTGGTTATCGTCCGACATGCCGCCGAAATTCAGGTACAGGTCTTCGTTGGGCCGCTGGCGGAGGCCGATTTCCGAGGTGCCTTGCCGGCTGGCCTTGTAGAGGCGCTTTTCCGGTTCGAGCGTGCCCAGGTCGTCGCCGTCCTTGGCCACTTGGATGATGGCGCGATGCCACGAATAGTTGTCGTTCTCGCCCTGCTCCATGCGGTTCATGTGCAGCGAATAGTGGCCCAACTGCATGGTGTCGCCCTGCGCCATCTCGCGCGTATCGCTCTGATTGAACGCTTTGCCGGTAAGGCCGATGAAGATCAGCACAATTCCCATGTGCACCAGGTAGCCGCCGTAGCGGCGCGTGTTGCGATGGGTGAGCTCGACCACGGCGTGAGGAAACGAAAACCCACTCTTGGCGGCAATGGAGCGCGCGCCTTTGAAGAATTCCACGATCACGGTGAGCGCCACGAACAGGCAGAAGCCGAAGGAGATGAGGGCGTAAAAACTGCGCATGCCGGCCGCAATCAGAGCGGCGACCAGGACGACGGACGCCACGCCGGGCCACTGGAAATTGCGGCGCAGGCTCTCGACCGAGGTCTTCCGCCAGGAGAATAGCGGCCCCACGCCCGTAAGGAACAGCAGGAACAAGCCGATGGGAACCATCAGCCGGTTGTACCAGTCGGCGTCGAGCGAGATCTGGTCGCCGGAGAACGTCGCAGAAATCACCGGAAATAGCGTGCCCCACAGCACCGCGAAGCAGCTTGCCAGCAGGATCAGATTGTTGAACAGGAAACTCGATTCCCGGGAGACAACGCTTTCGAGCTGCGCTTCGCTCTTGAGATAATCCAGGCGTTCCAGAATGAGAAAGATGGTGGCGGCGATGCCAATTGCCAGGAAGCCGACGAAGTACTTGCCGATATTGGAGGTGCCGAACGCATGCACCGATTGCACAATGCCCGAGCGCGTGAGGAAAGTGCCCAGGATGCAGAGGAAAAAGGTGGTAGAGATCAGCACGATGTTCCAGATTTTCATCATGCCTTTCTTCTCCTGCATCATCACCGAGTGCAGATACGCCGTGCCGCTGATCCAGGGAAGCAGGGAAGCGTTCTCCACCGGGTCCCAACCCCAATAGCCGCCCCAGCCCAGGACATGATAGGCCCAAGCCATACCGAGCATGACGCCAGTGCTTTGGAAGAGCCACGTGACCAGCGTCCAACGGCGCGTGGTGAAAATCCAGGAGTCGCCCGCCTGCCGCGTGATGAGCGATCCGATGGCGAAAGCGAAGGGAACCGCGAACCCCACATAGCCCAAATACAGCATGGGCGGATGGATGGCCATGGCGGGGTATTGCAGCAGGGGGTTGAGGCCGTTGCCGTCGGCGAGCGCCGTGATGCGCCCATCCATGGTCACCATGGTGAAGGCGTTGGCCACGAAATTATTCATGACCAGGAAGAAAATCTGGATGGTCATCAGCACGCCCGTGACGTAGGGCATGAAGTCGCGATGCCGGCGGCGGTTGGTGAACGCCACCACCATGGAATAGGTGGCCAGCAGCCAACTCCACAGCAGCAGCGAGCCTTCCTGCCCGCCCCACCAGGCCGCGTACTTGTAGAGCAGCGGCATGGCGCGATTGCTATGCTCGGCCACGTAGGCGAAGCGGAAATCGCTGGTCATCAGCGCGTGAACCAGGATGCCGGCGGCGAGGGTGACGAGCACCCAGACGGCGTAAACGCCGCGCTGGCCGCTGACGACCAGGAAAGGTTTGCGCTTGATGCGGCCCACCACCGAGGCCAGCGCGGAATAGATGGCGATGCAGAAGGCCAGCAGGAGGGCCAACGAACCCAGATTTTCCATAGAACCCCTCGACGACTAGATGCTGCTCTTGCCTGTGTTGATGTTGGAAGGCGCCTGCCCGGGCATCTCTCCCGGTTTGGCGGCGTATTTCGATGCGCACTTGGCTTGGATCTTGCCGGCGCGGAAGACGCCGTCCCGGTCGAGTCTGCCATCGGCAAGGGCTTGGGACCCATCCCGGAAGGTGTCCGGAAGCGGGTCGGAGCCGACATAGGCGACCGTTAACTTCGTCTTATCCTGCACCAGCACGAACTGGACCCCGGTTCCGGCGCGCTTAATGGAGCCGCTCTCCACATCGCCGCCGACGCGGAGCCGCGCACCATAAGCCTTGTCCCCCATTTGGCCAAGCTCGGCGATGGTTTTGTAATAGGTGGCGTTCGAATTCCCCCCAGCCGCCGCCAAATAAACCAAAGTTCCGAGCACCACTGCGATGAGAGCGGCGAATTTGCCGTATTTCTTCATTCCATTCCCTCTAAAACATTAATTGTACAACGGCGCGGGGGCGTCAAACTGGATTGATTGCGTCTCTTTTGAGGGAAATGGGGACCACAAACGGGGGGGCGTCCCGCTCGATCGCTTCAGATGCGGCGATAGACTTGGCCGCGCCGTTCGATGGTCACCACGTTCACGATCCTCGTATCGTCGTCCACCGCGAAGATCACGCGCCAACCGCCGACCCGGGATTTCCGTAGTCCGGCAAGGTTCGTCAGCAGACTCGACGTCCGGGCGTCCCGAGGCGACTCCCCAAGCTGGTCCAGGCGCCGAAGTATGCGCTCCCGCGTATCGCGGCCCATAGCGTCCAGATCCTTGGCAGCTCGGTGGGACAGCCGAACCTCGTAGCTCACAGGCGGCGGGTCCGCCGGAACTCTCCGAGCGAAATAGTCCGCCCATTGCGGATGTCGTCAAGGCCTTCCGCGACGGCGGCTTGGGCCTCCGCGCTGAGAGCGGCGCCGGAATCGTGCAGGTCCGCCAGATAATCCAGCGCATCGGAGAGGTGTTCCTCCGGTAGCTCGTCGATAAGCTGGTGGACGTTCTCGCGGGTGGTCACGGTCGCCTCTCTACGATTTTACCGCTTCCCCTGTCCGTCTGCGAAAATAGCAGTGTCCCCATGACCGAACGCCTCTACTACACCGATTCCTACCTGCGCGAGTTTCCGGCTTGCGTCGTCGAGCGCTCTCCGGACGGGCTCACAGTTTATCTGGACCGCACGGCTTTCTACCCCGCGTCCGGCGGGCAGCCGTCCGATACCGGCTCCATTGCGGGCGTCCCCTTGGTGGACGCCGCCGACGAGGGCGAACGCATCGCGCACCACGTGGCCGCGCCGCTTCAGACGGGGATGGTCGATTGCGTCATCGACTGCGCCATCGATTGGGGACGGCGCTTCGATCACATGCAGCAGCACAGCGGNNTGCGGGAAGCTGAGCAGCGCGCCAACCAAATCGTCTGTGAGAACCGGCCGGTCGCGGTGCGGTTCGAGGACGCGGGCGAGGCGCGCGACCTGCGAAAGCCTTCGGACCGCGAGGGAACCTTGCGCATCGTTTCCATCGAAGGGTTGGACCGCAGCGCTTGCGGCGGTACGCATGTGCGCGCCACCGGCGAAATTGGCCCCATCCTGCTGCGCAAGATCGATAAGGTTCGCCAGACCACGCGCGTGGAGTTCCTTTGCGGCGGACGAGCGNNCCAACCGGGCGCGGGCCGATTACGAAGCCCTGTTGAAGGCGGGGCAACTGTTTTCCGCGCCGCTTGACGAGGTTCCGGCGTTGGTGGCGGCGCAAATGGAAGCCGCACGCGCCGCCGAAAAGGCGAGCCGCAAGCTGGAACTGGAGCTGGCGGCGTACCGGGGAAGGGAATTGTACGAAGCGGAGACGCCTGCCCCGGATGGCGTGCGGCGGATTACGCGGCGCGCCCAGCGCGGAAGCCTGGAGGACTTGCGCGC
>PLGA01000458.1 GCA_003139735.1 Bryobacterales bacterium | reverse complement strand
CGTGGATGAATCCGCCATCACCGGTGAGAGCGCTCCCGTGATCCGCGAATCCGGCGGCGACCGCAGCGCCGTCACCGGCGGCACCAAGGTCCTCTCCGACTGGGTCAAGATCAAGATCACCTCCAACCCCGGCGAGACGTTCCTTGACCGCATGATCGCCCTGGTCGAAGGCGCCGAGCGCCAGAAGACGCCCAACGAAATCGCCTTGAACATCGTGATCGCCGGACTGACCATCGTTTTCCTTCTGGCCGTGGTCACGCTCCAGCCCTTCGCCCTCTATAGCGTCGCGGCCAGCGGCACGGGCAGCGCGCCCACCGTCACGGTTCTCATCTCGCTCCTGGTGTGCCTCATCCCCACCACCATCGGCGGGCTGCTCTCCGCCATCGGCATCGCCGGCATGGACCGCGTCATGCAGCACAACGTTCTCGCCATGAGCGGCAAGGCCGTGGAAGCGGCCGGCGACGTCAACACCCTGCTCCTCGATAAGACCGGCACCATCACCCTCGGCAACCGCCAGGCCGTCGAGTTCATCCCGGTCGGCGATGTCACCGAGGAAGAGTTGGCCGACGCCGCCCAGCTCTCCAGCCTGGCTGACGAAACCCCCGAAGGCCGCTCCATCGTGGTCCTCGCCAAGGAGAAGTACAACATCCGCGGCCGCGAGGTGGCCGAGCACGAAGCCCGCTTCATCCCGTTTACCGCGCAGACCCGCATGAGCGGCGTGGACCTCGACGGCCGCCGCATCCGCAAGGGCGCCACCGATTCGGTTATGGAGTTTGTTCACGACCAGGGCGGCGCGGTCCCCACCGAACTCATGGACGTCACCGACCGCATTTCGCGCTCCGGAGGCACCCCGCTGGTGGTCGCCGACGGCAACCGCGCCCTCGGCGTGGTGCATCTGAAGGACGTGGTCAAGGGCGGAATGCGCGAGCGCTTCCAACAACTGCGCGCCATGGGCATACGCACCGTCATGATCACGGGCGATAACCCCCTCACCGCCGCCGCCATCGCAGCCGAAGCCGGTACCGACGACTTCCTCGCGCAGGCCACCCCCAAAGACAAGATGGACCTCATCAAGAAGGAGCAGGCCGGCGGCAGGCTCGTGGCCATGACCGGCGACGGAACCAACGACGCCCCCGCCCTGGCTCAGGCCGATGTCGGCCTCGCCATGAACACCGGCACCATGGCCGCCAAAGAGGCCGGCAACATGGTGGATCTGGACAGCAATCCCACCAANNATCGGCAAGCAATTGCTGATGACGCGCGGTTCCCTGACCACCTTCTCCATCGCCAACGATGTCGCCAAGTATTTCGCCATTCTCCCGGCCATGTTCATGGGCGTCTACCCGGCCATGAACGCGCTCAACATCATGGGTCTGCACACTAAGGAGAGCGCCGTGCTCTCGGCCGTGATCTTCAATGCCCTGATTATCGTCGCCTTGATCCCGCTGGCTCTGCGCGGCGTAAAGTACCGGCCCATGAGCGCCGCCGCCCTGCTGCGCCGCAATCTCCTGGTCTATGGCGTAGGCGGCGTGATCGCCCCCTTCCCCGGAATCTGGTTAATCGACCGCCTCTTGGGCCTTTTGCATTTGGCGTAAAGTGGGGCGGGCCGGGGTACCCACGTTGTGGGCCCGCCTGCCTTCTTGTTTGGAAAACGATATGAAACAACTCATCATCGCCATCAAAGCTACTCTGGTACTCGCCCTTCTCACCGGCATCCTGTACCCGCTTCTGGTCACCGGCCTCGCCAAGGTGTTGTTCCGCCATCAGGCCGATGGCAGCCTCATCCAGGCCAACGGGAAGACCGCCGGCTCCGAGCTGATCGGCCAGCAGTTCACCAAGCCCGAATACTTCCATGGCCGCCCGTCCGCCGCCGGCAACGGCTACGACGGCCTCGCTTCCGGCGGGTCGAATTACGGTCCCACCAACCAGAAGCTGGTGGACCGCGTCAACGCCGACCTCAAGGCCGCCCGCGCCGGCAACCCCGGCTTCACCGGCCCCGCGCCCGCCGACATGGTAACCGCCTCCGCCAGCGGACTCGACCCCCACATCAGCCCCGCCACCGCGGAGGTCCAGGTGGCCCGCGTGGCCGCCGCGCGCTCCGTCAGCCAGGACCAAGTCCGCCAGTTGGTCGCCCAAAACACCGAGGGCCGCCAGTTCGGAATCCTCGGCGAGCCGCGCGTNNCCCGAGGAACTGCTGCGCCGCGTCCAGGCCGAAGAACGCCGGGAGCGGCGCGGCCGCCTCAAGGTGTTTCTCGGTTACGCTCCCCGCGTCGGCAAGTCCTTCCGCATGTTCGATGAGGGCCGCCGCCGCAAGGAGCGCGGCGAGGACGTCGTGGTCGCCTCCGTCCAGGGCGAAGTCACCCCCGATATTCAGGCCATCGTTTCGCACCTCGAGGCCATCCCCACCCTCCCCGAACGCTACGCCGGCCGCGAGTTCCAGGTCCTTGATATCGCCGGCATCTTCCGGCGCCATCCCGAAATCTGCCTGATCGACGGCCTGGCCAACGACAATCCCCCCGGCAGCCGCAATCCCCAGCGCTGGCAGGACGTCGAAAACCTGCTCGGCCGCGGCATCGGCGTCATCACCGCCGTCAACGTCCAGCACATCCGCGAACGCCAGGACGACGTGGCCCGCGTCACCGGCAAGCGCGCCGCCTATAGCGTCCCCGAAGCCTTCCTCAACGAGGCCGACGATATCGAAGTGGTGGACGCCCCCCCCGAGGCGCTGCTCGGCCGCGGCGGCGACCACCAGGGTCTTCCCGACGCCCGCCAACTGGGCGAGTTGCGCGAGCTTGCCCTGGTGCTGGCCGCCAATGTGGTCGACCGTCAGCTTCAGGGGTACCTCAGCGCCCACGGCATCGCCGCCACCTGGGGCGTGCAGGAGCGCATCCTGGTCTGCCTGACGCCGCGCAGCAATGCCGCCTCCATGCTGCAAAGCGGCAAGCGCAACGCGCGGCGCTTCCACGGCGCCCTTCTCGCCGCCTATTTCGAACAGGCGAACCTCAGCCCTGAGGACCGTCTCAAGCTCGAAGCCAACCTCGCGCTGGCCCGGCAGCTCGACGCCGAAGTCCATTGCCTGAAAGGCCGGGACCTGGTGGAAGCCGTCCTGGCTTTCGCCCGCGAGCAGCACGTCACGCAGGTCTTTCTGGGCCATACCCAGCGCGACCAGCCCCGCTGGTGGTGGCATTCGCCCATCGACAGGCTGATCGAAGAGGCCACCGATTTCGACCTGCGCCTCTTCCCGCAGGCGGAGACGGAATGAGCCCCGAACGCAAGGGCCGGCTCAAGATCTACCTCGGGTACGCCGCCGGGGTCGGCAAGACCTACCGTATGCTCGAGGAGGCCCAGGAGATGCGCGCCCAGGGCGTGGACATCGTCATCGCCTACTTCGAGCCGCACGGCCGCAAGGACACCATCGCCAAGATCGAAGGCATGGAAATCATCCCCCGCCGCGCGGTTTCCTACGGCGGCGCGCAATTCGAGGAGATGGATACCGAGGCCGTCCTGCGCCGCAAGCCCGCCGTGGCCGTGCNNAAGCCTCAACGACCAGGTCTGGCGCGTCACCGGCGTGCGCGTCCGGGAAACCGTGCCCGATTGGGTGGTGGACGAGGCTGAGGAAGTGGTCTTCGTGGACCTCACCCCCACGGCCCTCCGCAACCGCATCGAGCGCGGCGT
>PLGA01000439.1 GCA_003139735.1 Bryobacterales bacterium | reverse complement strand
GGCTTATCTTAACGCCTATGCGCGGACCAGGGGGTCCGCCCCACTGTCTAGTTGTTTCCTGGACACTACCCTAGAAGACGAAGTTCAGACCGGCCCGCAGGCTTCTGGGAGTCTCCACCAGCAGAACTTTCTGACCGTTCGCCGCCGCCAGCGGCAGATAGCCCTCCGCCAGCAGGTTGCGCAAGTCGGCCGTGGCTTCCACCAGGCACTGGCGCCTGGAGAGGAACGGAACCGGCTGACGGAAGTAGACGTTAAAGCCCGGCACGGGCTGGACCGATTCCGTATTGTAGAGGTGGCCCGGCATTGCCCAGCGGTTGTCGGTCAACTCGTAGCTGGCGATGACGCGAGTTCCGGTGCGGGACGTCTTGGCGACGACGCGCGCGCCGACGGCCTGCTTTTGGCCTGGCCGGATCATGGCGCGCAACTGGTTCAAATTGTCGCTCGAAATCTCGCGATTGTCGACCGTGAGCGCGCCCAGGGACCCGTAGGTCAGTGTGGCGCTGAGGTGGTCGTTCAAGTCCTGCGTGATGCCGGCGGTATACCCCATGCTCTGATACGAGCCGGCGTTGAAAATGGAATCCCCTCCGAAGAGGTCGGGAAGCAAGTCCGCGCCTGAAAACATGCCGTTGGGCGCAACCAAAGTCAGCGCCGCGTTGGTGACCGACTCGGCGTAGGCTGAGGCTTGGTATTTCCGCGCCCCGACCTTACGCGTATAGTTCACTTCGTATTCCGCGCCGCGCTGCAGGGTCGAGCGTCCGCCGCGCACGGAGACGCGCGGGAACAGGCCGAGCGTGTTCAGGTCGCGCTGCAGAACGCCATCGCTCGAAGCCTGCCCGTCCAAATCGGGCCGCGCGTTCCCCGACGTGTATACAAACGCCAGGTCGTCGCCCTCGCCGAGCGAGTAAGCCAGGCGCGCGTACGGGCTGAAATTATTCGTGCGGTCGAGGAACGACACCGAATCCATCGTGAACCCGTACTGCAGGCTCACGCTGTCGGTCAGGCGGCTGCGATTGTCGTAACTGGCGGACACCGAGCGCATCAGCGGCGCGCCAGGCGCCGGCCCGTTCATCGCGGCGCCCAACCGCCCCGGCAGATCAATTTGCCTCACCGTAAGCGAGAAATCCGGACCGTCGCCGGAAGCGTTGCGCCGGTAGCCGGTGCGGAACGCCATTACGGGCAGCCCAGCCGAAGGCCCACCGCCCAGATTGCCGCTTACCTCGAAGGTGTTGTTGCCGTCGCCAAAGGCCGAAGTAGCCAACGCGAATGTGGCGCCCAAGTCGGCCTCATTAGCGTTGCCCGTTGCCGGCGGATCCCCGGCGGACAGGCGCAGCATCGCCTGCGTGTCGGGCAAAACGGCAGGCCGGCTCTGGGCCGGGGGAGCCTGCGGCGCAGGGTCGTTGCCCAGGAACCGGAGCACCGGACGGGTGGAAGAACTGCCGCGGAGAACCCACTTCCAGTCGTCGGTCATGGGGCCGCCGCCATCGATGGGCGGGTACGACAATTGAATGGAACTGAAAAGCGCGCTCAAGTCCACGGCCAGCAGGCTGCGCATTCCAGGCTGCACCAGGATGCCCCTCCGCAACGCCGGAACGAAGGTCGCCAGCGTGACCCGAACGGAGTAGACATCGGGGAAAAGCCCCAGGAACCGGAACTCGCCGAGATCGTCGGTCAGGGTACGTTTGAAAGCATGCTCCTGCCGGTCGTAGAGCTGGACGGCGGCGCCCATCCGCGGCGTGCCGGCCGAATCCGCCACGCGTCCCGCGATCGTCCCGGAAAGCTGAACCTTCGGGGCTGCGCGGGCGATGGACGGGGCGCTCAGAACCGCGATCCCCAGCATCAGGGATACGACCGTCTTGTGGTTCCTCTCAAACATCCACGACATCCGTCAGGGCGCGCCGTAGCGCCCGTTCCCGCCTCAGGTTATCGTAAACTGGGCCGTCGGCGTAACCACCTGGTTCCGGACCTTGTCGGTAATCTTCAACTTGATTGTATACTTGCCCGGTTCCAAAGTCTTCAACGGCAGAAGTTCCTCAATGGTCACCTGTTGGGTGGAGGCATTGGGTATCTCGGAAACATCCTCGGTGTAATCGAAGATATTCTCGTTCGTCCCGTTTTTCGACACTGTGTATTCCACAGTTCCGCTCGGCTTGCGCGTGGCTTCGTCCGGAGCGAAATTGTAAGCTTTCACGTAGATGCCCATCTTCTCGCCGCGGTTGAATGTGGCGTCCAGGCGCGGACGCACCTTGGTGTCCCCAATCACGAATTGCCCGGTCCCGATGCTCCTTCTGGGAACCCCTTCCAGCAGGTCGGCTATTATCAGGCTGCTGGTCGTGAGCTTGTCCGGATCGAGGCGGGGCACCACGAGCGACTGCTGGTAAGTGGTTTGCGTCCCGGCCACCAAATCCCTGGCAACCACATCCAGGCGGTAGGTTCCCGGCGGCAGCGGAACCGCGGTTTGGTACACGNNATGGTGGTCACGCGGCCGTAAATATCCACGGTGGCCCTCTGCATGCCGTCCTGGGACTTGAATTGCAGGTCCTTGTTGGCGAACTCCAGGGTGACGTAGGCCATCACGGAGGCGTCGGTGACCGGGAAGTAATCGACCAGCGCTTTCATCGGCAGGATGTTATAGCTGATCTTCGAGTCGACGACCGCCTCCAGATCCTTGAACTTCACCACGGGCGGCTTCCACAGGTTGGTGTACTGCGCCAGCCGGACGAATTCGTCCTGGCTGGTCATCAGTTCGTCGTTCGGAATGCCGAGGTGCGTGCCGTCGCTGCGGTTGAAGCGGTCGGTCTTGGAGGTGACCCCCAGTTGCTCATACATCGTGAGACCGGCGCCCGGGACGTAGAGCAGGGCGTCCTTCTCGGTCGGATCCATGGTCATGTGGAACTCGCCCGACATGGAGGGGTCGACAAACTCGATGGTGATGCCTGAGCCGACGCCTTCGATATACCGGTAAAACCACTGTTGGAACGGGTATGTGGAGGTATCTCCGCCGCCCTCTTCGCGAGGCCTGGTGTAGCTGCCGCCCGAGGAATGGTCTTCGATGCTGTCCGGCGGTCCGTACATGATGTAGATTCTCCCGCGGTCGGTCTTCCAACCGGGGATGCCCGACGCAAAATGCTCGTCCGCATAAGCGATGCGCCGGTAGTGTTCTTCCTTGAACTCGTTTTCATCGGTATCCGGCGTGGGATCGCGCCGCAGCCAGAACTGCTCGATGAACTGCTCGCGCTCATCATCCGTCTGCAGTCGCTTGAAGGCGTCTTTCTCCTCCTCGGTGATGATGTAGGCCACGTCTTCGTTCAGCCATTTCCGGTAAGGCGTTTCCAGCTCTTTCCTGAGCTTCTCCTCGTTTTTCTTCTTCTCTCTCTCGGAAAGCGGTCTGGCGATGGTTTCCCGCTGGGCTGGTTGCGCCGGAGGATTGCTTGGGGAAGTGCTTTGAGGCGCTGCCAACAGGAACAACGCCGCGGACAATAATACGCAGATAGCAGAAAGGCGTAGAACTTTCATACGGCTGGCCGCTCCCCAGTCCAGGTCTGGTTCGGCTGTTATCCATTCTAGATCGCATCCGCCACGCGGTCAATCCGTGAAAGAAAACCACAGGTGTGCCGCGGAGCGGCAAGCGGCGTCCCAAGCCATGTTTTCAAGGACTTCCAGAGACCGCGCTGCCGCGGGCTGGGCTTCGACTACGGGGAATGCCAACGTTCGATGGGTTTCCCGGCGCCCACACTCCTGCCGGGACGCTTCTATCGACGCCCGCTACGCCCGCTCCAAACGCGTGCATTCGCGGACCTAATCGTCCATAATAGAGCGGAGGATTTATCATGAGCTGCAAAGCCGCCGTGCGTCACGTGGGCAACGTCGCGATCATAGACTTATCGGGCCGAATTACTCTAGGAGAAGGTTGCGCCCTGGTCCGCGCCACCGTCAAGGACTTGGTGCAAGCGGGGCAGATCAACCTGCTGCTGAACCTGGCGGAGGTCACCTATATGGATAGCGCCGGGCTGGGCGAACTGGTGGGGTCTTATGCCAGCATCACCAACAAAGGCGGGAAAATCAAGCTGCTGAACGCCCAGGGCAGGGTTGCCGAGGTTCTCAACGTGACCAAGCTCTACACCGTTTTCGAAACCTTCACGGACGAATCCGCGGCATTGCGCAGCTTCTCCGTCTAGACCTGAGTATTCTTCGGGGCGGTTAGCTCAGTTGGTT
>PLGA01000431.1 GCA_003139735.1 Bryobacterales bacterium | reverse complement strand
TTCGCGGGCCCGCCTGCCTTCTTGTTCCCGCTATCGGGAATCCCTTCGCCGGCCGATAAGACAATTAAGGCCCGTATAAATGACTCTTATTCTCATCCTGGCATTGCTTGCCGCCGTGTATTACATCGCCCCCCTGGCAAGGCCGGTCCAAAAGCCCGGCAGCCAACCACCCAAGGAGCAAGCCGCCGGCCTGGAGGCGATGCCTGGCGCGGACGCCCTCCTGACGCCTGGACTGGTGGCGCTGGGACGCGCCCTGGACCAGTACGGACGCGGNNGTCTACCCCCCACTCCCCCCGATGCGATATCCTCTAAGTAACATTGGGCAGGCCGTTGGAGGGGACCGTGAGTTTCCGCGAACAACTTCGCGCGTACATTGCACAACTGGAACAACGTCTGCGCCGGGACGCCTTGCTGCGCGGATTGGCCATTCTCACCGGNNGGACGATCACGTAGCAATTCTCGCCGCCGCCGCCGCCGCCGGGTTGGCGCTACCCTTGCGCCGCCTCACCCGCCGCCGCGCCGCCGGAACCGCCGAAGCCGCCTTCCCCCAATTCCAGCAGCGCCTCACCACCTTCGTCGAGCGCGATGGCCAGGATCCCTTCATTGAACTCCTGGCCGCGGATACCCTCGCCGTCGCCCAATCCGCCCAGCCCACGCAGATGGTCCCCGATCGCCGCCTATGGATCTCGGCGGCCGCCGGCGCCGGCGCCTTCGCCATCCTGGTCTGGTTGATCGCCGCGGGACCCGGTTTTCTCGGCTACGGCGCCTCGCTGCTTTGGACCGGTCCGCACCGCGGCAAGCCCGCCTTCTACGACCTGCGCGTGACTCCCGGCGACGCCGTCGTGCGCCGCCATGCCGACCAGTTGATTTCCGCGCTCCCCGCCGGCCTGCGATCGCCCACCGTCAAGTTGTATGCCCGCTTTCAAAGCTCTTCCAAGTGGGAAGAGACTGTCATGCTGCCCAAAGCGGCCGGCAGTTTCGCAGGCGGCTATCAATTCCTGTTCGCCGATCTGCCTGAGAACGTCGAATACTATGTTACCGCCGGCGCGCTGACTTCCAAGCGCTTCAACATTCGCGTCACCGAACTGCCCGCCGTGAAGCAGATTCGCGTCACCTACCGTTACCCGGCCTGGACCGGCATGCCCTCCGAAACCGAGGAGCGCGGCGGCGATCTGCGCGCCGTCGCCGGCACGGTGGCCGAACTTGAAGTTTCCACCGACCGTCCCCTCCAGGGCGGCCAGATCCTGCTCGACAACGGACAGCCCGTTCAGCTCACCGGCGGCTTGAATAACGTCTATCGCGCCTCCGTCAAAATGGACCAGGACGGCGTCTACCACGTGGCCGGCGTCGCCGAGGGCCAGCCCGTCCGCGTCAGCGAAGATTTTTTCATCGAGGCCCGCAAAGCCAACCCGCCCCAAATCGCGTTGGTGCGCCCCCGCGCCGATTACCACGCCAGCCCCATTGAAGAGGTCACCGTGGCCGCCAAAGCCTCGGGCGATTACAGCCTCACGGGCGCCGCGCTGCATTATTCCGTCAACGGCGGCCCCGAAACCATCATCGATCTGCTCCCGCAAAAAGGCGTAAAGCAGGCCGACGGCTCCGCCACCCTCTCGCTCGAAGATTTCAAACTGGTTCCGGGCGATTTGATCAGCGTCTACGCCACCGCTAAGGACGCCAACGCCGAATCCCGCACCGACATGATGTTCATCCAGGCCGACCCGTTTGAGCGCGAGTTTTCGCAATCGCAAGAGTCCGGCGGTGGTGGAGGAGGCGGCGGTGGCGGTGGCCAAGGGAATCAATCCGCGCAGATCTCCCAGCGGGAGAAGGAAATCATCTCGCAGACGTTCAAGCAACAGGGAGACAAGAACTCCACCCAGCAGCAGGCCACCGACATCGCCAAGCTGCTGTCCCAATCACAAGCCACCCTGCGCGATCAAGCCATTTCGCTTTCCGGCCGCTTGCAAGCCCGCGAGTTGACCGATGAAGTGGAGGCCATCGGCGATTTTGAGAAGGATATGATGGCCGCCTCCGAAGCCATGGCGCCGGCCGCGCAGCAATTGCAGCAGGAAAAGTGGAAGGACGCCCTGCCCAATGAGCAGAAGGCTCTGCAATCCCTGCTGCGCGCCGAGGCCACCTTCCGGCAAATCCAGGTTGCGTTCGGAGCCCGCGGCGGGGGCGGCGGCGGAGGTGGCGGAGGCGGCGCGGCGCGCGATTTGGCTGCCCTGTTCGATCTGGAACTCGATACCGAAAAGAACCAATACGAGACGCGGCAATCCGCGTCTTCTTCCACCGCCGAGCAAAAGGCCCAGGAAATCGACGACGCGCTGAAAAAGCTCGACGCGCTGGCCAAGCGCCAGGAGGATCTGGCACAGCAGCAGCGCAATAGCCCCCAGACTGCCGAGCAAAAGTGGCAACAGGAAATGTTGCAGCGCGAGGCGCAGCAACTCCAGCAACAGATGCAGCAACAGCTTGCTCAAAATGGCCAGCAGGGCCAACAAGGCCAGCAAGGACAACAGGGCCAGAGCGCCTCCGGACAATCGGGTGCGCAGGGCCAATCCGGGCAAGCGGGCGGTTCATCCGCCAGTCAGTCCGCGGATCAGTCCGCCGGCAGCCGCCAGCAGGCCGCCCAGCAGGCGCTCGAGCGTTTGCGCCAGGCCAGCGACGACATGCGCCGCGCCGCCTCCCAGAATGCCAGCGCGGCCGATTCCCGCCGAGCCGCCGACCGCTTGCGCGAAGCCACCGATCTGCTTGGCGGAGTCGAACAACAGGACGCCGCAACCCGCCTCAACTCCATGGCTCCAACCGCCGATCGCTTGACGGAGCAGCAAAAGCAGCAAGCCGATCGCGTGCGCGACTTGATGGCCCGGCAGAGCGCCGCTCGCGCCGCCGGCCAGCAGCAGGCCTACCCTTCCGCCCAGGAAATCGACAAAATGGTCGACGATCGCCAGAAGGTGGCCGACGACCTGGCGCGCCTCACGCAGCAAATGCGCACCGCCGCGCGCGATCTCGCGCCCACCCAACCGGCGGCTTCCAACAAGTTGCGTGGCGCGCTCGATGGCCTGGACGAAAACGATCTCGGTACGCGCATGCAGCGCAGCTCCGATTGGCTGCGCACCGGCGACTTCTCCGATCCCGCCGAAACCGCCCTCACCGGCGACCTGCAAAAGCTGGGTCAGCAGGTCAAGGACGCGGCGCACGCCGTCGGCAGCGCCCAGCGCGCTTCCGAGGACGCCGCGGTCAACCGGGCAATGGACAATCTATCCCGTCTGCGCGACCAACTCGCCGGCCTCGGTCAATCGGGCCAGCAGGGTGGCCAGCCCGGTCAAGGCGGTCAAGCCGGCGGACGGCAGGGCGGCGGACAGCCACAGGCGGGTCAAGCCNNCGGCAACGCGGCCGGCGGCGGTAATCGCTATGGCAACGGGTTTGGCGGCTGGGACACCGGCAATACGCGCATCTCCGGTCAGGCCGCGGCGCCCCAACAAGGTCCCAACCCGGCCGATACCCAGCGCGACATCAACCAGGGATTGGACCTTCTCAACCAGGTTCGCTCCGTGGTGCAGGACAGTCCCGAAGCGAAGCAGCAGTTGCAATCCCTGATCGACCAAATGCGCAACCTCGATCCCAAGCGCTTCCCCGGGAATCCCGCCCTGGTCGAACAGATGCACCAACAACTCGTCGCCGGCGTGGACGCGCTCGAGCTGCAACTGCGCCGCCAACTCGATGAGAACCGCGCCGGCGCCATCCGCGACATGGNNTACTACCGCAAACTCTCCGGCGCCGGCCGCTAGCCCGACCTTCGCAGTTCGCGCGAATTTCCAGCCGAAATCGGCGTTGACCACACCGTAAGTGGTTGCGGATCAATAGAACATTTTGGCCATCGCTTGTAGTGCAGACCTACCCTG
>PLGA01000485.1 GCA_003139735.1 Bryobacterales bacterium | reverse complement strand
ATCATCGCCTGCGTCTCCCACGCCCTGCTGAATGATTTGGGGATTCAAAGATTGCGAAAATCAGCTATTGACGAATTAATAACGACTGATACCGTCCTACGCCCTGTCATTGATGGGGTGAAGATCACGACGCTGTCGGTGGCCCCGCTGCTGGGGGAGGCGATCAAGCGAATCAATTGCAATTCGTCGGTCAGAATTTCGAGATTGGCCTTCCAGGAGAAACGCCGGCGGGCCGCGCTGCGAATCGCGGCTGGTGAAGGATCCGAAGCCTGGGAGTTCCGTTGGAAGAACTCCACGTAATCCTGTACGGAGCGGCAGCGAAGAACCCCCGGCGGAAGCTCCTCACTGAACGTATCGCAAACCGCGGTGGATGCCAGGGTACGCTTCCCCATCGCCAGCGCTTCCAGGACCTTGTTTTGGATGCCGCGTGCGATGCGCAGCGGCGCGATCGCCGCCTCGGCTGCGGATAAGTATGGCCTCACGTCGGCCACGGCGCCGGTCACTGTAATGCCGGGCAGGCGGTCCAGGCGGCGCACCGCGGCAGTCGGGTTGCGGCCTACAATCAGAAACTCCATATCCTTCTGCTGGCGGCGGATTTGCGGAAACACGTGTGACGCAAACCAACAAGCCGCTTCCGCGTTCGGATAATAGTCCATGGCTCCGACGAACGCGATAAAGCGCTTCCGGAGATCGGGCGGCTCCCACCCGATAGAAGGGTCGAAGTAGTCGAAGTCCACGCCGTTTTCCATCGATCGGACAGACGCCCGGGGCGCGATGCTCCGCAGCAGCCGGGCTTCATTCGCGGTCGATAGGAACGTGCGAGCAGCTCGTGATGCAAGGTTAACCTCGATCCGCCGGAGACGTTTCCCTTCGCTCCGGTAGAGCATCCCCATCCGGCGCATTTGCCCATATTGCATCCATTTTTCAGAATCCACGTCCACCATATCCAGGACTAACGGGATTCCCTGAGGAGCGTATTGAGCCATGACGGACGAATACGCAACGGTCGCGGAAAGCTGCCGCGCCGAAAGAGATCTTATGTGCTGTTTCAGCGCCGAACTGCCGTAGAAAGAAGCCGTGAGACTTCGGCCGGCCGCATAATTCAGGCCAGCGCGCGCCAAGCCGGGTCTGGCAGCCAGAGGCTCCACATAAATCGAGGCGCACCGGTCGCGCAGTTCGTGGGCTTGCGCCACCTCGGACCGGTTCCTTGCGAAGCAGGCGAGATGCACGCGATATCTTTCGGCCAGTTGAGCCAATTCGTGATAAGAGCGGATCTTTTCACCCTTGTCCGGCGGGTTGGGAACGCAGTGTGAAAGGAAAAGAATATCCATGAAGGTGGTAGGCGGAGCAGGGATTGAACGCTGCAACCTCCTCTGTGTTCAATAGAGGCGCTCTACCATTGAGCTATCCGCCTGTATCCCAAACGTTACTTGACTACACTGCCGTCCCATGTGAGCAATCGGCTTACCAACGGGCTGAGTCAAACGCCATTAGTAGACTGCTGAAAAAGGCGCATGAACCCGCCGATTTTGGGCATTTTGCCCAAAATACAAAGGGCCGCCACTTAGAATCAGCGCGTTACGGGCTNNATTTGGGCATTTTGCCCAAATCGCATCCGAAGAGACCGTTTTTCAGCAGCCGGTTAGGGCACGAACCGGATCAATCGCGGGCCCAACAAGCGCGCTACCGGAAGCGGCAAGCGCTGCCAGCACAAAATCGGAAGCCGAAATATGGGATTCACCGGAGTATAATTCGGCATTTCCTTGCGCCCGATGAGGATCAATTCGTAAGGCAACTCGCGCTCCGCCATTCCCCAGTGGGATTTGAAATCGTAGGATCCCTTCACCCTCTTGCTCCGGCCAAAATCAAACAAGCGGTAGCCGTTCTGGCCGCCCCATCGCATCAACTCGTAGTACATGAAGTTGTTGGGAGCGAGGGCATTATATTGGGGGTCGGAGGCGCCGTAATACGGCAGAATCCGGTCCCGGAAATAGAAGCTCAGGACGGCGGCAACGGTCTTGCCTCCCAAGCGCACTTCGCGAACATCCGCCATGTCTCCAAAATTCTTCATTAATGCCTGAAAATGGCGCGGTGGGAAGCAAGGGGTGCCGAGCTTGCGCAGGTTCCGTGAGTAAAGATCCTCGAAGGTGCTCGGATCGGAGAACTCACGGCGGCACTCAAGGTTGCTTTTTAGGGCCTTACGGACCATGGCGCGGGTTTTGCGGGGGATCGATTCGAGAATGACGCCCTCATCCGGCCCGATGGATTGCGTAAACGTCACGTACCGGTTGAGGCGCGGCAATCCACTGGTCTGCTCTTCCCAACCGTTGCGCAATTCCACATATTTGACCCGCAGCCGCTCCCCCAGATCCCGCGCTTCCGCGCAGAGGGCTTGGCGGCCCTGGTCCGAATCTGCCAGGATTCCCCCATATACGGCAAAAGGCGATGAAATCAGGACCTTCCCCATCAACCAGTTCTTGACCAGAAAGAGCGGGAGGACCCCCTGTATGCGGCCCTGGCTGGCGGCGACCAGATAGTGCGGTACGTACCCAAACGTCTCCTCGATGCTCTTCTTCCAGGCCATCAGATGAAACGGGCTGCCATGGGGATGGCCGAAGACGAACCGGTCCCACGCCTGCCGGTCGCCCTCATCGAATTGGCGCACAACCAGCGGAGCAGTGCGGGGGGCGGCGGCCACGTCTGTGCTTTCCGAACTCTCCGGACCTTCGAGTATTGCCACGCAGCCACTGAGGCAACTATGTGGCCAGTTTGTAGTCCGAAAACGCGCGCTCAGATCCCAATCCGTGGGATGGAGGATCTCCGGCGTGTTCAGCGGCATCGGTTATTATAATGGTTCACTAATGCGGCAACCCCGGTCCGGAATGAGTCCGTACGGTCCCGCACGGCGCTCCACCGTGCGGAAGGTACTGTGGGCTGCGCTGTTGGTCTACCTCCTTTTGACGGCGACGCCCTTGGCCTGGTATTTCGGCTCGCCGCTGTTTGAGTCTTCCGACGCACGGAAAAGCGATGTCATCGTTTTGATGTCGAGCGGCCAGATCGACCCGAACTGGCTGACGCCCGACGCCGCGCAGCGCACCCTGGGAGCGCTGCAGCTTTTTCGCGAGAACTACGCGCCGGCGATTATCAGTTCCGGCAGCCAGCACGGAGGCGGCTTGGCACAGGCCGAGCTGCAGGCCGCCTGGCTAGAGCGCGCGGGCGTGCCGGCCACTGCGGTGGTGGTGGAAAACCGCTCGGGCCGCACCTATGAATCGGCGGTGGAAGTGAAGCGCATCATGGCGCAGTATGGGTGGAAGTCGGCCGTCGTTGTCACGTCGCAAATGGATGTGCCGCGCGTGCGCGGGGTGTTTCGCAAGCTGGGGGTCGAGGCGTCTTACCTGCCCGTGCCGGAGTTTAGAAGGCCCTACGGATTCGACTACTTCCGGTCGGGCCAGGCGATGGTCTACCATGCGACGTACGAATATGCGGGCCTGGTGTACTACAAGCTTCGAGGTTGGATTTGAACCGCGCCCATGCCGCCGGGTTCGACCGGTCTGCCCGCCAGCCACCCGGCAAACGAGGCCAGCCGCGGGCCGTCCGACCACAGCAATCCGGCCGCGTACGTAACTGCGCCGGCGGCCAGGGCGATCCAGGGATTCCAGCGCAGCAAGGCCCAATAAGGAATCGCCGCCAGCGCTAGCGATGCTAACGGGCCGGCGAACTGCCGGTGCGCCGGGACTTCCACCACCANNCCCATCCCGCGAAATGCCGGAACCAGCGCAAAGCCCAACGCCACCGCCACCAACGCCGAGGCCGCCGTGCAGTACAGCAACTGCTTCTGCCGCCCGTACGCGATCAGGACGTATCGATGATGGCCGCTGAGCATAGCGACCGGGAGCATCCATACCAGAACGGAAAACGTGTCGCCTGCCGGAGCGTAGGCATATCCGTAAATGACTCTCAGCAGATCGTGAGCGGTCACAGTCAAGACCGCCGCCAGAAACAGGCCCGTCCAGGCGGTAAACCGTACAGACCGGTCCATCAGTTTCAGAAGCTGCTCGTGCGGCTGTCCGACGCATCGGGCGATCGAGGGCAGGAGGTTGAAAAAGTACAGCCAGACGAAGGTGTGCAGCGCCATCAGCGCCCGGTGGGACGCTCCGAACCAGCCGAGCGGCTGGCCGGATAGAATCAGGCCCAACAGGACGGTGCAGAAATACCACATGAACGCCCACGCCAGCTCGGCCAGCCCGATGGGCAGGGATTCGCCCATGTGGCCGATGAGAGGGCCGATGCGAAAGTCGGGCCAAGGCCAGCCAAAACCCATCTTCCAGCGGACGACGTAGATGCAGTAGGCCGATACGGCCATGACCGACCCGCATTCGATCAGTCCGAGGTAGGCCAGCGGAACTCCCCGGCGGCACACCAGGAAAACCAGTGCCGCAAATCCCGCCTGCCGCACGATCGAAGCCGCTCCCACCCATTGCATCTGGTCGTGCGCCTGGAAGAACCACTGCAGCAGGAACGGGCCCGCCAGCAGGCTTACCCCGTACGCCGAAAGCAGGAGTTTGACTTCAAACGGCTTCCGCAGCAGGAAAACGAAAAGGCCCAGCACCGCCAGCGAGCAGAGGGCCAGCACTACCTTGAGCCCTACGATTTCGTGCAGCAACCGCCGGGCGCGCGAGCCGTCGCGAGCGATCTCACGGGCGCCATAGGCCCCCAGCCCCAAATCCACGGGAAGCGAGAAGAACACCATCACCGCGATGGTGAATTCCAGGAACCCGTAATTCGTCGGCCCAAGGAGGCGGGACATGAAGGTGAAACTGACGAACGTCAGCAGCTTGGCGACGCATTCGCCGCCGGAAAGGTACAGGAAGTTGATCGCCAGGTGGCGCGGCGCCGCCCGCGGGGGGGATGCCGGCTCCGGCGCCGGCTCTTCGATTTCCGTCGTCACCCGGGACGGTTGCATCACGCTCTTCCGCCGGATGGCTGAATGGTGACCAAACCGTCGCCGCCGGAGCCGCCCGCTCCGCCGTCCGGCCCCTGCGGAGTTCGCTCAGCCGCGGTGAGCGGCGGTGGTCCCTGCCACACCCGTGCGCCGATCATCGCCCGCACCAACTGCAGAGGTTGGTAGGTGATACTGGGCCAGAGGAAGACTTCGTTGGTGCAGTAGCATTGCTTGGCGGCGATGGATTCCCTCAGGGTCTGCGCCTCGGGCGACCGCCAGATTTCCCAGAATGTCTTTTCGCGGAGATTTCCGAGTGGCGCGTGCGTTTCGCATACGCTGACATCGCCGTTGGAATAGACCACGGCGCTGAGCGTCCCGGCGCGGCATGGGATTACCTGTTCTTTTCGGGCGGCCGTCCTCGACTTGGCCCATTGCAGCATCGGTTCTACCAGGGAGCCGTAACGCTTTTCTTCGCGAGCGGCCCACACGCGGCGGACGTAATCGTAGAGTTGCTGGTATGCCAACAGGCCGGGTCCTTGGAGGGAAGGGTTCTTACGGTCGCCGCGGATCAGCGCCAGGTTGTGGTGATCCATGCGCGGGCAGCGTTCGAGCAGGTAGGCCGTCAGGCGCCGGATCTCGTCCATGTTGACATCGGTCGCGGTCGAGATGGAGTGAATGCGCAACCGCGGGTCGCTATCCTGTAATTGCGCCAGGGCATCATACGTGGCCATGGCTCTATCGAAAGATCCCGGCGATCCCCGAAACTTGTTGTGGAACTCTCCCAGGCCGTCGAGCGAAATCTCCGCCACGAACAGATCCAGGTCCGGCTCTTTCAGGGTCTCGGCGATCTGCTTGACAGTGCGGTCGGTGAAATATCCGTTGGTGGGGACGTAGATCTGCCGCACCTTGTTCTGGCGGATGAATTGTCGGCAGATCTCGCCGAATTCGGGGCGCAGAAATGGTTCGCCGCCGGACAGGTTGAGGTTCTCAATGCGTCCCAACGAGCGCGAAAGGGCGAAAATCTCTTCCGTGGTAAGGTCGTCCTTGCGATTGAGGTTTCGCCAGTAAAAGCAGTGCTCGCACTTCTGATTACAGATGGAATTGATGAACAGGATCAGAAACGGCGGGCTAGGCAGGTTCTGGTAGTTCTGCCGCGTGATACGGGCGTGGCGGACGAGGCGTTCGACAGCTTTCATGGCAGACAGGAGTTCCTTTCCGATCCCCCCGGTGTCTCTAGCCCTCGCACGACCTGGGCCAATCCCCCAGTACCGGTAAATGCTGTGCCGGATATGGCGGATTAAGCCTTCCCAGTTCCAAAAGAACAGGCTGACTTGCGAAGCTTTGGGACGCGGAGTGCGGCAAGGCCTGCCGGAGGCCTAGTCCGGAGCGAAGGCGTGCACGTAGTCGCGCTTGCCGTCTGGGTCCTGCAGCTCTTTCAGCAGGAAGCAGTTGCCAATCGCGAGAGCCTCGATTTCCGTTCCCATGAAGCAGCGGTATGCGTCTTCCGGGGTGCATACGATAGGCTCGCCTCGCACGTTAAAGCTGGTGTTCACGATCACGGGGCAGCCGGTGCGTTCCTTAAACGCCGAAATCAGCGCATGGTAGCGGGCGTTGGTCTCCCAGTGCACCGTCTGGATACGCGCCGAATAGTCCACATGGGTGACGGCGGGAATCTCCGAACGGGGAACCTTCAGTTTCTCGATCCCGAACAGCCCCTGCTCCTCGGCGGTCATCTGCCGGCGCCGGGATTCGGCCACGTCGGCCACCAGGAGCATGTAAGGGCTGTCGCAGTCCAAGTCGAACCAGTCGGCCACATCCTCGCGCAGCACCGAAGGGGCGAAGGGCCGGAAGGATTCCCGATATTTGACCTTGAGGTTGAGGACCGACTGCATGGCGGGCGAGCGCGCATCTCCCAGGATGGAACGGGCGCCCAGCGCGCGCGGTCCGAACTCCATGCGGCCCTGAAACCAGCCCAGCGCCTTTCCGTCCGCTAAAGCCTCCACGCAGAGTTTCAGGAGGTCGCCGTCATCCGCCACGGAAAAGTGCGCGCCCAGAGCCCGCAGGCGCCGCTCGATCTCCGGTTGTTCAAAAGCCGGGCCCAAGTAGGCGCCCTTCATGGAGTCCTGGAAGGTCGACACGCTGCGAGGCTGATTCCGGTAGAGATGATGGCCGGCCAGCGCCGCGCCCAGCGCGCCTCCGGCATCGCCGGCAGCGGGCTGAATCCAGATTTGCCGGAAGCGGCCATCGCGTAGCACCTTGCCGTTGGAAACGCAGTTCAGGGCCACGCCTCCCGCCAGGCAGAGGTTGTGGGCCCCGGTTTCCACCGCCAGCGAGCGCGTCAATCGCAGCACGATCTCATCGAGGACCAATTGAATCGAAGCCGCCAGATCCATGTGCCGTTGCGTCAACTCTTCTTCCGGCTTGCGTGGGGGCCCGCCGAATAAATCGTCGAACCGCGCATTCGTCATGGTCAGCCCGGTACAGTAGTTGAAATAGTCCAGGTTCAGGCGGAAAGAGCCATCGGGCTTCACGTCGATCAGGTTCTCGCGGATGCAATCGGCGTATACCGGGCGGCCATAAGGCGCAAGCCCCATCAGCTTGTACTCGCCGGAGTTGACCCGGAATCCGGTGTAGTAGGTGAAAGCGGAATAAAGCAGGCCGAGCGAGTGGGGAAAAAGAATCTCGCGCAGGACTTGCAGGTGGTTTCCACGGCCCATTGCGACTGAAGTGGTGGCCCACTCGCCCACGCCGTCCATAGTCAGCACGGCGGCCTCTTCGAAAGGGGACGGGAAAAAGGCGCTGGCCGCGTGACTGAGATGGTGTTCGGTGAACAGCAGGCGCTCTTCCAGGTCGGAGCGCGAGCCATACCGCTTCAGTTCGTCGCAGAGCAGCTTCTTTTGGAACACTTTCTCCCGCACCCACAGCGGCATCGCCATGGAAAACGAGCGGAAGCCCCGTGGAGCAAAAGCCAGGTACGTCTCCAGGAGTCTTTCAAATTTCAGAAAGGGCTTGTCGTAAAAAACGACGTAGTCGATCTCATCGAGCGTAACCGATGCTTGCTCCAGGCAATAGGCCACCGCGCAATGGGGAAAGCGGGCGTCGTGCTTCTTGCGTGTGAAGCGCTCCTCCTGAGCGGCCGCAACGATGTCGCCATCGTGCAGCAGCGCCGCGGCGCTGTCGTGATAAAAAGCTGAAATTCCGAGAATCCGCATCGCAGCCGCTGTCTTCCTCCTACTAGCTTAGAACTGGTTCGCCATACTTTCCGGGTCTGGCCCGGGCGGCTGGCGCGGCTCCCAATAACTGCCGGCCTTCTTGTCAAAGCGCAGCCGGAGCAGGTCCTTGCCGCCCAGCCGGAGCAGAAGTGCGAACGGCGTGATTGCTGCAAAAAAGAAAAGCCCCGCGATTAACGGCGAAAACACGCGGTGCAGGATCCCGCTGAGCCGCGCCGCCGCCCGATTCAGAGGATGAAGACTAGAGGGGACAACCAAAGCGGCCAGGATAAAACCGCCGCTCAGCGCCAGAGCCCACCAGCGCACCAACCCGTGATGCGCCAACGGCCAGATTCCAATCAGGGCGAAAAAGCCGCCGAAGGCCAAGCCAAAGGTCCGGTCCGCCGACAGCTTGATCTCGGCTCTGCGGGATAGGTCCTCGTGAAACGACTGCCGCTCTTGGATATCCTTGTGCTGGTTCACTGCGTTCCTTTAAGCTTGTTAGGCGCCAATTGGCAGAACGCCCATCGGAACCCCCGAAATCGACGGGGTTTCCTGCGTCGTGGACGGCTGCCGGCATGCTCACCGCTCAACCATGTGCCAAGTCGTTTCCAGGAATCCCATAAACTCGGCTATTCGCCTCCCCCGTCATCAGTGGCCTCGGCGCCCAGCTCAGACTCCCCCGCAAAACGATTATCCCAATATTCCGGGGGTGGCATTGAACGTGCTTTCCTCCCCCCCCAAAGGGCGACTTGTTCCCGCGCGGGCCAACATGGCTGTAACCATCTCGGTTGTCATCCCCGTTTTCAACTCCGAACGGTATCTCCGCCAGTGTCTCGGCCATCTGCGGCGGTCCACATTGGCCGATTACGAGTGTATCGTCGTCGATGATGGCTCGACCGACTCATCCGCCGATGTAGCGGCGCAGCATGGCGTGACGGTACTGCGGACGGACCGGCGCCGGGGGCCGGCTTATGCGCGCAACCTGGGGGCGAGGGCGGCCAGCGGCGAAATCCTGTTCTTCATTGATGCCGACGTCTGCGTGGCTGCCAACACCCTCGCGCGCGTACAAGCCAGTTTCGACGGAAATCCGGAACTTGGCGCGGTGATCGGATCTTACGACGACGCCCCGGCCTCACAGGATTTTCTGTCTCTTTACAAGAACCTCATGCACTGCTACGTGCATCACAGTTCCCGGCGCGAAGCATGCACGTTCTGGAGCGGTTGCGGGGCGATCCGCAAGTCGATTTTTCTGGAACACAGTGGGTTTGACGAATCCTACGACCACCCGGCGATTGAAGATATCGAGTTGGGGTACCGCCTCAGCAGGGCCGGGGAGAAAGTGATCCTCGATCCGAACCTGATCGTGAAACACCTGAAACGGTGGAGCTTCTTGGGCTTGGTCAAGACCGATATCGTGGATCGGGGCATTCCCTGGACGGAACTGATCCTGCGCGATCGCAACTTCCCCAACGACCTGAACCTGCAATTGAGCCAGCGCGTCAGCACGGCGCTGGTTTTTCTGTTGATCGGCATGGCCGGCGCCGGGTTGTTGTACGCGGGGCAGTCGTTCTTATTGACTCTGCTGACGCTGTTGTTTCTTTTTCTGGTGCAATTCGAGGTGGAAAGCACTTGGAAGACGCAGCCGAAGGCCATTATCGGCACCATCCTGCTGGTGGCCTCAATCGTGTACCTGGCATACCGGGACTGGAACCGCTGGCTGATTCCCCCGGTGCTGCTGGCCTGGGTGCTGCTTTTCGTGCGCCACCGGTATGCGTTCACAACCGAGCGCCGCCGGCGCATCACGGGGGTTGTGTGCGGCGTTTATCTGCTGTTCGTCATCCTGTTCGTGCTCGTCTATTTGCCGCATCACCCGCTGTTGTTCTGTTTCTTTCTGGTGCTCAGCATCGTGGTGTTGTTAAACAGCCAGTTTTATGTATTTCTGGCCGGCCGTACAGGACGGTTTCTGGCCTTGGCCGCGATTCCGTTTCATCTCCTGTTTCACTTCTACAATGGGATCTCGTTCCTGATAGGGGTGGTTCGATACTTCGGCCGGCGGATTTTGTCCCTTGACAGAAAGCGCATCGTCGTTTCGCCGGACCGATGAGCCAAACTCGCTCCATTCTGATGTACCATTCACTGGACGATACGGGTTCGGTGATCTCGATATCGCCGGGCCTGTTCCGGGCGCAGATGAAGTGGTTGGCAGCCAGCCGGGCGCGGGTCGTGCCATTAGCCGAAATCCGGAATACCCCAGGCGCCGTGGCCCTGACGTTCGACGACGGGTTCCGCAACTTTTACGAACACGCTCTTCCGGTGCTTGAGGAATTTCGGTTTCCGGCTACCGTCTTTGTGGTGTCCGGCTATTGCGGGACTTGGAATCACTGGCGGCAGACGGTTGGCGGCATCCCGCGACTCGATCTGATGAGTTGGAGTGAGTTGGAGGCGGCTGCCGCGGCAGGGGTAACGCTCGGAGCCCATACCGAGTCGCACCCGCGCCTGAACGGGCTGGAGGAAAAGGCTTTGGATCGGGAGTTGATCTCCTGCCGGGCCGCCATCGAGGACCACACCGGCCGGTTGGCGGACACGTTCGCTTACCCTTATGGCGAAGTAAACCGGCGTGTGCGCGATGCGGTGGGACGACGCTTCCGGCTGGCCTGTGGCGTCCGCCTTGCATTCGTTGCGCCCGATTCGGATGCGCTGGAGCTACCGCGGCTCGACGTGTACTACCTGCGAAACCGCCGTTGGTTTGAAGCCTTGGGACAGGCGGGCGGAGCCGCTTACATCACGGCGCGCCGCTGGATTCGGGAACTGCGGCCGTTGTGGAATTAAGTTGTGGAGCTAAAGGCGTCCGCATCGCAAGAACGGTTAAAGGGGCTGGGACTAATTACGGCTGGAGTGCTTCAAGCGGGACGCGGCAGTGCGAAGATGGAGCCGGCCGTTCGCAACAGGCCTCGCTCGTGGGCCTGGCTGCCCTATGTTCTGGCTGCGGCTTTTGCCCTCTGGTCTCTGCGCGGCGCGGGCAACGGGAGCATCGCCGATACCGATGCGGCGCGCCACTTCATGAATGGCGCGTTTGTGCACGACCTGATCGCCGGCGGGCACATGCGGCGCCCCATTGAATTCGCCAAGGAATACTACGGCCGTCTGCCGGCGCTCTCCATGCCGTTTCATCCTCCCCTGTTCCCGGCGATCGAGGCGTTGTTCTTTTTTGTATTTGGCGTGAAGTTGCTGGCAGCGCGCGCGGCGGTGGCGCTCGCAGTGGGGGTTTCGGCGATTCTATTTTACCGTCTCCTGCGCGCCACGCACGGCTCCGATCTGCTGGCCGCATGCGTCACCATCAGCCTGTTTTCACTCTCCATCTCGCAGTTGGTGGCCACCGACGTGATGCTGGAGTACCCCTCCCTCGTTTTCACGCTGGCCGCGCTCTATTGCGTGCGGGACTTTGACGACGGTTATCCGCTGGGCCGCGCCTTGCTGTTCGCCGTCGTGGCCGCGGCGGCCGTTTGGACCAAACAGTTCGCGGTATTCTTGGGGGCTGTGCCGCCGGTTTGCGCCTTTTTTCAAAGACGCTGGAACGTGCTGTTCGGCAAGGCCATGTGGCTTTCGTCGGTGTTCTTCGCCTGCGCGGTGATTGGCCTGATGTCCCTCTCCGCGCCATTCCACAACGCCGGCCCGAACCAGCTTCCGACCGAGTCCCACGCCATGCTCGCGATGCTCAAGCTCAACCTGGGTTATTACGGGCCCGATATCCTGCGCTATATGATCGGGCTGCCTGGCGTGTTCACAATCTGCGCGGGGTTTGCGTTCGCCTGGCTGGTTTATAAGGGCGCCTGGCGGGACCTGCGTCTCGGTTTGTACGTCGCATGGGCTGCGCTATTGATCCCGATCCTGCTGCTTGTCTACAACGACGACCGCTATTTCTTCAATTTGTTCCCGGCTTTGATGACCATCGGTTTTGTGCTGCTGTACCGGGCCAGTTCCGTGCTTTTCGGTGAACGGCGCGCACGGCTGGCGCCGGCGGCCTTAGCGGCGGCTTGGGCGGTGGCGGGGTTGTCCTTTCATCCGGAGTTTTTGCGCGGTCCGGCCGAAGCAGCCGCCATGGTGGCGCCGGCCGGCCCCGCACGGGTGCTTTACGCCGGCGNNGGCCGCCCCCACACGGGTGCTTTACGCCGGCGACGCGGACGGGAACTTCATAGCCGCGATACGGATGCTGGACCCGAAGCTCAAAACCAGCGTGATCCCCGGTGAAAAACTGCCGCCGGAGACGTTTCGCGCTGAGGCGTTTGAGCGCTTCTGCCGCCGTTATGGAATCGGCTGGGTTGTGCTGGAGAATTCTTCGGCGCAGGAGATGAAGGCAGCGGAGAGCGAGTGGGCGGNNGGTACGCTGGAGCTTCCCGTGCGGGAGATCGGCGGCCAAGTCGAAGCCGAACCTTAACATTCGGGGCGGCGCTGTGCGACGAAAATGAATACTCCGATGGGACTGCCTGGATTACTTGCTCTGATGATCGGCGTGGCCGCCGCTATGGGCGCGGCGGCCAGTCCCCAAGTGGGAGTGGGGCCGGGCTGCACTACCGCGAC
>PLGA01000617.1:6762-6929 GCA_003139735.1 Bryobacterales bacterium | reverse complement strand
CCGCGCGGCCCCTATTCCCCGGCCGTCCGCGCCGGCGATTTCATCTTCGTTTCCGGCCAGGTCCCCGTCGACCCCGCCACCGGCCAGCTTGTCTCCGGCGACATCCGTATCGAGACGCGGCAGACGTTAAACAACGTCCAGAGCATCCTCGAAGGCTGCGGCGCCAC
>PLGA01000617.1:0-6746 GCA_003139735.1 Bryobacterales bacterium | reverse complement strand
AAAGTGGAAATCGACGCCGTGGCGTACAAACCGGCGGCGTAGTATCCCTTCCCTTCGCATGACCGAGCCATGGTGGGGCGGACGCCCTCGTCCGCGCGCGACCCCCCGGTCGCGCTCTTCCTCTCGTTGTCAACTCTTACGCCGGACACCACAGTAGTATCCCCAGGCGCTCTTGTCTTAAGTAGAATGAGGACCGAGGCGCCCATGACATGCGTCAACGGATTCCGGGGACTGCGAAACCCGCCCAAGAGGATCGCCGTAGAGCGGACCAACCTCACCGCAAAAGAACGGGCCTTGCTGCCTGACCCGCAATGGGTCACTGAAGACGACGCCGACGCCATTATGTCGATGCGGGAGGAGAAGAAGGCGGCTGGAAGAAGTTACAGCCTGGAGCAAGTCCTGCGCGAATTGGCCCTACCTTGGAACGTTCGAATCCTGCCCGGCGCCCACCGGCAACTTCGCCGGTCCGAAAAACGCCCGTTTGACGCCGTTTTAACCCGCCGATTATTCCCCGGTCACAACACATTTTTCTTTGATAACAAAGCAGTTACCAGAAGCTTATCAAGCCTGATGGTGTAATCTGGAACTGGTATATGATGCCTGTGCGCAGACGAACGGTTCCCCCACGCCCCAATCGCGCATCACGGAAATACCGAACGAACCCAATCTCACCCGTACCGCCGCCGGTCTTGGTCGGCGGTATTCCCGGCCCAGGACCCGCCAAACCCTGCCGCGCCAAACGAACCCATCTGCGTTCTTTCCCCGTGTTTTCAACAAACACCAAACGAACCCAATTTCCAGTGGGGCGGGCCTTCTGGCCTGTCTCCATGGCCACCAAAATTCATGAAAACCCTCGCAGATTCCGCGTGGGGCAGGATGTTATCCTGCGCGGCGATTGTCAATCGCCGCGCGGGCCGATTNNCCGATTAACAATCGGCCCGCAGGTTGCCTTCCGGCCAACCTGCCCCACATCCGGGGTTTCGACGCTGCCTTCTTCCCATATGCGGCGCAAATACACCGAACGAACCCAATCCACGCCGGCTTTCCTGTTGCTTCCGGACGCGCCACACCACGCCGCACCAAACGAACCCAATCCCCGGTGGGGCGGGGGGTGCCCGCGGTGATTGCGGGCCCGGCGCCCGCGCCCTCCGTGGGCCCGCCTGCATTCTTCCACTGTCCGGCGCAAATGCACCAAACGAACCCAATCCACGCCGGCGTTCCTCTTGCCCCCGGACGCACCGCCCCCCGCGGCGCCAAACGAACCCAATCCGCCGCCGGTCCCGTCTTACCCCAGCCCCGGCACGCCCCCCAGCGTCTTGGCGAATTTCACCGCCCGCAGGATGGCTTGCGCCACGGCTTCGGCCGCCGCCACTCCCAGCGTGTTGATGTCGGCCGTCCTGGTCCCCAGCGAAAGCGCGAAGGTCGTGTCGCCGTCGAACATCGTGTTGACGGGGTAAATGGCCCGCGCCACGCCCAGGCTCGCAAACTGCGCCAGCTTCGTCGCCTGCACCTTGGTGAGCCGCGCATTGGTGGCGGCCACGGCCAGCGTGGTATTGCCGCGCCCCGCGCCTCCCGGGCCGGCTCCGCGCATCATCTGTTCGTTGCTATCGGCGAATTCACGGCCAGCCGCGGTCTTGCGCGCTCCGGCGATAATCTTTCCCGTGGCCGGGTCCCGTACGTCGCCCAGAGCGTTCACCGCCACCAGCGCCGCAACCAGTACGCCCCCGGAAAGCTCCACCGTGAAGGAACCGACGCCCGACTTCATCGCCCTTCCCATGCCGAAAATCTTGCCGACCGTGGCCCCGGTTCCCGCGCCTACGCAGCCTTCCTTCACTGCATCGTCCGTCGCGGCCGCCGCCGCTGCCTCGCCCATCGCCGCCGTGGGCCGTACGCTAGCCTTGCCGATGCCCAGGTCGTACAGAATCGCCGCCGGAACAATGGGAACCTTGGCCGCTCCCGTGGCGTATCCGAAGCCCCGGTGTTCCAGGTAGCGCCTCACGCCCGAGGCCGCCTCCAGGCCGAAGGCGCTTCCCCCCGCCAGCACGATGCCGTGCACCTGGGGCGTCACATGCCCCGGATCGAGCGTGGCGATTTCCTCCGTCCCGGTGGCCGATCCGCGGATGTCCACCCCGCCCACCGCCCCTTCCTCGCACAGGATAGCGGTGCAGCCGGTGACGCCCGCATAGTCCGAAATGTGACCGACGCGAATGCCGGCGATGTCCGTAAGTCCTTTCACAGGTCCGAGTTCCTGGTTGTATGGTAGCATCGAAGTCAGGACCGACCCCATTGTTCGACTTGCTGAAAGCGCCGGTTTTCGCGGTTCAGGAGTTCTTCGTTCTTACAGGCGCCGCCTTCCGGAACATATTCCGTTCCCCCCACTACGGCGACGATATTGCGCTTCAAATGGACGCCATCGGGGTCGGCAGCCTCCCCATCTCGGCGCTGATCGGTTTCTTCAGCGGCGCCGTCATGGCGCTGCAAATGTCCCGCGCGCTGGCGAATTACGGCCAGGTCAATCAGACCGGCAGCATTGTCTCCATCACCCTGGTGCGCGAATTGGGACCGGTTCTCACCGCCGTCATGGTTGCCGGCCGCAACGCGTCGGGCATCGCCAGCGAACTCGGGTCCATGAAGGTGACCGAGCAAATCGACGCCATGCGCGCGCTCGGTACCGACCCGGTGCAGAAACTCGTGACACCCAGGCTGCTGGCGACCTCCTTCATGCTTCCGCTGTTGACGATCATCGCCGATTTCGTGGGCATGGTGGGCGGCTGGCTGATCGCTGTGCTCTACCTGAACCTTTCGTCCCGGCAGTTCTGGTCGACCGCCTGGCGGGTGCTCGAGTGGAACGACGTGGCGCAGGGCCTGGCGAAGCCCCTGGCGTTCGCCGTCGTGATTGCGCTGATCGGGTGCTTCTACGGGCTGCGCGCTTCGGGAGGCACGCAGGGAGTGGGCCGCGCCACCACGCAGGCCATGGTGGCGGCCACGGTCCTGATTTTTGTTCTGGATTTAATGATCACCAAAGTCTTCGTCTGGGGTGCGAGCTGATGTCCGATCCATCCGGCATCTCAGTCCTGCGTTTTGAAGACGTCACCGTGACATTCGACGGCGTGGCGGCGCTTTCGAACGTCTCGTTCCAGGCGTTCGAGGGCGAATCCCGTGCCATTCTCGGCGCCGCGGGCAGCGGGAAAACCGTGCTGCTCAAAGCGGCCCTGGGCCTCGTGAAACCGGATTCCGGCAGGATCTACGCCTTCGGACAGGAACTGACGGCCATGCGCGAGAAAGATCTCTTCGACGTTCGCGCCAGGATGGGCATGCTCTTCCAGGAGAGCGCGCTGTTCGATTCCCTGACTATCGAGGAGAACGTGGCGTACCCGTTGCGGAACCAGAAAACCGTGAAGTGCCCCAAGCAGGAGGTCCATCTCCGGGTGGCGCAGGCTCTCGATTTCGTCGAACTGGGCGGCACGCTGGAGAAATTCCCGTCCGAGCTTTCGGGCGGCATGCGCCGGCGCGCCGCCATCGCGCGCGCCGTAGTGACCGCGCCGCCCCTGATCCTCTACGATTCGCCCACCGCCGGTCTCGACCCCATCACCGCCCACACCATCATGGCGCTGCTCATCAAAGAGAGGGACATGGCCAAGACCACCACCCTGATGGTGACCTACCGTTATCAGGACGGCAACCTGATGGCGAATTTCCGCTACAATTCGGAACAAGGGCGGTTGGAACTCGCCCGCCACGGCGGCGGGCAGGACTTGAGTACGACATTCATGGTGCTTCAGGAAGGCCGGCTGATCTTCGAAGGCGGTCAGGAACTGCTGGAAGCGTCCACGGACCCTTATATTTCCAGATTCGTGAAGCGGCGGAACTAATCATGGCGGACCGGCGCAAAATCCAATGGTCGCAGCTGAAGGTCGGAATCCTGGCCGGCGGCGGATTTATCATTCTGTTCGTTCTGGTCTTCCTGCTCACCAGCTCGAAAGGAATCTTCACGCGCAACGCCACGTTGCGCACGTACATGGACGACGCCTCCGGTTTGGTGGAGGGCACGCCGGTGCGGCTGAACGGCATCGCCATCGGCTACCTGGACAAGCTGCAACTCACCGGTTCGCGCGACCCCAAGCGCACCATCGAGTTCGACATGCTCGTGAAACGGCAATTCCTGTCCGACATCCCGGTGGATTCGGTGGCGGGCATCGCCGCGTCCAATCTGCTGGGCGATAAGTTCATCAACATCACCAAGGGCCGCGGCTCGGAGCATGTGCAGGAAGGCGGTGAGGTGGCTAGCCTGCAGGCGCAGGACATCCCGGAATTGATGGCCCAGACCGCCAACCTCATGGGAGGGTTCCAATCCCTCGTGGACCGCTTGGACAGGCTGCTCCAGGGGGTGGAACAAGGCCACGGCAATCTCGGGAAGTTCATCAAGGACGAGGAACTCTACAATCGGCTTAACGACATCGCCGGCGAAGGCCAGAAACTGCTGGCGGACGTGCGCGGCGGCGGCGGTACCCTCAGCAAGCTGATCTATGACCCGTCGTTGTATGAAGAAATTCGTGCGCCCATCAAACGCATCGATACCATGCTGGCCGACATGCAGGCCGGCCAGGGTACCGCGGGCAAGCTGCTCAAAGATCCGGCCCTCTACGATGAGGCCAAGCAGACCATCGACGAGATTCATGGGCTGGTCGCGGACGTCAACGCCGGCAAGGGCACGGCCGGGAAACTGGTCAAGGACGACCAGCTTTACCAGAAGCTCGACGAACTGGCGGCCAAGCTGAACCTCACCGTCGACAAGATGAATTCCGGCCAGGGCACATTGGGCCAGTTGATGGTGAACCCGGCCCTTTTCGATTCGCTCAACGGCGCGACGCGCGAATTTCAGTCGCTCGCCAAGGACATGCGCGCCAATCCCAAGAAGTTCCTGACCATCCGGCTGACGCTATTTTGAGCTTCCGAAAACAACTGGTGGTCAACGCCGACGATTTCGGCTTCACGCCTGACGTGAACCAGGGGATTGTGGAAGCCCACCTCCACGGCATCCTCACGGCGACCACGTTGATGGCCAACGGCGCCGCGTTCGAAGACGCCGTGCGGCTGGCGCGCGAGACTCCCACCCTCGATATCGGCGCGCACCTGGTCTTGGTGGGAGGGCGTTCGACGCTGACCGGCCAACCGCTTCCGCCGACCGTCGCGAAACTGCTCGCGGCCATGGCCCGCCGCCAGATCCGCGTGTTCGACGAGTTGCGCGCCCAGGTCCGGCGCATCGTGGACGCCGGAGTGCGCCCCACGCATCTCGATACCCATAAGCACACGCACCTGGCGCCGCCGGTTCTCGACGCCGTGGCTCGGATCGGCCAGGAGTTCGGCATCGTTTGGGTGCGCCGGCCGTTCGATTTTCCCCTCAACGCGCTGCCCGTTCCGCCGTTGAAGCGCCTGACCAGCCGCGCGTTGGGCCTGTTGCGCCCGCGGTTCCAGGGCGTCCTGGCGAGACATGGCTGCAAGACCACCGGCCATTTCGCGGGCTTCCAGATCACGGGCCGATTCCGCACGGCCGAACTGGTCGACCTGATCGGCGCCCTTCCGGAAGGCAGTACGGAGTTGATGTGCCATCCCGGCCGCTGCGGCGAAGCCCTGCGCAACGCGCGGACACGCTTGAAGGAGAGCCGGGAGCGCGAACTCGAAGCTCTGGTCTCGCGCGAAGTGCGGGAAGCCGTGGAGCGCAACGGGATCGAGCTGGTGAATTACCGCGGGCTGGGCGCGAGAGGTAACTGGAACATTTCAGTTGCCCCAGAACCCGGTCGTCGAGAGGAGGGTTATCCACGCCCCTGAATCCCTGGATTTCACGCCCGATGCTGTCGAGCGGTTGCGTCAGAGCCTCGGACCGGCGGTACGCCAGCACTCTGGAAGCAGTGAACCGACCACCAATGCCGGCAAAGAATGCAGGCCGCTTACTCGAAGCCCGCCCGAGACATTGCAGATCCCTCGGCATTGACAAACAGTTCAGGCACGGAAAGCCGCCCCCGGATCCCTAGCAGCTAGCCATGCGCGCGGATCGGCCGCCGTGTCCTTCCATAGTGGAAGACAGCGTTCCTTGCGGCCTTTGCCGAGAACGCCCGGTAGATCTCGTCCACCCCCATCTGTTTCAGCGCTGGATGTCCAAAAAACAGTGGGCGCTCTGTTGGGGTGGCCTCTGCCGAAGGCGGACCCCGAGGAGCAACCCTGATGGACGCGGTCGCCCATCTCGCAACCACCGTTGGGATCGTGGCCGCCTGCGATTGCCGGGCGGTGAGCCTCGCGGCGTGTGCACTTTGGAACAGACAACAAGACCATGGCGGATTGCCTCCGAAGCCCAAATAAGCGTAGAGGGAGAAAACAGATCACATGCAGTTTATCGTCTGGCAACCTACTTATCGGAATGGCCGACATGAAGGAGACTATCTCATCGGCACATTCTCGTTTGAAGACCTTTTTCTGCGCTGCTGGTTTCTGCTGCATAGAATCTACCTGGGATTCGACTGGAGACTAAGTGAAGCGCACAATCGAGGCAAGGTCCGACGAGCAGGATGATATGGGGGGATCTTCCTTCATCTGCGAAGGCGAAGGTCACGACCTTGCGTCCGCTGTTGGATTGATAGAGGGAGCCTCACGACCTTCCGTCGGTCTGCTCGATTCTAAACTTGAACGCATGGAGTGGCCGAGACCATCGGGCGCCGACCCATTCACGTTCCCACACCTCCCAATGTCCC
>PLGA01000190.1 GCA_003139735.1 Bryobacterales bacterium | reverse complement strand
CCCCGGCAGCGGCGCGCGATTTCTTCCGCCGCGCCGGGCTCGATCTCGACTGAAAGAAGGCCGGCCGAACGATTCACGATGGTTTGCAGCTCGTCTACGTTGTAAGGGTCCAGGCGGAGGACCAGACCGAAGCGGCCGCGCAGGGGNNGTGGCGCCGATGGCGGTGAATTTGGGCATGGGCAGCGAATGGGTGCGCGCGCCGGGGCCAGCGCCCACCAGAATATCGACGCGGAAATCCTCCAGCGCGGAGTAGAGCATCTCTTCCACGTCGGGGAAGAGGCGGTGAATCTCGTCGATGAAAAACACCTGGCGAGCGCGGATATTGCTGAGAATGCCGGTAAGGTCGAGCTTCTTTTGGAGCACCGGACCGGAGGTGGAGGTGAACTGCACTTCGAGCTCTTCACCGATGATGGCGGCAAGGGTGGTCTTGCCGAGCCCGGGAGGCCCGTAGAGGAGCACGTGATCCATGGCTTCGCCACGCAAGCGCGCGGCCTCAATGGCAATGCCGAGGTTCTCCTTGAGCTTGGCCTGGCCGGTAAAGTCGGACAGGCGGCGCGGGCGGAGGCTCGCCTCAAATTGCAGATCTTCGGCTTGGCGTGCGCCGGAAACCAGTTCCCGGTCTGGCATGTGCTACCAGCTTAGCGTACCAGTTCGAGGGCGCGCCGGAAGAGCGGTTCAAACTCGGCGGGCCCACCGGCGGCCTTGGCTTTGCGGACGGCGGCTTCGGCGTTTTGGCGTGCGCAGCCCAAGTTGAGCAGGGCGGAAAGGACGTCCTGGTCGATGGCGGAAAGCGCGCCGGCGGGGGTGGCCTGCTCCTCGCCGACGGCGGCGGGCATTTTCTCGCGCAGCTCCAGGACCATGCGTTCGGCGGTCTTCTTGCCGATGCCGGGAATGCGCACCAGCTTATCGACTTCGCCTCGCCGGATGGCGCCGATCAAATCCGGCGCGGCCAAGCCGGACAGAATGGTCACGGCCAGCTTGGGCCCTATGCCGCTCACGCCGATGAGTTTCTCGAACAGGGACTTTTCATCCTGAGTGAGAAAGCCGTAGAGGGAGAGTGCGTCCTCGCGCACGTGGGTATGGATGCGCAAGCGGACTTCGACTCCAGGATCGGGCAGGCGTGTGAAGGTGGATACGGGAATGGTGACGTCGTAGCCGACGCCGCCGATTTCGACGATGGCCTGGTTGGGATGCTTTTCGATGAGCAGGCCGCGGAGGAGAGCGATCATAAGATGTATTGTAGACGGGTCGAGGGGCGGCCGCGCGCGCGGGCGCTTTTGATGTAGGCTGAAGACAGGATGGGCGCGAAGAGCCAAAGCACGATTCCATTTCTTAGCGGCCGGTTGCCGAACGGCACTTGGGTGGCCGTTGAGCTGACGCCGGGACAGTACGCTACGGGCAAGACCAAGGCTCAGGCCGAGGCCGGCATCCGCCGCAAGGCTGCAAATCCCCGAGCGGCGATGGACGAGGACGCGATGGATTTGGCGGCAATTGAGTTGCATCGGCACGAGCCGACAACGCCCCTGGAAACCCTGCTTAAGAAATACCGCCGCGCATGAAATGGGCGGTTCGTAGCACGAGGAGGAGCGTCGGGTTCATGGACAAACTGGATGCCGTGACCGCCGACCGGATTGCGCGAAAGATGGAAGCCCTTTTCAATGGACCATACCCCGTTGGATACAAGAAGCTGAGGGGGAGCTCAATCGCCTATCGGCTTCGAAGCGGCGACTACCGGATACTGTACGAAGCGGACGTAAAGGCCAAAGCCATCACCATCTACACGTTGGAACACAGGAAACAAGCGTACCGCCGGTAGAGTTCAATCGCCGACGGCGGCGTGGGGGGCGCGGGCGCTGTGGCGCTCAAGCACATCCAGATAGCTCTGGTAGGCTTCGTTGCAGATGGCGCTCCAACTGAAGCGGCGCTCCGCGGCCAGGCGCGCCCGGCGGCCGATGCGGGCGCGCAGGGATGGGTCGGAAAGGACTTCGCACAAAGCGCCGGCGAAGGCCGCCCAATCGTCGCGGATCAGCGCCTCATGGCCGTCGCGGAGTCCCAGGCCGCCGCAGCCGGCCGGGGTGGTCACCGTGGCTTTGCCGCAGGCCATCGCTTCCAGCACCTTGATGTTGGTGCCGGCCGAGACTTCGAGCGGCGCCGCAACCGCGGAGGCTCTGGCATAGAGCGGGCGGAGATCTTCGACAAAGCCGTGGACCACGATCTGGGGGTCGCTATCGAGCGGCAAGCCCTTGGGGGCCAGCTTGCGCCAGAACCATTCATGATCCGGTCCCGCCACCACGCGCGCGACGGCGCCGGGGAAGACGCTCCAGACGCGCGGCATGATCTCAGTGCGCAGTTTTTCAAAGGCGAGAACGTTGGGCAGGTGGCGGAACGAGCCCACCAAGAGGATCTCGGGAGCGGCGGCGGGACGGTCCTCGGGCAGGAACCGGAAGACATCCACTCCGTTCGGGATGGCAAAGGTGAGATCCGGCTGGCTGCCTTCGCGGATGGCGGCCGAACGGTCCTCTTCGGACATGGTCCATACGGCATCGTAGGTCCGCAGCCAGCGGCGCTCGAATTCCAGCCAACGCTCGTATTCGCGGCGGGCTTCCTGGGATCCGCTGCTTTCGGCGAGCTGGCGGTACAGGCTGAAGGTGAGATCGTGCTCGACGAGGATGGCCGGCGTATCCGGCGCGGCATCCCGGAATTCCGCCATGTGCGTGAATTCGACTTGCAGGAGATCCGGCCGCCAGTCCGCGGCGAGGTCCGCGACGGTCTCGCGCAGACTCTGCGACTGGTGCTGGCGGACCTGCCCCGGCAAGCGCGCGTTGCGTGAGACGGGCTCGTCCATATCGACCACGCGAACTTCCTGAAAAATCTCGCGAAGCTTGTCGTAATGCACGATTTCCCGGGATTCGTGGATGGCGACCAAAGCGAAATCGACGCGGCGCCCCAGGGCTTTGCACAGGTTAAACATGCGGACGGCGCCGCCGTGGGAAAGGGGATACGGCAGGAAGGGCGAGACGACCAGGACCCTCAGGCGGCCGCTGCCGCGCTCTACGAGGGACTGTCCGGGGGCGAAAGCGACGTTGCCGCGGGAGAGATTGGGCTCACTGGGCCCCAACCGGCGCAGCGCGCGGCCGGTGAGAACGTGGAACAGGAAGGCGCGCTCCTCCATGGGGTAATCCGGCTCCTGACCGACGGGCTGCGGCGACCCCATGCTGTAGGAACGCCATCCGGCGGCGGATGCCTTCCAAAAAAGGAGCAGCCAGGCGGTCCACGCGAGTTTGCATTTCGGGATGCCAAGCGCGAGCAGCTTGCCGCGATCCACCACGATGGTCCCCGAGAGGGGCGCCAGAACCTGGCTGGCCTCGCCCTGCTGCAAGGCCCGGAAGGCGGCCGTGGCGAACAGCGGGAGGCGCCACTGGCGGTGACGATCCTGGCGGGAGACGGCGAATGTGCGCTGGCCGGCGAAGAGCGGCAACAAGTGCGCGACGGGAACGTCGGGAAACCGGCTCCAGGCAATCCAGCGGGCGGTGCTGGCCAAGGCGAACCGCTCCAAGGCAGGGCCGTTCCAGTCCGGCCCAGGGGAAACGTACGACGCCACTCCGAAACCGCTCGCGGAAACTTGAGCAGGGTGCAAAGTCTCGACTCCGTGCAAGCGGTGGAACAGGCGCCGGTCGGGATACCCGCACCATTTCAGCAGGATGGAAAACAGCCGCAGAGGCGCGATGCGGCATCCAGCCGACCTTACGCGGCATCCGACCCACCACGCGGCCTTTCTGACGAAGCAGACGGCCAATCTCAGGCGGCAACCGACAGACCACGCGGCCAATCTTAGGGAGCAGACGGCCAATCGTATGCGGCATCCGACCGCCCACGCGGCCTTTCTGACGAAGCAGACGGCCAATCGTATGCGGCATCCGACCGCCCACGCGGCCAACCTGAGGGAGCAGACGGCCGAGCAAAGGTCATCGCGCAACCGGTGCTGGCAGTGGCGCAGGATGCTGGCGGGCGTGGCGGACAAGAAATCGCCGCTGGAGTTGGCGAACACGGCCCGAAACGGCGGGACGAGGAGCGGCGCCAGTTTCAAAACCCGGCTGCCGCGCTTGCCGGTCCACGCGCCGGCGGTGATCGCGACCGCATGACGCCAAAGCTCCCGCTGCGCCTGAAAGAACAGCGCCACGGAGTTGCGGCGGACCACCACTCGTTCGCAGAGCGCGGCGGTTTCGGGGAGCGGGGCGGAAGTGGAGAACAGCCAGAGCGGAATGCCGGGGGCGCCCCGATGGACGTGCAGTGCAACGCTGTGGCAGGCCGCCGGGCTCGAACCGAACACCGCGGCGACTTTCCGGTCGCCCTTGCCTAGAAGTCTAGAGGCAATTCGTACCCAGACCTTCAGCCAACCGTTCTGTCTCGCAGTCGACGTACCTTTTTATCCGAATAGCCATCAGCCCGAGATTGAGAGAGCGTGGCTTGGCCCGATTTCCCGTTACATTCTCGCAGGATCTAGCGACCACGAACAGACATTGGGGGAAAATCCGACAGTGGCTTTGTTGAATCCCGCACGAATTCGTTACACCGCTGCTGGTAAAGGTAGCACGTGTCAAATGGGCGGTGTGCTTTTTTTGAAATATTTCGGGAACTTTTTTGGACCTAGTGGTTCTAGGACTGCTAGCGATGCGTCCAGGGCGGCGAGCCGCCGGCCGCCAAGATCGACCGCGAGGACGCTGGCCACCGGATCATTGACTGGCGGTTTGGTTATTGTAATGGGTGACACTTGCTTCCCTGTTGGCAGGCGAAAGCGCCCGCCCCACTTCATTGACACACGGCGCACTCCATGTTACATCACGCTTCGTGGGGTGGGAAGATATGACGAAGCGGCTCGTGGTCTTGGGGACGGCGGCGATGCTTGCGATGGGCGCGGCGCCGAGCGGTCCGTGGATGGACAAGAGCCTGCCGCCGGACCGGCGCGCGGACCTCGTGATGGAGCAGATGACCCTCGACGAGAAACTGGGTTTGGTCCACGGAGGCAGCGCTTATGCGGGGCAGGCTACGCCTCAACCCACGCAGTCGCTGGGCGGCGCCGGTTTTGTTCCGGGCATTCCGCGGCTGGGAATTCCGGATTTCCAGATGACGGATGGCAGATCCGGCGTGGCGAACACGGGGAAGCGGGGCCGCTACGCCACGGCGCTGCCTTCATCGCTGGCGGCCGGCGCCACCTGGGATGTGAAGCTGGCATACGAGTATGGGGCGCTGATTGGGAAGGAGGCCCGCGACTTGGGCTTCAACGTGTCCCTTGGCGGCACCGCGAATCTGATCCGCGAACCTCGCAACGGGCGCAACTTCGAGTGTTGGAGCGAAGACCCGATCTTAATCGGCAAGATGCTCGGCCGCGCGCTGAAGGGCACGCAGGACCAGTTCGTGATTGGCAATATCAATCGCTATGCGGTCAATGACCAGGAGAACGGCCGGATGGTTTACAGCGCCAACATGGACAAGCGCGCGCTGAGGGAGACGGATCTGCTGGCATTCGAGATCGCCATCAAGGAATCGGATGTGGGGACGGTCATGTGCGCCTACAGCAAACTGAATGGCGTGTACGCCTGCGAGAGCCCTTACCTGTTGACCGATGTGTTGAAGAAAGCCTGGGGATACAAGGGGTGGGTGATGTCGGACTGGGGCGCCGCGCATAGCACGGTTCCATCGGTTCTGGCGGGCTTCGATCAGGAGATGCCCACCGGCAGGTACCTGGGCGACGCATTCAAGGCGGCCTTGGAGAAGGGCGACGCTCCGACGGCTCGACTGGACGATATGGTCCACCGGATTTTGCGGACGGAGTTCGCTGTGGGGGTCTTCGATAATCCTCCCTCGGTTCATCCGGTCAACCCGTTCACCGGCGCGGAAGTGGCGCAACAGGTGGCCGAGCAGAGCGCGGTTTTGCTCAAGAACGCCAACGGGCAATTGCCGCTGAGGGCCGGCGCGGTGAAGTCGATCGCGGTGATTGGGTCGCACGCGGATGTGGGGGTGATGTCGGGAGGAGGATCGGACCAGGTGGATGCGGCCGGCGGCAATCCCGTGGCGGGCGGCGGCGCGGTGTGGCAGCCATCCGCGCCGCTACAGGCGATCCGCGAAAAGGCGGCCGGGGCCAAGGTGTCCTACGATGCGGGGACGGACCCCGCCTCGGCGGCGAAACTGGCGGCGGCGACGGAAGTGGCGATCGTGTTCGTAAACCAGCACACGAGCGAGGGGCGCGACGTGGCGAGCCTTGCGCTGCCCGATAACCAGGATGAGTTGGTCAGCCGCGTGGCGGCGGCGAATGCGCATACGATCGTGGTGTTGGAGACGGGCGGTCCCGTGACCATGCCGTGGATCGACAAAGTGAGCGGCGCGCTGGAGGTTTGGTATCCGGGGATTCGCGGCGGCGAGGCGGCGGCCCACATCCTTTTCGGCTCCGTCAACCCTTCGGGCAAGTTGCCGGTGACGTTTCCGAAGAGCGAGGAGGACTTGCCGCATCCGGTTCTGGAGGGACTCGCCGGCCGGACGCCCGCGCCTTTCGATGTCAACTATACGGAGGGTCTGAAGACGGGCTATAAGTGGTTCGACGCGGAGAACAAGGCGCCGCTATTTCCGTTCGGCTTCGGGCTTTCCTACACCACGTTCGCATATTCGCAGCTCAAGGCCGCGGCATCCGGCCAGAACGTGACGGTGACCTTTACCGTGAAGAACACCGGGAGAGCGGCCGGCGCGGAGGTGGCCCAGGTCTACGTTGGGTTGCCGGCGAACGCGGGCGAGCCGCCCAGGAGGCTGGTGGCTTGGGAGAAGGTTCCATTAGCCGCGGGCGAAAGCAAGGTGGTGAAGGTGGAGGTGGATCCGTTGTATTTGTCGGTCTTTAATGTGGAGAGGGACGGGTGGGAAGTGTTGGCGGGGGAGTATCGGGTGTACGTGGGCGGGTCTTCGCGGAGCACGGCATTGGCGGGGACGGTGCGGATGGCGGAGCGGTGAGGGGGCGGCGGTCTTTCGCCTTTCGCCCTTCGGGCTGGGCAACGCTAAAGGCTGCCCCACTCTTCCGCCCGTTAAGGGGCTTCACGGATACCCGTCTTTCCCATGGCTTGCGCCATGGGAAAGGAACTTTCGCCCTTCGGGCTGGGCAAAACACGGCAAGCTAAAGCATGCCCCACCTAACACGGCAAGGATGACACATATGGATGTAACCTTGCACTATGGAGTCCTCGGTTTCCGACGATAATCTGCGTGTTGGGCTGTTTGCCATCGGGCTGGAGGCGTACTGGGATCAGTTCGAGGGGCTCGAGCGGAGGCTGACGGACTATGCCGGCCGCGTGGCGGAACGGCTGGGGCGGCCGGGCGTGGATGTGGTGAACCTGGGCTTGATCGACAGCCCGGAGAAGGCCGTGGCAGCGGGACACGCATTCCGCCGGGCGGATATCGATCTGCTGTTTCTGCACGTCGCCACGTACGCGCTTTCGTCGACGGTGCTGCCGGTGGTGCGGCGGGCGAAAGCGCCGGTGATCGTCCTGAATCTCTCACCAGGGGCGGCCATCGACTATGCGTCCTTCAACGCCATGACCGATCGCGGAAAGATGACGGGCGAGTGGCTGGCGTGGTGCCAGGCCTGCCCGGTTCCGGAGATTTCCAATGTGTTCCGGCGCGCGAACATCCCCTTCTTCCAGATTACCGGGATGCTGGACAACGACCCGGTTGCGTGGAACGAAATCGACGAGTGGCTGGATGCGGCGCGCGTGGCTCACGCGATGGAGCACAATCGCCTGGGGTTGATGGGCCACTATTACGGAGGGATGCTGGACGTTTATTCGGACCTGACGCTTGAGTGCGCCGGTTTCGGGGGGCACATCGAGATTGTGGAAGTGGACGAACTGGCGGCGCTGCGGGAGGAGGTTTCCCAGGCGGAGACGGAGGACCGCGTGGCGCATTTCTTCCAGGCGTTCGACGTCCAGGAGGGCTGTTCCCGCGAAGAGCTGGAGCGGGCCGCCAGAACCTCGGTGGCTCTGGACCGGTTGGTGCGGCAGCATGCGCTGGGGTCGATGGCCTATTACTACGCGGGCTCGGGCAACGCGCGAAACGAGGACGCGATCGGCTCCATCATCCTGGGGACCAGCTTGCTGACGTCCCGCGGCATTCCGGTGGCGGGCGAATACGAAGTGAAGAACGCGCAGGCGATGAAGATCATGGACGCGTTCGGCGCCGGCGGCTCCTTCACGGAGTATTACGCAACCGACTATGCCGACGATGTGGTGCTGATGGGCCACGACGGTCCGGGGCACCTGGCGATCGCGGAAGGCAAGATCAAGGTGCGACCGCTCGCGGTCTACCACGGCAAGGTGGGCCGGGGGCTGGCGGTCGAGATGTCGGTGAAACACGGACCGGTCACGCTCCTCTCGGTAGTGGAGACGGCGGCCGGAGAGTTGAAGCTGCTAACGGCCGAAGGCGAATCCGTGCCCGGTCCGATTCTCGAAATCGGCAACACNNGTCCGGTGACGCTGCTTTCGGTGGTGGAAGGCGGCGGGAAACTCAAACTGTTGACGGCGGAGGCGGATTCGGTACCTGGGCCGATTCTGGAGATCGGCAACACGAACAGCCGGTACCGGTTCGGCATGGGGGCGCGGCGGTTCATTAACGAGTGGAACGCCCAAGGGCCGGCGCACCACTGCGCGGTTGGAGTGGGGCATATTGCCTCGAAGATCGAGAAGCTGGGAGCGCTGCTAGGCATGGAGACGGTACGAATTCGCTGAACGCGGCGGCCGGGCGTGCGAGACTCGTAGAAGTGAGAAAGCTCTTCTTTTGGAAGCTGAAGCAGCACGAAGTCCGGCTGGGCGAGCGGACCGCGCTGATGGCCGTGCTGAACGTGACGCCCGATTCGTTTTCGGACGGCGGAAAGTATTCCGACCCCGACCGCGCCTTCGCGCACGCCCTCGAGATGGAGGAACAGGGGGCGGATATCATCGATATCGGGGCGGAATCCACGCGCCCCGCCTCGAAACGCATTTCGGCAGCGGAGGAGCTGCGCCGGTTGATTCCGGTGCTCAAACGCCTGAAAGACCGTCTGACGATTCCCATCTCGGTAGACACTTACAAGGCGGAAGTGGCGGAGCGCGCGCTGGAGCTGGGGGCCGAGATTATCAACGATCCTTCGGGGCTTACCTTCGAGCCGCACCTGGCGCGGGTGGTTTCAAAGTACGATGCCGGCCTGGTTTTGAACCACATGCGGGGGCGGCCGGAGACGTGGGCGAAGCTGGGGCCCTTGCCCGACGTCATGGCGGCCATTACGCGCGACCTGGACGCGGCCGTCGGCCGCGCGCGCCACGACGGCGTGGACCGGACGCGCATGGCGGTCGATCCCGGGCTTGGATTCGGCAAGCGGAAGGAGCAGAATTCGCTGATTTTGGGGCATCTGGCGGAGCTGGCGGGTTTGGATCTGCCCATTCTGGTGGGCCCGTCGCGGAAGGATTTCCTGGCGCACGCCACGGTGGAGGAGACCTGGTTCGCGACCGCCGCGGCGGTGGCAGCCAGCATACTGGGCGGGGCGCATATCGTCCGCGTGCACGATGTGAGGGAGATGCGGGCGGCGGCGGACGTGGCCGACGAGATTATTCGGAGCTAGATGCTCTCGGCTATAATGTGACGGAGGCTGTTCTGGGTTCATGGACATCAAGAAGAAGCTGCAGGACGAGATTACGGCGCTCGAATATGAGTTGCGCAATGAGCTTCCGAAGGAAATTCTGAAGGCTCGGGCGCACGGGGACCTTAGCGAGAACGCCGAATTTCACGCCGCCAAGGAACGGCAGGGCTTCGTCAATGCCCGCATGAACCAGTTAACACAGCGGCTGGCGGAGATGTCGATGATCGACTTCTCCAAGATTCCGCACGATCGGGCAGGCCTCGGCTCGACCCTCGTCGTGCTGGACGTAAAACGCGACGAAGAGGTCACCTACCGCCTGGTGACGACGGAGGAGGCCGACGCGGCGAACGGGAAAGTCTCTACCACCAGCCCGATCGGCCGGGCGCTGCTCGGCAAGCAGGAAGGCGACTCGGTTCGGGTAGAGAGCCCCGGAGGGATCAAGGAGCTCGAAATCCGAAAACTGACCACCATCCACGATGCCATCGCCGAGTAGAGTATGACTGCCAGCCGCGGGATCGGACTGTTTTTCGGCGCGATCATCGACCGGATTGTCCGCTGGCTGGCGCTGTCCAGAATCCATCCCAATGTCCTCACGTTCATCGGCCTGTTGATCAATATCGGCGCGGCCTGGCTGTTCGCCATAGGGTACTTCCGGTGGGCCGGCGTGGTGGTGATCTGCGCGGGCCTGTTCGATATGGTGGACGGGCGCGTGGCGCGGGCCACCAAACAAGTGACGCGCTTCGGCGGCTACTTCGATTCGGTGATCGACCGCTACTCGGATTTGGGATTGTACATGGGCCTGCTGGTCTATTACGCTTCCATCAACCGCTTTTTCTACATCGTGCTGACGGCCATCGTGATGACCGGCTCGGTGATGGTGAGTTACACGCGGGCGCGGGCCGAGAATACGATTCCGAAGTGCAAAGTCGGTTTCCTGGAGCGGCCCGAGCGGATTGTTCTGATTATTCTGGGGGCCCTGACGGGGCGCATGGCCGCCGTGCTGTGGGTNNTTTCAGGAATGCAAACGTCTGGAGGACGCGCCATTGCGCAGCGTTCGCGAAGCCGCGGCCAAGAGCGTGGTCTGAATGGGCGTGCGCCCGGGACCGGGGAAATCGTAGTGCGTTCGAAGGCCGCGTTGTGGTCCCTGACAATCGCGCTGACCGCGGCGCTGGTTCTTGGTTTGGGCGAAGCGATTGCGCGGATGGCGCACGCGCGCGCGTTCTCCATCAGCGCCGCGCAGTATATCGGCTGGGCCATGCCGGATCCGGTTCTGGGCTGGCGGAACAATCCCGGGGTGCATCCCGCCGATGAAGGCGCTCACGAGCCCATGACNNCGGAAGCTCCAGCAGCGATTCCCGCAGTTGCGCATCCGTGATTTCGGCGTGCCGGGTTATGGAACCTATCAATCCCTGGTTTTGCTGCGGGAGGCGATGGCGCAGGGGATCCAGCCGGCGCTGGTGATCTATGGGTTCCTTCCGTTCCACGCCGACCGCAACGTTCTGACCTCCTCCATGCTGGAGGCGTTTCGGGCATTCGGCGGAGAGCGGTTTTCACCGCCGCATGTGGAGGTGCGGGACGGCAAGCTCGAAACGTTTCCGCCTTTCGTGGTTTCCGCCTGGCCGCTTGAGGAACAATCGGCCCTGATCACGCTGCTGCATCAAACGGAGTTGCGGGTGCGGCTGGCAAACCGGGAAAAGCAGCGCGCGGAGGCGACGTCTCTTTTGCTTGCGCAAATGAACCAGTTGGTGGAAGGAGCGCACGGCCGCCTGCTGGTGGCGACGTTATGGGACGGCGGTCCCGACCCCGAAACCTACCGCCGCGTGACGGCGGATATGCGGCGGGCGGGGATTGCCCAACTGAACGTCACTTATGCGGGCGCCGAAACCAGGCCGGAAAAGATTCTGGTGGGCGGCACGGGGCATCCGGGCGCGATCATCCATTCCTGGTGGGCCGATAAGCTGGGCCAGTGGATGGTAGAGCAGGGGATTGCGAAGTAGGCGGGGACCAAGCGACGCGATTATCGGTCGGCCTTCAACCCGGCCGCCGTGCGCGAGAAACGAACCTTGCCCCGGAGCTGGCGNNGTGAAGCGAACCTTGCCCCGGAGCTGGCGCAGACGCGCGTAGGTCTCGGAGGCCGCAAGTAGCTGCAGGCCGTCACGAACAGTGCGGGCAATCCCGCCGCGGCTGGCTTGTTGGGCCTTCGCGGGAGGCCCCGGGGGCACTTCGGCATGTTTGAGTTTACGCATAACGAATCTCAAGGGGAGATGGAGTCACTTGCGCGTACCGGGGACGAAGCCGATGGGACGCTTGGGACTATCCAGAGGCGGCGCCATGAGTCGCCGCAACACTTTGAACACCACCTTAAACCGTTTGTCGTACTTGCGCTCCATGGCCTGCAGCTTCTCGGCCAAGTCCTTGTGTGTCGCAAGCATTTGCCGAAGCCGTACGAAGGCGCGCATGATGGCGATGTTCACTTGGACGGCGCGCTTGCTCTTGAGGACGCTGGAGAGCATCGCAACGCCCTGCTCGGTGAAGGCGTAGGGGCTTCTGCGGAGGGCCATTCTTGCCGCCGGATTGGAGATCACAGATTGTGACCTCCAAATCCCAAGCTCCTCTGCATTCAGTTGGAACATGAAATCTCCGGGGAATCGATCCAAATTGCGACGGACCGCCTGGTTGAGGGCGCTCGTCGACACCTGGTAGAGCGCAGCCAGGTCCGCATCGAGCATAACCTTCTGTCCACGGACCCAAAGAATCCTTCGCTCGATGACTTCGGTCGGGATGAGCGCATTGTTGCCTGTGATATTCGGCATCGGAACGAGATCCTTCACACCTAAGCACACCGTCTCCTACAGCAAATCCTCGCGCTTGAGTTTCTCGATGGCTTTCACGACCTCACCGACTCGATGGGCCTGGTCGCGGCCGACGACCAGGAGAGCGTCGGGGGTATCGACCACGATAGTGTTGCTGACGCCCAGAAGAGCCACCATTTTGGCGCCGGCGTCCACCAGGTTGTCGTGGGAATCCAGGCATAGCACATGCGGCGCGACCGCATTGCCGTGGGCGTCATGGGACAGGAGTTCGTAGACGGCGTTCCAGCTTCCCACGTCGTTCCAGCCGAATTCGCCAGCCGGAATGCCGGCCACGTTGCCGGCTTTCTCCATCACGGCGAAATCGATGGAAATGTTTTCGCACAGCGGAAAGGAGCGCTTCAGGCTGGCGGCGAAATGGGGGTCGCGGAAGGGCGGGAGCGCGGCTAGAAGCGTGGCGGTCTTGGGCAGGCGCCGGCGGAGCTCGTCGAGCAGGACGCCGGCGCGCCAGAAGAACATGCCGGAGTTCCAGTAGAAATTGCCGGCCGCCAGATAGCGCCGGGCTTTGGCCATCTCGGGCTTCTCATGGAACCGCTTGACGGGAACCGGCAGCCGGCCGCCGGGCTGGGTCCCGCGCGGGAATTCCACGTAGCCGTAGCCGGTTTCCGCCCAGCGCGGGCGGATGCCCACCACCATCAGCTTGCCCGCCTCGGCGCCTTTCAGCGCGGCCCTCACAGCCGCGCGGTAGCCCGGCAGCCTGCCGATCACATGGTCGGCGGGAAAGACGCCCATCACCGCATCCGGGTCGATGGATTGGAGAATGTGCGCGGCCAACCCGATGGCGGGGGCGGTATTGCGTTGCGCAGGCTCGGCCAGTATCTGGCCCGCGGGAACTTCCGGAAGCTGCCCGACCACGGTATCGCGCAGGTAGCCGTTGGTGAGGACCCAGATCCGTTCTGGGGGAATCAGCGGCGCGAGGCGCTCCACGGTGGCCTGAATCAGGGTGCGCCGGCCGACGACGTTGAGAACCTGCTTGGCGGAGCGCTTGCGGCTTCGCGGCCAGAAGCGCGTGCCGCGCCCGCCGGCCAGAATCAGACCATAGTGGTGCGAGTTCATTTTACCGGATAGCCGTGAATCAGCCGAAAGGTCCGCTTCCAACGGGTCTTGGTTGGAAAGTGCTCGATCAAATCGACCATGTGATTGAGGGTGAGTCCGGGGCTCGATAAGTCCTCCGTGGAGGCGTCATAGGACCAGTAGACAATCAGCGGCTTGCCAATAATGTTATCCCGCGGCACGAATCCCCAATAGCGGCTGTCGAGCGAGGAATCCCGGTTATCGCCCATGGCGAAGTAACAATTCGGGGGCACCACCACGTCGCCGCCTTGCACGTGGTTCGCGAGCATGTCGTGCGCGCCCTCGGAAACGGGCACGTTGGGGTCGTTGGGGAAGTTGTCGCGATAGGAATCGATGTACTCGGTCTTGTGATAGGCGTACGGCTCGTTAAGCGCCTTGCCGTTGAGGAAGAGCGCCTTGTCCTGCAGGTGGAGATGGTCGCCGGGAACCCCCATGGCGCGTTTCACGAAGGTCTGCGAGATATCCACGGGGTAACGGAAGACGATGATGTCGCCGCGCTTGATCTGGTCGTAAGGCAGCAGGTAACGCGAGACAGGACCGGCGGGCGCGTAGGAAAGCTTGTCCACCAGCAGGTGATCGCCGACCAGCAGGGTATCTTCCATGGAGCCGGTAGGGATGACGAAAGCCTGCACCAGGGTAGTGGTGCCGAACAGGAGCAGGATGACGGTGACCGTCCACTGGGCTAGAAAACCGCGTTGCGAGTATTGCCTGGGGGGATCGGGCGCTTCCGGGCGCTCGCCCGCGGCAACGGCCGTGATTTCCTGAGCCACTGGAATGTCGTCCTGGTCCACGATCTTCATTCTAGCGGAAAGCCTGCTATTCTGTTCTGAGATTCCGAGGTCTTCACTTTGAGCGCTATCGCCGCCAGTCACGCACAGGAAGCCGCCGCCGCGCGCCGTCAATCCATTTTACTCGTCTTCCTCTGCACCATTTCGGGAGCGGCGGGGCAAATTCTGGGGAAAATCGGGATGACCCATTTCACCCCGAATCTGTTCGCGATCGTCACGAATGTTCCGCTGATCGGCGGATACGCGCTTTACGGGCTGAATACGCTGCTGATGGTGCTGGCGCTGCGGAAGGGCGAGCTTTCCATGCTGTACCCGATTATCGCGCTGACTTACGTGTGGGTCACGCTGCTTTCGTACACGCTTCTGGGCGAGACGCCGAACCTGTTCAAGAACTGCGGCATCGCGCTGATCGTGATCGGAGTGGCGGTCCTGGGATCGGGCGGGAAAGCATGACGCCACAGTTGATTCACTCCATGCTGCTGGTGCTGGGCGCGTCCGTGATCGGGTCTTTCGGCGCCGTCTTTCTGAAGTTCGGTTCGGCCAAGGTCACACGGAACCCGCTCAGTTTTCTCAATCCGCAACTCGGCTTGGGCGTCACCCTGTATCTGGGATCGTCGGTATTCTACTTTCTGGGGATTCGCGGCGGACAGCTTTCCATTCTGTACCCATTGGTTTCCCTGGGGTACATCTGGACGCTGCTTTGGGCGCGAATCTTCTTCAAGGAATCGCTGACGCGGCGGAAGCTCATGGGGCTAGGCCTAATTCTGATCGGAGTGGTGCTGGTGGGCATGGGCGCGAGCTAGCGTGGTGTCCAGGAATTAACTATATAGTGGGGCAGGCCATCGTTTTCTGTGGCCTGCCAACGCGGCGGAGCCGCTCTGTAACTCATCGACAAGGGTTACCATTATGGTGTCAATCACCGAGCCGCACACCATGCAACGACGATCCTTCCTCGAACTCTTGGGCCTTTCGGCCCTATCTACCGCATCTCCCGCCCAGACGCCGGAACCCGAGCAAGCGCCGCGCGACGTACTCCCCTTGTCCGGCCAGTGGGAGTTCGCCCTGGACCGCGCCGACGCGGGAGTCAAAGAGCAGTGGTTTTCGCGCCCGCTGAAAGACCGCATCTCCCTGCCGGGCATCCTGCAAGCGCAAGGGTATGGCGACGAGATCGGCGTCGATACGCCCTGGGTTGCGGCCCTGCCGCGCGATATGCGGTGGGACCGGCTGCCCCAGTATCAGGCCTACACGAAACCCGGCCACGTGGAAATGCCCTACTTATCGCAGCCCCCGAGACACTACCTGGGGGTCGCCTGGTACCAGCGCGAGTTGGAAATCCCCGAAGTGTGGTCGGGCAAACGCATCGTCCTCACGCTCGAGCGTACCCGTTGGGAGACCACGGTCTTCGTCGATGGAAAGCAGATCGGGTCGTGCCGCACGCTGGTGGCGCCCCACATCTACGATCTGGGCGCGCTTGCAGCCGGGAAGCGCAGCCTGAGCGTCCGCATCGATAACCGCATGATCCTGCCGTACCGGCCCGACGGGCACAGCGTTTCCGACTCCCTCGGCGCCACGTGGAACGGCATCGTGGGGAAGATCGAACTCGCCGCGACCAGCCCCGTGTGGATCGAGGACGCCCAGGTCTACCCGGACATCGTGAAGCGCACCGCGCGCATCCGGATCGAAATTGGCAATTCCACGGGCAAAGCCGGTTCCGGCGAGGTGATCGCCGGCGCGGTCCGCGCGCCCGTGAGTTGGGACGCCTCCGGCGGCAAAGCCGAGCTGGAGGCGCCGCTTGGGCCCGAGGCCAAGTACTGGAGCGAGTTCACGCCGGCGCTCGAACATCTCACGTTGAAGCTCACGGGCGGCGGGGCGGACGATGTCCGGCATCTCACTTTCGGCCTGCGCGAGATCCGGCGCGAGGGTGTTCACATGCTGCTCAACCGCCGGGTCATCGATCTCCGCGCGACCCACTTCGGCGGCGACTTTCCGCTCACCGGCTTCCCCGCCACCGATGTCGCCACGTGGAAGCGCATCATCGGCGTGTGCAAGGCGTGGGGGTTGAACGGCATGCGATTCCACTCCTGGTGCCCGCCCGAAGCCGCNNGCCTACGGCAACCATCCCTCGTTCCTTCTGATCGCCGCCACCAACGAGCCCGCCGGAAGCTATATCGACCAACTGCCCGGATGGGAAACGAAGTGGCGCGCGGCGGATCCGCGGCGGTTGTGGACCGACGGCACGGGCCGGCCCGTGCGGCCGCGTCCCGGGCAGCCGTACGCGTCGGACTACATCATCACGCCGGCCCGCGGCGCGCGCGGCTGGTTCGGCAACGACTACGAGCGGATGCTGGCCGGCGTCGAAGTTCCCGCGCTCGGCCACGAGATTGGGCAATGGTGCGCCTACCCGGACTTCAGCGTGATCGAAAAGTTCAAGGGCTACTTGCGGCCCGGAAATTACGAGATCTTTCGCGACTGGGCCGCCGCCCACGGATTGCTGAAGAAGAATAAAGAACTGGCGCACGCCTCCGGGCGGTTCCAACTGCTGTGCTACAAGGAGGAAATCGAGGCCAACCTGCGTACCCCGAGCTACAGCGGCGTCGAGTTGCTCGACCTGCACGACTATCTGGGCCAGGGCACGGCGTTGATCGGGCTGCTCGATACCTTCTGGGAAAGCAAAGGCTATGCCACCGCGGAGGAATTCAGCCGATTCTGCGGCCCCACCGTGCCGCTGGCGCGGCTCCGCCAGCGCGTGTTCACCACCGCCGATTCGCTGAACGCCGACGTGGAACTGGCGCACTTCGGCGCGGCTCCGCTGGCGGAAGCTACGCCCGAGTGGCGGATCGAAAACGCGGCGGGCGCGGTGGTGGCGAAAGGCGAGTGGCCCACCCGCGGCATTCCGATAGGCAAGAACATCCCGCTGGGCAGCGTGACCGTTGACCTCTCAAAGCTTCCCGCTCCGCATCGGTACAAGCTGGTGGTCGGACTGCGCGGGAAGCGCATCGAAAACGATTGGAGTTTTTGGCTGTACCCCGCCGCCGCCGGCGGGGCCGGATCGGCCGGCGTCCTGATCACCAGCGCATGGCCGGAAGCGGAGGCCCGCCTGGCCGCCGGCGGCAAGGTCCTATTCCAGCCGAAGGCGCAGGACCTGGACGCTTCCAACCCGCCGATTTCGACAACCCCCATTTTCTGGAACCGCCTGATGAACCCCAACGGGCCGTGGATGCTGGGGATCTGGTGCGACGCGAAGCACCCCGCCCTGGCCGGTTTCCCCACCGAAGCGCACTGCGATTTCCAGTGGACCGATCTGTTCGCCGGCGTCCATGCCCTGAACCTGGACTCGCTGCCGCGCGAACTCGATCCCGTGGTGCAGCCTATCGACGATTGGAACCGCAATTACAAACTGGGCCTTCTCTATGAGTGCAAGGTGGGCTCCGGCCGCCTGGCTGTATGCGGCATCGACCTGAACGGCGAGCGGCCGGGCGCCGCGGCGCTGCGAAAATCGCTGCTGGACTACATGGCGGGCAATCGCTTCCAGCCAACCGCGGCAGTCTCGGCGGCGGACCTCGGAAAGCAGTGGGTGAAAGCATGAGACCGACTAGTGTCCTGTCCCTTCTAATTCCTTACAACGCATGATCGAGCCATGGTGGGGCGGACGCCCCTGGTCGCGCTCTTCCTCTCGTTGTCAACTCTTACGCCGGACACCACACTAGACAGTGGGGCAGGCCATCGTCTTTTGTGGCCTGCCTTCTTCGGTGGGGCGGACC